>DATLNC010000039.1:0-39095 GCA_035536935.1 Thermoanaerobaculia bacterium
AGTGGGCCCTGCGGGAGTTCCCCGAGTTGTCCACCTCCCTGGGCGTGCCGGGCCGGAATCATCTCTGGAGCGACCAGTCGCTCGCCGCCATGCAGGCCCGCCGGGCGCTCGACCGCAAGATCCTGGCTGCGGCGGAGTCCATCGACCGCTCCAAGCTGGCAGAGAAGGACCGGGTCCACTACGACCTCTACGTCCGCCAGATCCGCAACGGCCTCGAGGGCCAGCGCTTCCCCAGCGAGTACCTGGTCATGGATCAGATGGGGGGCCTGCAGCAGAACGTGCCCGCCTCCCTCATCCAAATGCCGGCCCGGACGGTGAAGGAGTACGAGGACATCCTGTCCCGTCTGCGCGGCGTGCCCAAGCTGGTGGACAACACCCTCGAGCGGCTGGAGAAGGGTCTGGCCGCCGGGGTCACGCCGCCGCGGATCACCCTGCGCGACGTGCCCGGCCAGGTGCAGAACCTGATCACCGAAGACCCCATGGCGAGCGCGCTGCTCAAGCCGTTCACGGCGATCCCGGAGAGCATCCCGCCGGCGGACCGCGACCGGCTCACGCGCCAGGCCGTCCGGGTCTACCAGGAGCAGGCGCTGCCCGCGTTCCGCAAGCTCCACCGCTACCTGGCGGAGACCTACGTGCCGTCCGCGCGGGAATCGATCGCCATGAGCGCGTTGCCCGAGGGCCAGGCCTGGTACGCCTACATGGCGAAGCAGTACACGACCACGGACATGACGCCCGACCAGATCCACGACCTCGGTCTCTCCGAGGTGAAGCGCATCCGCGCCGAGATGGACAAGGTGATCGCCTCGACCGGCTTCAAGGGGAGCTTCGAAGAGTTCCTCGTCTTCCTGCGCACCGATCCGCAGTTCTTCTACGACAAGCCCGAGGACCTGGTGGCCGGCTACCGCGACGTGGCCAAGCGGGCGGACCCCGAGCTGGTGAAGCTCTTCGGGAAGCTGCCGCAGCTCCCCTACGGGGTGATTCCGATCCCGTCCTACGCCGAGAAGTCGCAGACGACCGCCTACTACGACAGCGGCATGCTGGAAGCCGGCCGGCCGGGCTACTATTACGTCAACACCTACGACCTGAAGTCCCGTCCCAAGTGGGAGATGGAGGCCCTGACCCTGCATGAAGCCGTGCCTGGGCACCACCTCCAGATTTCCCTCTCGCAGGAGATGAAGGACGTCCCGGAGTGGCGCAAGTTCGACGGCTACACCGCCTTCGTCGAAGGGTGGGGCCTCTACGCCGAGAGCCTGGGCACCGAAATGGGCTTCTATAAAGATCCGTACTCCAAGTTCGGCCAGCTCACCTACGAGATGTGGCGGGCGGTGCGGCTGGTGGTGGACACGGGCATGCACTCCAAGGGCTGGACCCGCGATCAGGCGATCGACTACTTCAAGAAGAACGCAGGCAAGGCCGAGCACGACATCGTGGTCGAGGTGGACCGCTACATCGTGAACCCCGGGCAGGCGCTGGCCTACAAGATCGGCGAGCTGAAGATCAAGGAGCTGCGCGCCATGGCCACCAAGGAGCTCGGGGACCGCTTCGACGTGCGCGCCTTCCACGACCAGGTGCTGGGCAACGGAGCGCTGCCGCTCGACGTGCTGGAAGCCAACATCAAGGCCTGGGTGGGGGAGCGCAAGGCGGCTCTGGCGGAGAGGGAGCCGGCCCCGCGCTCAGGTCTCTTGAACCCTTCTTCTCCGAACCCCCTTCTCCCGCGCAGCGGGGGAGGGTAGGGGAGGGGGCTCTACTCCTTGACGTAGGGGTCCAGCAGGGCGTCCCAGCTCCTCGACATGCGGTCGTACTCGGCCGGGCAGCGCTCGGCGCGGCCCTCGGGCAGGGTCTCGTCGTCCACGAGGTACTGGAAGCCTTCGGGGTTCTTGCCGTAGCTCCAGCAGACGATGTTGTAGAAGCGCTGCTCGTCGAGCGAGTGCTCGTCCCAGAAGGCGAGCTCCTCTTCTTCTTCTTCTTCTTCTTCTTCTTCCGTCTCCTCTTCCGCTTCCTCCTCCTCCGTGAGGAACGACCAGGCGCCGTTGAGCGCCGCCATCTCACCGTCCTCGCCACCTTCGAGCAGGATCATCGTGGCGAGCTGGTCCACCGCGTCCTCCTCCCGGCCGGTGACGGGCAGGTCGTAGAGGTCGATCAGGGCGTGCCCGAGCTCGTGGAAGAAGGTGAAGAGCGTCGCGCCCGCCACGGCCTCGCCCCCCTCCTCGGCCTCCTCCTCTGTCTGGTCCTCCGAGAGGAACATCTCGGCATATGACTCGACCAGCTCCCAGCAGAGGGAGATCTCCTGGGTCTCGGGATCGTAGAAGGCATTCACGTCGCCGCACTCCCGGAACACCACCGGCACCTGCGAGGGGAGAGCGAATACGCCGTTCAGCTCCTTGACCGTGTCCTCCAGCAGCCGCACCTCGCGGAAGATCGCCTCCAGCTCCTGGTAGTCCCCGTTCTCCGTCTTTTCATACCGCACCACGAAGTTTCCGGTGTCGCGGACCCCGCCGGACTCGGTCCGCTTGAAGCTCGCGGGCACTTTGGCGGAGGCGGTATCCGCTTCCGGCCTCGGCTCCGGCGTCTCTTCGGTGGGGACCGGACCGCAAGCGCCGAGGGCCAGCAAGGCCAGAAGGAGCGCACAGCGGCGCACGACGTCACTCATGAACATTCCTCCGCTGACGGGATTGCGAGCGGAGTGTAAACTCCCGCGCCATGAAAGTCGAACCGGTACACCTGGAAGGCACGATTCTCCGCCTCGAACCGCTGTCGCTGGACCATGCGCCGGGCCTCTGGCAGCACGCCGAGCCCGAGGTCTTCCAGTGGATGGCCGACCTGCCGCGGGACGGCAGCTATGAAGCCTTCCGGGACTGGATCGGCGAGACCATGCGCAGGCCCGCCTCCCTCACCTTTGCGATGATCCTTGGCGAGACCGGCAAGCCCGCGGGCGTTTCGGGCTATCTGGAGATCCGTCCCAACCACCGGGGGATCGAGATCGGCCGCACCTGGATCGGCAAGGCCCACCAGGGGAGCCGGGTCAACCCCGAGAGCAAGCTCCTGCTCTTCCGGCACGCCTTCGAGACGCTCGGCGCCATCCGCGTGCAGCTCAAGACCGACCTGCGCAACCTCCAGAGCCAGCGCGCCATCGAGAAGCTCGGCGCGGTGCACGAAGGCGTCCTGCGCCGCTACCAGATCCGCAGCAACGGCGAGGTGCGGGACACGGTCATGTACAGCGTGCTCGCCGACGAGTGGCCGGCCTTGAAGGCCCGGCTCGAAGCGCGGCTGGCGGATCTTTAGGACTTCTTTCGTTCCCGTTCCGGACTTCTTTAGGGCCGGGCCTCTAGGCTCCGGTCCATGGATGTCGGTGCAACTACCCTCGACCTGGAGGGACACGCGGGTGAACGCCATTCGGCGCGCCTCGCGATCCTCTCCCTGACCGCTTTGGGCATCGTCTACGGCGATATCGGGACGAGCCCTCTCTACGCCCTCCGCGAATGCTTCTTCGGCCCGCACGCGGTGCCGGTCTCCCGTGACAACGTGCTCGGCGTGCTGTCGCTCATCGTCTGGACGCTGGTGATCGTGGTAACGCTCAAGTACCACGTCTACGTCCTGCGCGCCGACAATGAAGGCGAGGGGGGGATCCTGGCCCTCATGGCTCTCGCCACGCGCAAGATGCGCAAACGCTCCTGGCTCCTGATCGGCCTCGGCCTCTTCGGCGCCGCTCTCCTCTACGGGGACGGCATGATCACGCCGGCCATCTCGGTGCTCAGCGCCGTTGAAGGGCTCAAGATCGTGGCCCCTCAGCTCGAGCGCTACGTCGTGCCGGCGACGATTGTGATCCTCGTGCTCCTGTTCCTTTTCCAGCGGCGGGGAACGGCGGGGGTGGGACTGGTCTTCGGGCCCGTGATCCTCATCTGGTTCGGGACCCTCGCTGTCCTCGGCGTGCTCGGCATCGTGCGCGAGCCGGCCGTTCTGGCTGCATTCAACCCCCTGTACGCCTACAGGTTCTTTGTCCATAACGGTCTGAGCGGCTATCTGGTCCTGGGTGCGGTCTTCCTCGTCTCCACGGGGGGCGAGGCGCTCTATGCCGACCTCGGGCACTTCGGCGAGGCGCCGATCCAGATCGACTGGTTCTCGGTGGTCGCGCCCTCGCTGCTCCTCAACTACTTCGGGCAGGGAGCCCTGCTGCTGCGCGATCCGGGCGCGGCGGACAACCCGTTCTACCGGCTCGCCCCGGAATGGGCCCTGTACCCGATGCTGATCCTCGCAACCATGGCGACCGTCATCGCCTCCCAGGCGGTCATCTCGGGAGTCTTCTCGCTCACCCGGCAGGCGGTCCAGCTCGGCTACGCGCCGCGCATGGAGATCGTCCACACCTCGGAGCGGCAGATCGGCCAGATCTATGTTCCGCTGGCGAACTGGGGCCTGATGATCGCGACGATCGCGCTGGTGGTCGGGTTCCGCACCTCGAGCAACCTCGCCGCCGCCTACGGCGTCGCGGTGACGACGACGATGATCATCACCACGCTCCTCGCGTTCGTGGTAGCGCGGCGGGTGTGGGGCTGGAAGCTCTGGGCCGCGGCGGGCGTGACGGCGGTGTTCCTGACGGTCGACGTCGCGTTCTTCGGCGCCAACATCGTCAAGGTGGCGCAGGGCGGATGGTTCCCGCTCGTCGTGGCCGCGGGCACCTTCGTGATCTTCACCAGCTGGCGGCGCGGGCGCTCCTCCCTGGCGACCCGGCAGGCCGAGGTCTCCCTCGCGCCGCAGCTCGTGATCGACGACGTGGTCGCCGGGGGCATCCCGCGCACCCCCGGGACCGCGGTCTTCCTGACCGGGCAGGCGACCGGCACCCCGCCGGCCCTGCTGCACAACCTCAAGCACAACCGGGTGGTGCACGAGCGCAATCTCTTCCTGACCGTGCGCAACGAGGAGGTCCCGCACGTCCCCGAGGCGGAGCGCTTGTCGGTCGAAGACCTGGGCCAGGGCTTCCAGCGCGTCATCATCCGCTACGGCTTCATGGAAGACGCGGACATTCCCCCCGTGCTCCGCGGGATCGGGGTGGAGCCCGACCGCACGACGTTCTTCCTCAGCCGGAGCACGGTGCTGTCGCGGCGCAAGGGCCCGGTCGGGCGCATCCTCGACAGGCTCTTCATCTTCATGGGCCGCAACGCCCAGGTACCCACACAATTCTTCCGCCTGCCGCCGAACCGCGTCATCGAGATCGGCATGCAGGTGGAGATCTGAGTAGACTGGTATTTATGGATAGACACCCGGCACGGTGGGGGCAGCTCCTGGCGAAATGGGCCGCGGTGCCGCTCGCCCTGGGCGGCGTGATCCTGGTCAGCCGCGCCGCGGGCGCCAACGAGATCACCGCCGGCCTCCTGCTCCTGGTCGCGGTGCTCGGCCTTGCCACCTGGGGCGGCTGGACGGTCGGCGCCGTGGCGTCCGTGGCCGCCACGCTCTGCCTGAACTTCTTCTTCTTCCATCCCACGGGCACGTTCATCATCGAGGCCCCCTCGAACTGGGTGGCCCTCGGCTGCTTCCTGGCCGCTTCCACCCTCGTCAGCCGGCTGGTGGCCCGTGCCCGCCAGGAGGCAGCGGGGGCCCTGGCCCGGCAGCGGGAGCTGGAGGTGCTGTACGACCTCTCCTCCGGCCTTTTCACCGCCAGCCCGGGCGAGGCCGCTGCCCGGACGCTGCGCGCCCTCGGGGCCGATTCGGGGGCGCTGGTCCTCGCCGGCAGCGAACCGGTCTTCCTGATCGGCACGCCGGAGGTCGACAACACGTTCGTCGAGGCCGCCCGCAGGGGCTCCCGCATCCTGGAGGACGGCGTGACCAGCTACATCCCGCTCCAGATCGGCGGTCAGGTCGGCGGAGTCCTGCTCGCCGAGGAGCCCGCCGCTCCGCCGGCGGTCCTGGAGCCGGCGGTGCGCCTGCTGGCCCTCGCCGTCGAGCGCGAGGGGCTGCTCCGGGAGGCGGCGCACCTGGAAGCCGTGCGCGAGAGCGACGCCTTGAAGACCGCGCTGCTGCGGGCGGTCTCGCACGACCTGCGCACTCCTCTCACCTCCATGCGCCTGGAGATCGAGAGCCTGGAGCGCAGGCTCTCGGGCCGGCCCGAGGAGCGCGCCAGCCTGCATTCGCTCTCCCGCCAGCAGGAGCGGCTGACCCGCCGCATCGACAATCTCCTCGCCCTGGCGCGCCTGGAAGCGGGGGTCGCGCGCCCCCATCCGGAGCCGACGCCGGCCGGCAGCCTCTTCCGCGCGGCCCGCGAGAGCCTGGCGCTCATCCTCGAAGAGAGGGCCGTCCAGGTCCGCATCCAGCCGGGCTGCCCCGATCTCTGGGTCGACCCCTCCGTTTCGCTGGAGGTGCTGGTGAACCTGCTGGAGAACGCGGCGCGGGCGGCGCCTGCCGGGCAGCCGCTGGAGCTGGCCGCCGAACCCATGGACGGGCACGTCCGGATCGAGGTGCGCGACCGTGGTCCAGGATTGCCCGCGGGGGGAGAGGGGCTGTCCGAGGGGCTCGGGCTGCGGATCGCCCGCAGCCTGGCCGAGGCGGACGGCGGATCGATCGAGCTGCTGGACCGCCCCGGCGGCGGCACGATCGCCCGCCTGGACCTGCCCGCGGCCCCGGAGCTGGAGGAGATCCTGGCGGGATGACCCGCCCGAAGCCCCTGATCCTGGTGATCGACGACGACGCCGACATCCGCCAGAGCCTGTCGCGGGAGCTGGCCCTGGCCGGCTACGACACCCTCGCCGCGGCCGACGGAGTGGAGGGGCGGGAGCTGTTCGAGCACCACCGTCCCGACCTGATCATCACCGACGTCGCCATGCCCCGGGCCGACGGCCTGGCGGTGATCTCGGCGGTCCGCCGGACCGACCGCACGCCGGTCCTGGTGCTGTCGGTGCGCGGCGAGGAGGAGGACAGGGTCCGCGCCCTGGACCTGGGGGCGGACGACTACGTGACCAAGCCGTTCTACCTGCGCGAGCTGCTCGCCCGCGTGCGCACCCAACTCCGCCGGACCGGCCCCGCCGGGGTGGCCGTCCCCGAGATCCTGAGCTTCCCGGAGCTGGTGATCGACCGCGGCCGGCGAACCGTCGTCCAAGGCGGGCGCGAGGTGAAGCTCACTCCCACCGAGCTGGCCATCCTGGAGCTGCTGGCGGGCCACGCCGGCCGTCCCGTCACTCTGCGCCAGATCATCGCCACCGTCTGGACGGGCGCTCCGGCGACCACCGTGGATACCGTGCGCGTCCATGTCGGCTCGCTGCGCCGCAAGCTGGAGCCCGATCCGGCCAATCCCCGCTACATCGCCACCGAGCCGTGGGTCGGGTACCGTTTCCTGGCCGAGCCGGTCGACGGGTAGCTGTTCCACTCTCAGGTTCCGGCTGTCTACACCTATGACAGCAACCGCGGGGCTCCCTGAGGGCGCCGCTTGAACCTGAAAGGGAGTTATCCATGATCCGTACCAAGCTTTCGACCCTGGCCCTCGCCACGGTTCTCGTCCTTCCCCTCGCCACCGCCGGCTGCTCCAAGGGCTCCAGCCCCACCGAGCCCGCGTTCGACGACGAGCTCGCGTCCGCCAGCCCGCTTTCCGTCGTGACCGGGGAGAGCAAGGGCGGCGGCGGCGGCAACAGCGCCGACGACAACGACAATAATCGGCGGCGGCGCGGCCGGGGCGGCAACGATGACAAGGGTGACGACGACAACAACAACCGCCGGCGCGGCCGCGGCGGTAATGGCGGCAACGACGACAACAACCGGCCGGCGCGCAACGGCCGGGAGTTCGAGGGCGCGGTCGCGTCGGTCGGCTCCGACTCGGTGACGCTGGTGGGCGGCCTCCGCATCTTGGTCAACGGCGGCACCCAGTGGAGCGGCCGGGGCGACCTCTTCTCCCTGTCGCAGATCTCGAGCTCGCTCGCGGCCGGAAACAACCCGCGAGTCGAGGGCCGCGGCACCCGCCAGGCGGACGGCTCGATCCTCGCCTCGACCATCAAGGCCGAGCACATCGGCGACTAGTCAGTCCGGGTCCCGTAGCGGCTCGGGCCCGAGGGCTCGAGCCGCTACAACCGTCAGGGCAGCCCCGCTGTACACCAGCGCCTTCCACCAGTACTGCCGTTCAGGATCCACCCCGGCGAGAGAGAACAGGTTCAGGGCCGCGTGAAACGCCACGGCCACGGACAGATTGCCTCCCGTCTTGATGTGCAGCCACGTAAAGAGAATCGAGTAGGCCACGACCAGCACGAAGAAGGCTGTGAAGGGGAGGCCCCGATGGGGATATCCGGGCAGGAAGAAGTTCGGCAGGTGCCAGAGCGCCCAGACCACGCCGACTGCGATACCGCTCGCCGGCGCGGGCCACCGCTCCAGCAGGCAGGGCAAGGCGAAGCCCCGCCACCCCACCTCCTCGCCCACGACCAGAAACGCCAGGACGATGCTCACCGCCGTGATGGGGCCCAGGGCCAGAGCGGACCGCTCCAGCAGCGACACCGGAATCAGAAGAAGCAGGGGGAGCGCGAAGGCGACGGCCAGCCATTTCACCTGCCAGCCCTGCAGGGCGAACCTGAGCCAGAGCCTCTTCAGGCCCGAACGCCCTTGAAGAGCCCCGACGACCGCCACCGCTCCGAGAAGCGGGCCGAAAAGGCCGAGCAGCGGCAGGAGCAGGGAGAGGCGCATTCCCGCGGCGAGGGGCCAGGTGACGCCGCAGGCAATCAGGACGAACGCCGTGAAAGGGATCCGCCGGATGAGCTCGCGCATGCGGCGCGTTAATCTGGGCGGTTCTTCTGCCAGTTTTTGATCTGTTCTACGTAGGGTAGGGCGAAGAGGAAGAGGAGCAGCCAGCCCCACCGCAGCGGATCGCCGGCGTAGCTCTCGAAGGTGAGCCAGCTGGTCCTAGCCGCCGTGGGATGGAAGATATGGTCGCTCTTCAGGTAGATGAGCCCCAACTGCCAGACCGGTGCGATGCCCCAGATGATGCCGAAAACGATCATGCCGGCGCCGCCGCCAGGCCATTTGTTCTTGATCGCCAGGGTGCCGATCGTCAGACACGCTGCGAGGTAAAGGCTCAGGCACATGCCATGGATCGCGTCCTGCCTGATGAAGTACCAGGGCACATCGCCGCCAGGCGGGTCGGAGAACGCCAAGGACTTCGTAAAGTACAAGCTGAGCATGCCGCAGAGGCAGTAGAACACCACCGCGAGCGCCACGAGCCCGGAAGATCGCCACTTGCGAGCCAACCAGTTATCGGTCATTTGACGTGAAAGCCTACTCCTGCGGCAGGCGGCTGGTCAAGCGTAACCGATGCTCCGAATCCTTTCTTCCCAAGCTCCTCCCCTCGAGGGGATGCTCCGATCCCCTGTGTACTCGGAGCATCCCCACATTTCTGAAGGACGATTTACCAAAAATTCGGAGCATATGGTTGGGTCTGGAGGAGGCCGGTGAATGGTTATGCTCCCAAAGCAAGAGCTTGAAGCTCCCAAAAGAGCTGTTTTGCTCCGAATCCGAGCCGATATGCTCCAAGATCGGGGCTGGCAGCGCTTCGATCCAAGGAATAAGCTCCGAAAAAAAAGTGTACTTGGAGCATAACCATGGAGCGCGGGCGCCAAAACCTGCGACTTCGGAGCATCCGGACGCGGTGGAGGGACCGCGGAGGGGGCGGATGCTCCGAATCCGCCTGGGGTGTAACATCCCTTCCGCTACACCGTATCTAGCTGCCAGAACGGAGGGGGCCATGAAGCTCACCATCGAGGGTGTCGGTAAGCGGTACCGGGGAGATTTCTGGGGGTTGCGCGAGTTCAGCCTGGAGCTGGGGCCGGGGGTGCTCGGCCTGCTCGGGCCGAACGGCGCGGGCAAATCGACCCTGATGCGGATTCTGGCCACCATCACCCGGCCCACCGAGGGGCGGGTAGCCTGGGACGGCGCCGACATCGTGGCCCAGCCCGACCGGCTGCGCGCCGTGCTCGGCTATCTGCCCCAGGACTTCGGCGTCTATCCGAACCTCAACGCCGTCGAGTTCCTGGAGTACATGGCCGCGGTCAAGGGGCTGCCCGCCGCCGCGGCCCGCGGCCGGATCAACGAGCTGCTCACCCTGGTCAACCTCACCGAGGCGCGCAAGCGTCCGCTCGGCGGCTACTCGGGCGGCATGCGCCAGCGTATCGGCATCGCGCAGGCCCTGCTCAACGATCCCCGGCTGCTCATCGTGGACGAGCCGACCGTGGGCCTCGACCCCGAGGAGAGGGTGCGCTTCCGCAATCTCCTCTCGGAGCTGGGCGGCGAGCGCATCGTCATCCTCTCGACCCACATCGTCTCGGACGTCGAGGCCACGGCCAATGGCATCGCCATCGTGGACAGCGGCAGGCTCCTCGCCCACGCCGCCCCTGAGGATCTGCTCCGGGCAGTGGAGGGGCGGGTCTGGGAGTGGGTGCTGCCCAGCGGCGATCTGCCCGCCGCCCGCGAACGCTGGAAGATCAGCAGCACGGTGCGCCGCGCCGACGGGGTCCACGCCCGCGTCGTATCGGAGGAGCCGCCGCCCGGCGCGAAGCCGCTGCCTCCTTCCCTGGAGGACGCCTATCTGCACGTGCTCGAGGGGAGCCGGAGCGAGCGGAAGGCGGCGGCGGCATGAGCCGGATCCTCTGGCACCTGCTCCGGGCCGACTTCCTGGAGCGGGTGCGGCGCTACAGCTTCCTGGTGACGCTGCTGTTCGCGGCCGGGCTCGGCTACCTGGTGAGCATCGGGGCCATCAAGCTCTGGATCGGCAACACGCGCGGCGTCTACGACTCGGCCTGGGTGGGCGGGCTCACCGCCATGGTGGTGAACTCCTTCCTCTCCCTGGCCGGGTTCTACGTGATCAAGAACGCCGTGGAGCGCGACCGCCAGACCGGCGTGGGGCAGATCCTGGCCTCGACCCCGATGTCGAAGCCGCTCTACACGCTGGGCAAGACGGCGAGCAACCTGGCGGTGCTCGGAGCGATGGTCGGAGTCCTCGCCGCGTTCGCCGTGGTGACTCAATGGGTGGCGGGCGAAGATCCCCACATCGATCTCTGGCCGCTCCTGTCGCCTTTCCTCCTCCTGGTCCTGCCCGTGATGGCGCTGGTGGCCGCGCTCACGGTGCTCTTCGAGACCCTCCCCTGGCTGCGCGGCGGGCTCGGCAACGTGGCCTGGTTCTTCCTCTGGACGGCGATGCTGGCCGTCCCCGTGGCCAACCAGGGCAAGGTCCCGGACCCGATCGGGATGACCCTGGTCGCCCAGGACATGCAGCGCGAGGTGGATGCCCGCTTCGGCAAGGCGGACCGCGGTTTCATCCTCGGCGGGATGCCGGAGGAGGACGAGGCCAAGGCTCAGGTCTTCCGCTGGCAGGGGCTGGACTGGACGCCGGGCCTCGTGCTCGGCCGCCTCTCCTGGTTCGCGCTGGCCGTGGGGATCTCCCTGATCGCGGCTCTCTTCTTCGACCGTTTCGACCCGGCGAAGGGAAGGATGCGCCTGCCGGCGAGGAAGAAGAAGGACGAGGACGAGCCGAGCCTGCCGGCCCTGCCCGAGCACGTGACCCTCACGCCGCTGGTAGCGGGGAGCGCGTTCCGCTTTCCCGGGGTGCTCGCCGCGGAGCTGCGGCTCGCCCTGAAAGGTCAGCCCTGGTGGTGGTACGCGGTGGCAGCCGGGCTGATCGTCGCGGGGCTGGCCGCCCCTGCACAGGGGGTGCGCCAGTTCGTGCTACCGCTGGCCTGGATCTGGCCGATCCTGGTCTGGTCGCCGATGGGCAACCGGGAGTCTCGCTTCGGCACGGGGGAGCTGCTGTTCTCGGCGCCGCGCCCGGTGGGCCGGCAGCTCCCCGCGGTCTGGATGGCCGGCGTGCTCGTGGCGGCGGCGGT
Source organism: Thermoanaerobaculia bacterium (assembly GCA_035536935.1). Taxonomy (GTDB): domain Bacteria; phylum Acidobacteriota; class Thermoanaerobaculia; order Multivoradales; family UBA5704; genus DATMER01. Next base: position 11,838 of record DATLNC010000039.1, read on the forward strand.
GGGCGGTGGAGTGGCCGTCCGGTACGTGATCGGAGGGGACTTCGCCGCCCTGGCGGGCTGGACCGTGGGCGCCCTGTTCATCCCCTCGCTCGCCCTGGCGCTCGGGGTGTGGAGCGGCAGCAGCAAGCTCTTCGAGGCGGTCTATCTCTTCCTCTGGTACATCGGCCCGATGAACCGCACGCCGGAGCTCGACTATCTCGGCGCCACGGACCGCGGACAGCCCCTCCTCTGGCTCGCGGCGGCGGCCCTGCTCGCGGCAGCGGCGGCGGCCGGGCGGAGGTGGCAGCTCCATCGCGACTGATAAGATGCCGTCCGCATGGCCCTGCCCCTGGAGACGCCCCGACTGATCCTCCGCCGCTTCCGGGACGAGGACCTGAAGCCCTTCCTGGTCTACCGCAATCATCCGGAGGTGGCGCGCTACCAGAGCTGGCAGCAGTGGACCCGCGAGCAGGGGCTCGATTTCCTGCGCGAGCAGCAGCGGGTGAACCCGGGCGACCTGGGCCGCTGGTTCCAATACGCCATGGAGCTGAAGGACGGCGGCGGGCTGGCGGGCGACTGCGGGATCTGCCTCAAGATCGAGAGGCCGCGCACGGCCGAGATCGGCTTTTCGCTCGCGCCCGAGCACCAGCGCCAGGGGCTGGCCTACGAGGCCGTGTCGCGGATCGTGGAGCACGCCTTCCGGGAGCTGGGCGTGGTGCGCATCGTCGCGACCGTGATCCGCGGCAACGACCGCTCGGCGGCCCTGCTCGGCCGGCTCGGCCTGAGCCACGGAGCGCCGGAGAAAGTCTGGTTCAAGGGCCAGTGGGCGGAAGAGCTGCGGTTTTCTCTGGAGCGATCCGACTGGCTGCTGCGTCCCGAAGCTGCTCCAGGCGCCTAGTGCGGGCGTAGCTCCCGCTGTCCTGCGCGGCCTCGATGCCGCTTTGCGCCGCGGCCTCGGCCCCCGCGGCATCGCCGCTCGCGAGCGCGGCTTCGGCGAGGGCCTCCGCCGTGCGCAGCTGCAGCGGGCGGTGCCCCAGCCGGTCCGCCTCGGCATTCAGCTCGCGCAGCTCGGACAGGCGGCCATCGAGGCTCGCCCGCGCCAGGCGGGCGTGGAGCAGGACCACGACCGCGCCGCTCGCCTCGGCTTCGGAGACCGCCTCGGCCGCGGCGCCGCGGGCTGCGCCGAGGTCACCCTTCTGCCGGAAATGCTCGGCGCGCAGCCGGAGAAGCTCGGCCTTCTGCTCGTGGCTGGACTCCTGCGGCAGGAGCTTTTCGGCCGCGTCCAGCCTCTTGCCCGCGGTATCGACGTTCCCCATCTCCAGCCAGGTCTCGGCTTCGGCCAGGGTGAATTCGGCCTGCCCGCGCAAGTCCTCCAGGTCTTTCAGGATGGTCAGGGCCTCAGCGAAGGAGGAGAGCGCGGCCTGGAAGCGGCCCTGGAGCATGGCGATGCGGCCGATATGCCCCAGCGAGGCGGCGGCCGCCTCCGGCAGCTCGAGCTCGCGGCTCGCTTGCAGGGCCTCCAGGAAGGACTCGAGCGCGGTATCCCAATCCCCCTGGGCGATCTGGAGCATGCCCAGGTCCTGCTGCCCGAGGACGATCCCGGCCCGGTCGCCGGCGCGGCGGGAGAGCTCCAGCCCCTGGCTCCAATAGACCATGCCGTCGTCGAAGCGGCCCAGCAGGTAGCTCGCCCAGCCCACGTTGCGCAGGCTCTCGGCTAGGGGCAGCGGCTGGTTCAGAGGACGCCGGAGCTGCAGCGCGTGGCGGTAGTGCTCCAGCGCCTGGTTATAGCGGCCGCGCTCCTCTTCCAGGACGCCGAGGTCGTTGTGCAGCTCGGCCATGCCCGCGGGATCATCCAGCCTGTGCAGGATGGCCAGGGCTTCGCCGAGCGTCTGCTCGGCCTTGCCGTGGTCGCCCTGGACCAGTTGCACGGAGGCCAGGTTGCGCAGGGAGGCGGCAAGGCCGCGCTCGTCGCCCAGGCGGCGGCGGATCTCCACGGCCTTGTCCATGGATTCGAGCGCCTTCGCGGGCTCTCCGAGGTTCCGCCAGGCGATGCCCATGGCGTTCAGCACCTCGGCGCTGCCGGCCTCGCTCTGGAGGCGGTTCTGGATGACCAGGGCGCGGACCAGGTACTCGTCGGCCGCCCGCCGGCTGTCCCCGCCGAGGATCGAGGCCTTGGCGAGGAGGAACCAGGCTCGCGGATGGGTCGGGGCTTCCGTCACCACCCGCCGGAGCGTGGCGACCGCCGCGCTCAGGTCCCCCTGTTCGCGGCAGGCCTCCGCGAGCTCGATCCAGGCCTCGGTGTCGTAGGGGTGCCTCTGCACCAATTGCCCCAGCAGATCACGGGCCTTTTCGGGCTCGCCGCGCAGGCGCGCCTCCAGGGCCTGCACCTCCCAGACGGCGCGGCCGGTCTGGGCCCACGGCGTTTTCGCGGCGCGGCTCGCGGCCTCCAGCGCCTGGCCGTGCAAACCCATGTCCGACAGGGCGCGCGCCAGCCGCACCCAGGCCGGCGTGTACGCGGGATCGGCCTTCACCGCCTTGCGCAGCTCTGCGACCGCGGCCCGGACGTCGCGCCGGAGCAGGAGATCGACCCCGCTCTGATAGGCGCGGAGAGCCGCGGGCGACGAGGTCCGTTCCGGCGCGGTGCTCGCGGCGGCGGGCTCCACGGCGAGGCGCTCGCGCAGCTCCCGGCCGAGCGCGCCGGCCATGGCGAAGAGATCCCCCTCGCCGGCCCCTTGCGCCTGCACCCTGGCCGGCGGGCCTTCCCCACCCAGATCGAGGTCGACCCGCAGCCTGCCGCCCGCGGCCCAGAGACGGCCCGCGACCACGCGGTCCGCGTCCAGCATGTCGGCGAGGCGCCGCAGGTCGTCCCGGCCGAGCCGTCCGCCGGAGAGCCCGAGGTCGTGGATGGTCTGGAAGACGCGGGAGCTGTCCACCACCCGCAGGGACGGGCTCTCCGCCAGATCGGTGGCGAGCATCTCGGCGAGGCCGCGGGAGATCCAGGAGAGGTCGGGCTTGCCGGTCTCGTCCGCCAGCGGCAGCACGGCGACCGTGTAGCGGGGGACGGCCGAGGCGAGCACCGGAGGCACGGCCGGCGTGGTGTCGGGCTGGTTCCGCTCGACGTGGACCACCCACGCGGCTGCCAGCGAGGCCGTCACGGCCAGCACGGCGGCGGCGCGGCGGGCGGCCGGAGGGAGCGCGAAGCTGCGCGAAAACCGGCGCGAAAACCGGCGATGACCGTCCAGGGCGTCGATGAGCTCGCGCGCATTCTGGAAACGGTGTTCGGGGTCGCGCTGGAGCAGCCGGCGGATCACCGAGGCCAGCCAGGCCGGCACGTCCTCGCGCAGCGTCCGGATGTCCCTGGAGGCGCCGGTGAGGCGCTGGGCCATGTCCTCGGCCGTCGAGCCGCCCTTGAACGGGAGCTCGCCGGTGAGCATCTCGAAGAGCATGATGCCGAGCGCGTAAAGGTCGCTGCGCCCGTCCACCACCTCCCCGCGGGCCTGCTCGGGGGACAGGTACGCGAGGGTGCCGATGACCGAGCCCGTGCGGGTGGGGCCGCGGTCGTGCAGCGAGCGGGCCACCCCGAAGTCGGTGATCCAGGCGCGGCCTTCGCCGTTCACGAGCACGTTGGGCGGTTTGAGATCGCGGTGGATGATCCCCTCGGCATGGGCAGCTTCGAGAGCGAGGGCGAGCTGTCGTGCAATACCCACGGCGCGGTCGGGGGAGAGCGGCCCGTCCCCGCGGAGCACCTCGCGCAGGGAGCGGCCTTCCACCAGGTCCAGGGTCAGGAAGAGATAGCCGCCGTCCTGGCCGATGTCGTGGATGCGCACGGCGTTGCGGTGCGACACCTGGCGGTTGAGCAGCAGCTCGCGGCGCAGGCGCGTCTCCACCCGGCCGTCGCCCGCCAGGTCGGGCCGCAGCACCTTGACCGCGATGCAGATGCCGAGCTCCTGGTCGAAAGCGCGGTAGACCACGCCCATCCCGCCGCTGCCGATCCGCTCCTGGATGCGGTAGCGGCCGGCCAGCAGGTCGCCCGGCTCCAGCAGCCGGGTATCCCCAGGATGGGGCACCGGCGAGAGCCAGGGAACGTCCGCCCCCGGCGTCGGCGTCGGGACGATCCGTTCGGTGGGCGCTTCGTCCAGGCGGGGCTGCATCACGGCAGGCCCAGCTGTGTCTTCAGGCTCAGGCTGAAGCGCAACGTCTCGCCGGCGGCCCGCAGCAGGCCGGCCGCGTTGACGATGTCCCGCGACGAGCGCCAGACGTTCGGGATGGCGGAGCCGCTGTTGGCCACGACCAGGGCGAGGAACTGGTCGGTCCTGGAGATCGCCAGGTTCCTGTCGCCCGCCTCGTAGGCGGAGCGGATCTGGGCCGCGCGCGTCGTCAGTTGGGAGTACACGGACAGATCGATGATTGCCTGGTTGTCCTCCAGGGTGTCCTCGAGCCTCTCCAGCTTTTCCCGGATGGTCAGGCTGAGCGGCCGCAGGTCGGTCAGGATCAGGAACTCCGAGAAGCTCCCCTTGGTACCCCGGCACCGGTAGCTGCCGCTGCCGACGTACTGGGTGATGTCCTCGAACGGTCCGCCCAGCGGCGCCCCATAGATCCGCAGCAGGGTGCCGGGGAGATAGGGGAGGTTGTGGGTGTGAAGGGCGATCGAGACCGGGCCGCTGAACGAGAGCCCGCCGTCGGCAGGCGGCTCGATCCGGATCAGCACGGGGAAGGCGGCCGGGACGGCAGCCTGGGTCAGGCGCCCCAGCAGGGTGGTGTCGAGCGGGCTGACCAGGGAAGCGTCGAGGCCGACGTTCGCCGCGGTCAGGCCGACGACCTGCTCGAAGGTCAGGGTCAGATCCGCGCCGATACCCCCGGGCAGGGAGATCTGGGCGCGCAGCTCGTTGCCTGCGACGACAATACCGGAAACCCCCTCAGCCGAGGCGGGGAGGGGAAGAAGCAGCATCAGGAGCGCGAGTCCGGTGAGGGACGTACGGCTGGTCATGGCTGAGCCTCCACAGAGAGGGACCTGCTGCGACGACGCAGTAGTACGACTCCTGAATTTCTCAGCAAAGAGCGCGCCAGCTCTTGACTGGCGAACCTGATAAAGTTGTCTGCGCGAGGAGAAGTCACCATGCTGCTCGAATATTTGAACGCTGCCCTGGAGCGGGCCAGCTACGAGAAGATCGAGGACGAGGAGCCCTACTACGGAGAGATCGCTGGAGTCGAGGGCGTCTGGGCGACAGGCAGGACTCTGGAGGAGTGCCGCCGTAATCTCGTCCGGACGCTGGAGGACTGGATTTTCTTCAGCATCTACCGCGGGGAGGCCATCCCCGAGATTGATGGGTTCACCATCGAGCTGCCTCGGCTCGCCGGATGAAACGCCTTTCCGCCGTATCCAGGCGCGACCTGCTGAGTCGTTTGAAACAACTGGGCTTCGAAGGCCCGTACACCGGCGGGCGGCATGAGTTCCTTGTGCGGGGCTCTACGCGCCTCACCCTGCCCAACCCCCATCGTCAGGATATCGGAGTTGACCTCCTGATCCGCATCCTTCGCCAAGCGGGAGTCACCCGGGAAGAGTGGTTCGCCACGGAGTGAGCTGATGCAGAGCCTCTGGAACGACGACGAAGCCGCGGACTACGAAGGCGACCTCGGACTGCGGGTCTACACATCCCGTCTGCTGGGACGGGACAAGTCCCTGGTGCTCCACGGCGGGGGAAACACGTCGGTCAAGATCCGCGAGCGCGATCTGTTCGGCGAGGAGGAGGACATCCTCTACGTCAAGGGCAGCGGATGGGACCTGGAGACCATCGAGGCGGCCGGGTTCTCGCCGGTGCGCCTCCGGCCGGTCGTGCGGCTGGCCGGGCTGGCGGCGCTCTCCGACCCCCAGATGGTCAACGAGCTCGTCACCCATATGACCCGGGCCTCGGCGCCGACGCCGTCGGTCGAGACGATCCTCCACGCGGCGCTGCCCTTCAAGTACGTGGACCACACCCATGCCGATGCCGTGGTCACCGTCACCAACTCGCCGGGCGGAGAAGAGCGGGTGCGGGAGATCTACGGCAACTCGGTGGTGGTCATTCCCTACGTGATGCCGGGGTTCGATCTCGCCCGCCTCTGTGCCGAGCGCTTCGCGGCCGAGGCCGGGCCGGAGACGGTCGGCATGGTCCTGCTGAACCACGGCATCTTTTCCTTCGCGGAGACCGCCCGGGAGTCCTACGAGCAGATGATCCGCCTGGTGGATCTCGCCGAGCACTTCCTGGAGTCCCAGGGGGCGTGGAGCCTGGGGCCGTACTCCGTTCCGCCCGCCAGGCCGGACCCCGTGGAGACGGCCCGGCTGCGGCGCGATGTTTCCACGGCGGCGGGGGCGCCCATGGTCCTCGTCTCCCGCTGCGATGCCCGCAGCCTCTCCTTCGCCCGCCGGGAGGACGTTGAAACCCTCTCCCAGCAGGGGCCGGCCACGCCCGACCACGTCATCCGCACCAAGGCGATCCCGATGCTGGGGCGGGACGTGGACGCCTTTGCCAGGTCTTACAAGGAGTACTTCGAGCGCCACCAGGTCTCCGGGAAGACCATGCTCGACCCGGCGCCGCGGGTGATCCTCGATCCGGCGCTGGGGCTGGTGACCGCGGGCCGGACAGCCAAGGACGCGGCCATAGCCTGCGAGATCTACGAGCACACCATGGATATCCTGGAGAGGGCGGCGCTCCTGGGCGGCTGGCGTGCGCTCTCCTCCCGGGACCTCTTCGACATGGAGTACTGGGACCTGGAGCAGGCCAAGCTCAGGAAGGGGGGCAGACCTCCGGCTCTCACGGGCGAGATTGCGCTCGTGACCGGCGCGGCCTCGGGCATCGGCCTCGCCTGCGTCGAGTCGCTCCTCGCCCGCGGCGCCGCCGTGGTCGGGCTCGACCTGAAGCCGATCCCGCTCGACCGCCCGGGCTTCCGTGGGGTGGTCTGCGACGTCACCCGCGAGCCGGACGTGTGCAGCGCCGTGGCCGCCGCGGCCGAGTCCTTCGGCGGGCTGGACATGCTGGTCCTGAACGCCGGCATCTTCCCGGAGAGCCGCAAGATCGCGGAGCTGCCGCTCGAGGAGTGGCGGCGGACCATGTCGATCAACCTGGATGCGAACGTGGTCCTGATGCGGGAGAGCCATCCGCTGCTCGCGCTGGCCCCGAGGGGAGGCCGGGTGGTGGTGATCGGCTCGAAGAACGTGCCCGCGCCCGGCCCGGGCGCCGGCGCCTACTCGGCCTCCAAGTCGGCGCTCACCCAGCTCGCCCGCGTGGCCGCCCTGGAGTGGGGGAAGGACGGCATCCGGGTCAACGTGATCCACCCGAACGCCGTCTTCGACACCGGCGTCTGGACCGAGGAGGTCCTCGCCGCCCGCGCCGCCGCCTACGGCATGGACGTGGAGAGCTACCGCAAGAACAACGTCCTGAGAACGGAAGTGGCCAGCCGCGACGTGGCCGAGCTGGCCGCGGAGCTGTGCGGGCCGCTGTTCGCGAAGACCACCGGGGCGCAGATTCCGGTCGATGGCGGCAACGACAGAGTGATTTGATCCCCTCACCCCCGGCCCCTCAAGGGGCGCCCCCTCCCTAGAAGCGGTCCCTGCTCAGCAGCGCCACCAGCACCATCGCATTCGGCGAGTCCGCGGAAACCACGAAGAACGGGTACCGCTCGTGGGGCCGCCAGACCGAAACCCGGTTCTGGCGCACGGTCACGGCTCCGATTTCCCTGAGAGGCACCGGGTGGTCGTGGGCGGGCGCGGAAAGGCCTTCGGGTCCGAGGACCCAATCCCAGCCCGTGACCGTCCCGCCAGCCCGGAGCTTGCGCTCGGTGACCTCCACCAGCCGTGAGAGGAGGTGGACGAGCACGCTGCCGAGGAGGTCCGGCTCGCCCCTCGGGACGAAGTGCTCGAACCGCACCCGGCCCTGGCCGTTCGTCAGGGCGACCCGCCTCATCAGCCCGCCCTTGACCTCCTGCTCGCCCAGCTCCAGCACCCTCAGGTCGTGGAGGAGGAAGGTGCGCTTGCGGCCTCCGCTCTCGAAGATAAGGCCGCGCTCGAAGGGCGTGAGGACGGCGCGGCGCGAGCGGCGGAGCACGAGGAACGCGGCCGGACCGGCGGCGAGCGCCACGGTTGCCGCGCCGAAGAGCAGGGTGAAAGCGAGCTCGTCGGAGGTGAAGGCGAGGCGCAGGGTGGTGGCCAGCAGGCCGATGGCGATCCCGAGCAGGACGACCGAGCCCGCATCGAACCGCAGGGGCTTCGGCCCGAGCACGAGGGCGGACCCCACCGGCGGGCCGAGATGCTCCCGGAGCTGGCTCTCATGGACCTGACTTTCGAGAGACGACCGGCTCGCCAAGAGCTGCCCTCCTACAACCCGGCCATTTTACCCCAGCCCCAAAGTGCGCAAGAATAGGCGGCACAAAGAAAGGCTCGAATGAAGAACTTCAATCTCGACGCCATCCTCGAGGCGATGCTCAAGGTGTCGGACCGCGTATCCGACCTCAACTTCTCGGTGGGCCGGCCGCCGCAGGTCGAAATCGACGGCCAGCTCGTCGGCGTCAACTTCACCGGCTTCCCGCGGCTGACCCCGTTCCAGACCGAGATCATCGCCCTGCACATGCTGCGCGGCGACCGCGACCTCACGCGTACGCTGCTCCAGAACGGCTCCGTGGACCTTTCCTATTCGATCCCGGGCAAGACCCGCTTCCGGGTCAACGTCTTCTCGCAGCGCGGCACCTACGCCATCGTGCTGCGCGTCATCCCCGAGGGCATCCCGACGCTGGAGAAGCTCGGCATGCCCGCCGAGCTGCACAACGTGGGCAAGCTCAAGAACGGCATCGTCCTGGTCACCGGCCCGACAGGCTCGGGCAAATCGACCACGCTCGCGGCCATCATCAACCAGATCAACCACGAGCAGGCGTACCACATCATCACCATCGAGGACCCGGTCGAGTACATGCACCGGCACGTCAAGTCGACGGTGAACCAGCGCGAGATCGGCTCGGACACGAAGTCGTTCGCCCTGGCCCTGCGCGCCGCCCTCCGCCAGGCGCCCAAGGTCATCCTGATCGGCGAGATGCGCGACCTGGAGACCGTCGAGACCGCCATGGAGGCGGCCGAGACCGGCCACCTCGTGCTCTCGACGCTGCACACGATCGACGCGGCCAAGACCATCGACCGCATTATCGGCGTCTTCCCCAAGGACCAGGAGGCCCAGGTCCGCACCCGCTTCGCGCAGTCGTTCCGGTACGTGATCTCGCAGCGCTTGGTGCCCAAGGCCGGCGCCGGCCGCATCGCCGTGCTGGAGATCCTCAAGTCCACGAACCGGACCCGCGACTACATCCTCAAGGGGGAGAACGAGGGGCGCTCGCTGCTCGATGCCATTCACGACGGCAGCATCGACGGCATGCAGACGTTCGACGACGAGCTGGAGAAGATGTGGGAGAAGGGCATCATCGGCAAGGACACCGCCCTCGCCTACGCCACGAACCCGACGAACCTCGCCTTGCGCCTGACCGAAGGGATTGCGTCCGAGACGCAGCCCGAGGGCGAGTCCCTGCTGTCCATGCTGGAGGAGTGATGATCCGGATCCACTGCAACGCCTGCCATCGCCCGATCCTCGTGGACGAGACCAAGCTCCCCATGCGGGAGGTGATCTTCCCCTGTCCGGCCTGCAAGGCGGCCCTGACCGTCGATCGCCGGAACCTAGCCCAGGCCGCCGCGGCTCCCACGCCAGCCCCCGCGCCTCCGGCGCCCCAGAAGCCGGCTGCCAGTCCGCTGCCGCCGCAGGCCTCGGCGCCGCCCTCGGAGGAGGAGTCGCAGGCCATCCTGGAGGACGACCTCGCCGCCAAGGCGCTGATCGTGGGATTGGACAGCACGCCCGCGCGGCAAGCGGCCGAGGCGCTCGGGTTCCAGCCGGTCCATTTCGCGACGGTGGAGGCCTGCCGCGACTACTACCTGCAGGAGTACCCGGCGCTGGTCTTCCTCTGCCCGGCCCAGATGACCCGGCCGCCGCTGGAGGAGCTGGCGCCGATCACGAACATCGGCCCCTCGGACCGCCGCCGCAGCTTCTTCATCCTCCTTGCCGACGGCCTGCGCACGCTCGACGGCAACGCGGCCTTCTTCTACAACGTGAACCTGGTGGTGGCGAGCAAGGACGCGGGCTCGATCCAGCAGGTCTACCGCGACGCCGAAGCCCACCACCGGCGCATGTACCACAGCTTCTGGGCGGTGCAGCGGGAGGCGATGTAGGACCCTCCCCCTGCTTCATGTAGGCTACCGCCCACGATGCGCCGGAGATCTGCGCTCCTTGTGGTCCTTGGCGTCCTTGCTGTCCTTTCAGGCAGGGCCGCGTTCGCCGTGCGTCCGGGCGAAGCGCCCGAGCCACCGCGATGGGTCACGGGGGAGGTCCTGGTCGGCTTCAACGGCCGTGCGGCCGCCGGCGGCTCTCTCGACAAGCTGCTCCGGCGCTTCGGCGTGAGCGAGGTCCACGCCGTCTTCCCGGCCGCCGACCGTCCCGCGCCGGAGGTGGGCTGTGCAGTGGAGACGGGACTCTCCCGCGTCTACCGCCTGACCCTCGCGCCCGACGCCGATGTGGAAGCTGCTGCAGCCGCGTTCCGCCAGGACCCTGGCGTCGAGTTCGCCGAGCCCAACGCCCTGGCGTTCATCCACTCGCTGCCGGACGACGCCTTCGCCGATCCCGACCAGGGCGGCTCCTGGAAGGAAGCCGGCTGGGGCCAGCCCTACGCCGACCTCTGGGGCTTGGAGCGGACCGGCTGGTCTGAGGTCTGGGAGCGGCAGGCGGAGATCTGGCCGTCCTCAGGGGGAGAGAGCTCCCGCCGCGCGGGCGGCGGTGGGATCACGGTCGCGGTGATCGACACCGGAGTCGACTACCGGCATCCCGACCTCGCGGCCAACACCTGGCGCGACGCCAAGGGGCGCCCGGGCCGGGATTTCGTGGACATCCAGGTCCCGGCCTACGTGCGGCACGGGTATCAGCTCATCCCGGGGGAGGACTACCGCGGGCGGGACTTCGACCCGTCCGACCGCAGCGGGCACGGCACCCACGTGGCGGGCACGATCGCTGCCGTAGCGGACAACGGCGCGGGGATCGCCGGGGTGGCCTGGAAGGCTCGCCTGATGCCGCTGCGGGTGGGCTTCACGATCCGGACCAAGGCGGGGGACATGGCCGGGCTGCTGGAGATGGACGACATCGCCGCGGCCCTGGTCTACGCGGCGGACCAGGGGGCCGACGTGATCAACATGAGCTTCGGCTCCGTCGGGGAGGAGCCCGCGCTGCTCCGGCTGGCCCTCAAGTACGCTCATGACCACGGGGTCGTCCTGGTGGCTTCGGCGGGCAACGAGGGGGTCGACGCGGTGGGGGCGTTCCCGGCTTCGAACCCGTACGTGATCTGCGTCGGAGCCGCCGTGAGCAGCGGCCGACGCGTCTACTTCTCCAACTGGGGCGGCCGGGTGGACCTCGCCGCGCCGGGCAGCGACATCGTCTCCCTGCGCGGCGCGGGTACGACGCTGACCGGCTCCGGCAATCTGGTCGGCGAAGACAAGCTCTACATCCGGGCGAGCGGCACGTCGATGGCGGCCCCGCACGTGGCCGGCGCCGCGGCGCTGGTTCTCTCCAGGTATCCCGAGCTGACGCCCGAGGGGGTGCTCGCCCGTCTCATCTCCGGCGCGGCCCAACTCTCGCCGGGGGGCGAGACCACGCTGCGCGACGGCCGCGCGTACCCTTTCGGCGCCGGCCTGCTCGACCTGCCGCGGGCCCTGGAAGGGGAGGCGGCGGGGCTGGCGGTCCTCCTGCACTCCTATGAGGTCCTCGGCGGCGATGGCGATGGGGTGCCCGAGTCGGGCGAGCGGGTGCGCGTCCGGGTTTCGCTCCGCAACGCCGGCCGGATCCTGGAGCAGGCCACGGCCGAGTTGGAGGCCGCCGCGCCCGGGGTGATCGTAGGCGAGAGCCCGCTCTCGACCGGGCGCTGGCGAGCGGGCGAGGTCCGCACCTTTGTCACGGAGCTGGAGATTTCCGCCGGCACGCCGCGCAACCTCGAAGGCGCTCTCCGCGTGGTGGTCCGCGGCTCCTCCCTGGTCCAGGAGATCCGCCTGCCGCTGGTCCTCAACGGTCCCGCTGACAAGAGCGGCTGGCCGGTCAAGGGCTTGAAGATCGCGGACGGGCTGGTCACCGCCCCGGCGTTGGGCGACCTCGACGGCGACGGCCGGCCCGAGGTCGTGGCCATGGCCACGCTCGGCGACGTCTTCGCCCGCGGCGCCGACGGCAAGCTCCTGCCAGGCTGGCCGGTGCACCTCCGCGGCAGCCACGAGCAGTCCTCCCCCCTGGTCGCCGACCTCGACGGCGACCGTACTGCCGGCGGTACTGCCGAGGTCGTGCTGGCCCTGGACCGGGAGGTCCACGTGCTCGACCGGACCGGCCTTCCGCTGCCGGGCTGGCCGCAGCCGACCGCGGGCCTCGTGCTCTGCTCTCCGGCGGCCGGCGATGTGGATGGCGACGGTGACCTGGAGGTCGTGGTGCTCGACCAGGGAGCCCACCTCTACGTCTTCGACGCGGCCGGGCACGCCCTGCCGGGCTGGCCGCGGGACGTGGGGGGCTTCAGCAACACCACTCCGGCGCTGGCCGACCTCGACGGCGAGCCCGGCGCGGAGATCATCGCCGGCACCACGGACGGCTGGCTCGTGGCTTTCAGGAAGGACGGGAGCGCGGCTCCGGGGTCGTGGCCGGTGTTGGTGGGAGTCATGGGGCCCGCCTCGCCGGCCGTGGCGGACCTGGACGGGGATGGGGCGGTCGAGATCGTGGCGGTGAATGCGGCCGGCAGCCTCTTCCTCCTGGACCGGCTGGGCTCCTTCGAGAAGATCGCCCACCTGCCCGGCCAGCACGGATTCTCGTCTCCCGCTGTCGGGGACCTGGACGGCGACGGCCGGCGCGAGATCGCGGTCGGCAGCGGCCAGGCGGATGGCGCCGGGTTCGTCTCCCTGATCGATTTCGAGGGCGCGATGATGCCGGGCTGGCCCGTGGCGACCGGCGCCGACGTGAGCGCCTCGCCGGCTCTGGTGGACCTCGACGCCGACGGCCATCGGGAGGTGGTGGTGCCCGACCTCTACGGCCAGCTCCACGCGCTGCGCGCGGATGGCCGGGAGTTCCCCGGCTGGCCGCGCGACCTGGACGGCTGGGTGCTCTCCTCGCCGGTGGCCGCGGACCTGGATGGCGACGGCGGCCTGGAAGTCGTGCTGGGGAGGATCGTGCTCGGCCTCCTGCGGACGCCGATCGCGATGACCTACGCCATCGAGACCGGGTCGCCCGCGGAGGCCTGGCCGACGTTCAAGGGCGATCCGCGGCGGACCGGCTCAGTACCCTGGTAAAAGCGCCTTAATGGAAGCGGATCCCAACCGCGATCGCCGCCTCCGTCTCATCCGAGATGGTGACCTTCCCCTGGATGTATGGCCGCAGGGCCTGGCCCTTGCCGAAGCCGACCCCGCCGAGCAGGTTCAGCCCGATATCGGTCTCGTCCTCGCAGCGCCGGCAGTCGTCGTCGGCACCCTGGAAGATGAAGGCCGGACCGCCGCCCGCCCAGACGTAGAACGGGTTGCCGGTGTTGAAGTCATAGTGGGCGTCCAGGTTGACCGTGTACAGGTCCCCAACGTCCACGAACACGTACTCCAGGTTGGGGTTGAAATACCACTGCCGGGTCACGCCCCAGAGCAGCTCCCCGCCGATGAACCCCGCATCGGCATCGCTGTAGAGCCCGGCCCGCACACCGAAGTCCACCTCGGCGCGGGCGCCGGTGGGTACGAGGAAGAGATACGCGACGGCCACAGCCCCTGCCACGTTTACGAACGTCTTACCCTTCATCGCGATTACTCCTTCTGAATACAGAGGGCCTGCCGAGCTTCGGCAGCCCAGGCCATCCGCAAATTGCAATCGAGATACCATTCCCGGAATGGCCCTGGACCTGATGCCCCACCTGTGGACCCTCAGTCCCGGCATCCGACACGCGGTGCGGCCCGGGCGTGCTCCGGAGTCCCGCCCCTGGGAGACGGCCGTGGACGATCCCCAGGTGGGACCCGTCCGCTTGACCGGACGCCTGCGGGAGCTTCCGGGTGACGATCTCCTCGTCCTGGTCCACGGCCTTGGAGGCTCCGTCGACAGCCATTACATGGTCCGCGGAGCCAAGGCGGCCGAGGCGGCAGGGCTCTCCTGCCTGCGGGTCAACCTGCGGGGCGCTGACCGCGGGGGCGACGATTACTACCACGCGGGCCTGACTGGAGACCTGCACGCCGCGCTGGCCAGCCCGGAGGCCGGCCGCTTCCGGCGGATCTGGATGATCGGCTACTCCCTCGGCGGCCACGTGGTGCTGCGGCTGGCCACGGAACCGGCGGACCCCCGGCTGGAAGCCGTGGCCGCGGTCTGCGCACCTGTCGACCTGGCGCTCTCCGTGGTGGAGATCGACTCGCCCGGATTCTGGCTCTACCGCCGCTACCTGCTGCGCAGCCTGTCCGACATCTACCGCGCCGTGGCGGCCCGCAGGCCGGTTCACTATCCGGTGGACTATCCGGTGGAGAAACTCGGCGAAATCCGCCTGATCCGCGAGTGGGACGACCGCATCGTCGCGCCCCGGCACGGGTTTGCCGACGCCGCCGACTACTATGCCCGGATGAGCGTGGCCCCACGGCTGCCGGAGCTGAGGGTGCCGGCGCTGCTCCTCAACTCCGAGTGCGATTCCATGGTGCCGGCGCGGGCGGTGCGTCCGGCGCTGGAGCTGGAGTCACCGAATTTTAGGGTGGATTGGGTGCGGGGAGGCCACGTGGCTTTCCCGGATACCGAGGTAATCGAGTGGCTTACGAGTGAAACAGATCGGCCAGCCGCTCGATCCCATCCACCAGCCGCGGGCCAGGGCGGCTGAAACAGCCGTTGGCATCCACGGGAAACATCCGTCCCCGCAGATCCGAACCATCGCCGAGCAGGGCGAGCTGAGCCGCGGCGCCGGCCTCGTCGTAGCCGCAGGGCATGACCACGAGGATGTCGGGATCGGCCTCCCTGACCTGTTCCCAGGTGAGGCGGGCAGAGTGGTCGCCCGGCTTCGCGAAGACGTCGATCCCGCCCGCGACCGCGATCATCTCCGGCACCCAGTGGCCCCCGGCGAACGGGGGATCGAGCCACTCCAGCGCGGCGACCCGCGGCCGGGGACGGCCCTGGACCCGGGCGCGCACGGCATCGAGGCGGCGCTCCAGGTCCTGGACGAGCGCCTCGGCCTCCGCGTTCCGGCCAGTGACCTCGCCGACCCGGCGGATGTCAGCCATCACGTCCGCGAGGGTCTTCGGATCGAGCGAGAGGACCTCGGGGCAGCGGGGAAGGGGCTGGATGGCGCCGTCCACCTGCTCGGTGCTCACAGCGCAGACGGGGCAGAGCTGCTGGGTGACGATGAGGTCGGGAGCGAGCTCCGCGATGCGCGCCTCATCCAACGTGTAGAGGCTCATGCCGCTCCCCACCTGGGCCGATACGGCCTTGTCCACCTCGGCGGAGCTCATCCCCGGCGTCAGGGCGCTGCCGGTGAGGATGGGCCGCGTCCGGGCCTCGGCCGGGTAGTCGCACTCGTGGCTGACGCCCAGCACCAGGTCGCCCGCGCCAATCGCGAACAGGATCTCGGTGCCGTTGGGGACGAGGGAGATGATCCGCATGACGGCGGGAGTATAGTCGCTCCGCCATGAACACCCGGATCGCTCTCCTAGCTCTCCTCTTCCCCTTCAACGTCCTGGCCCAGGGTCCCCGCGTTGTCGTCCTCGGAACCGCCCAGGACGGCGGCATGCCGCAGACGGGCTGCGAGCACGCGGCGTGCGCGGCTGCGCGGAAGGACGCGAAGCTCGCGCGGCGGGTGGCGAGCCTGGCGATCGTGGCCGGCGGGCGCACCTTCCTGGTGGATGCAACGCCCGACCTCCCGGCGCAGATCCAGGAGGTCCACACCTTCAAGCCCTTCCCCGAGGGGCGGGTGGACCGGGCGCCGTTCGACGGAGTGCTCCTGACCCACGCCCACATCGGCCACTACCTGGGATTGGCCCACTTCGGCTTCGAGAGCCTGAACACCAGGGACCTCCCGGTCTACGTCTCGCCGCGCATGGCCGAGTACCTGCGGACGAACGGACCCTGGAGCCAGCTCGTCCGGCTGGGCAACGTGAAGCTCGTCGAGATCAAGCCCGGCGAGTGGTTCCCCCTGGGCGAGGGCATCTCCGTCAAGGCGTTCGCGGTGCCGCACCGGGACGAGTACAGCGACACCATGGCCTTCCTGATCCGCGGCCCGAAGCGGACGCTCCTCTATGTGCCGGACACGGATACCTGGAAGACCTGGAAGCGGCCCCTGCCGCAGGTGATCGAGGAGGAGAAGGTCGATTACGCCCTCCTCGACGCGACCTTCTACTCCCCGGACGAGCTGCCCGACCGGGACGTGACCAAGATCAAGCACCCCCTGGTCACCGATTCCATGGAACTGCTGGGCCCGCTGGTCAAGGCGGGCAAAGTGAAGGTCTGGTTCACCCACCTCAACCACTCGAACCCGGCTCTGGACGCGAACGGTGAGGCCCGGAAGGCCATTGAAGCCAAGGGCTTCCGGGTGCTGGACGAGGCGGACGAGCTCGCTCTCTAGGCCGCCGCCCGCTGCTGTTCGATCCACGCCCGCGCGGCGGCCTCGTCGTCGAAGAACTGCAGCGGCAGGTACTTCCCGAAGAGCCTCATGCCCGTGACGAGGAGCTTCGCGAGCACGCGGGCCGTGAGCGGCGCCTTGAAGACGGCGAGCCCGCCCACCGGCATCTGGTTCAGCCCCTCGATGGCCGCCCGGCGCGACGAGTTCGAGAGGCTCTCCAGCTCCGCCAGGTCGATCAGGAAGAAGACCCTGTCGCGTCCCCGGCAGAAGTCGATCTGCATCTCGTTGATCACCCTCACCTCGTCCTCCGTGACGGTGCCCACCAGCTTCATGTAGATGATGTCGGGCTCCTCGAAGCCCGTGATCTGCTCGCCGACAGGCACCAAGTGGGAAGCGGGAGCTTCCGGCCGAGGCTCTCGTCCGAGGGACAGCGTCATCGTCACCCTCCTTTACAGGACCGCAATTGGACTAAGGACTTGCGGCAAGCATACGTTCCACAAAGAGAGAACGCAAGAGGGTAGGCGGAGGGCAACTTTAACGGGGACTGGCGGACTTTTTGAGGCTGAGCGTGACGCTTTTCGAGACCGGCAGCCCCGCGACCGGTCCGGCCGCCGTCCAGACCTCGGCGCCGTTCTCGGTCTTCACATCCATCCACTGGGCCTCCGCGAGGGTGACCTCGACGGTCATCTTGCCGTTCGTGGGGAACGGCCGGCCGGTCTCGTTGCTCCAGAAGTTGTGCAGCCGCACCTCGGCCGCGGCTCCCGCCGCCACGGGGCGGAAGAACAGCTCGTTGCGGTAGACCGGCAGCTCGCGGCCGTCCACCTTGACGCGGAAAGCCAGGGCCGATGCGGTCCTGGGGCCGGAGCTGCGCAGAGTGACGCTGAGGCGGCAGAGCGTGTCCGGTCCGGGCGAGGCGGGATCGACCTTGACGGCCTCCAGGGTGAGCCCGGGATCGGGAGACTTTGCGCCGGCCATCAGCCCGGCGACCAGAATGACCAGCAGCAGCAGGAGGAGGGACCGCAGGCGCTTCGGCATCATCTCCATGAAAGCATATACCGGGTGTTACTATTTCCCTTCTCATGAGACACCGCCGTACCCTCATAGCCGTCCTCTTCCTCATTCTCCCGCTAGCCGCGAGGGCGCCCCTGGCCGCCGGGGCGCAGCAGCAGACGGCGCCCGCGGACGACCTGCAGCAGCGTTTCGTCCAGGCGCGCCAGAAGTATGAAGCGCAAGACTACAAGGGCGTGGTAGCCCTTCTGGAGCCCTACAAGGCCGAGAGCACGCTGCCGCCGCTGTTCTTCGCCGTGCTCGGCGGGGCCTACATCGAGCTCGGCCGGTTCCAGGAAGCTCAGGCCCTGCTCGACCCGATCGCCGCCGGCGAGACCGCGGGCCCACCCTTGCTGTTCAACGCCGCCCGCGCCGCCTTCGCCCTGAAGCAGGACGCGAAGGGGGAGGCGTACCTCCAGCGCGCCGCGGCGAAGTCGCCGCAGTCGATCGCCACGCGGGCGCTCGGCCTGCGCTACGGCCGCCAGGGCAAGGTCCTGGACGCCTACAAGCTCCTGCGGCCCTGGGCGAAGGACCACCCGGACGACCGGGAGGCTCGCCTCGCCGCCGCGTTCTGCGCCCTGGAGCTCGGCCGCGGCCCCGAGGAGATGGAGGAGCTGCTCTCCGGACTGCCGCAGGATCTGCCGCAGGTGCGCGTGCTCCGGGCGCGCTTCCTCCTGTCGCAAGGCGATCCGCGCGGAGCCATCGCGATGCTCTCGCCGCTGGAAGCCGCGCCTCCCAAGGAAGTCGAGCACGACCTGCGCTGGACGCTCGGCGAGGCGCGCGTGCAGGTCGGCGAGGCCGCCGGCGCGGTCGCGGTTCTCGAAGGGCACGTGGGGGACGATCCGGAGCTGGCCCTGCTCCTGGCCCAGGCCCACCAGCAGACGGGCGCCCCCGAGAAGGTGCTGGCGACCCTGAAGCCGTTCGTGGACAAGCTTCCGAACCCTGCCGGGGCGGATCCGGCCACGCGCTCTCTCCATGCCTCGATCGCGCTGGAGCATGCCCGCGCCCTGGTCGCGGGCGGCCGCTGGGCCGAGGCCTTACCCGTGCTCGAAAAGGCCACGGCCCTGGACGAGTCGAGCCCCACGATATGGCAGGTCTACGGCCAGGCGCTCGCGGGCTCCGGCCGGCGCGAGGATGCGCAGAAGGCCCTGGCGAAGTTCCAGGAGCTGTCCAAGGCCGCGGCTGGAAAGAGCAAGCCGAAGCAGCCGGGCCAGGAGCCCACGAACATCGCCCTCTCGGAGGCCGCCAGGCTCTCCGCCGCCGGCCAGGCCGACAAGGCCCTGGAAGTCATCCGCCGGGAGCGCGAGGTCGCCGCCGACGATCTCCGGCTGCGCATGATGGAAGTCCAGCTCCTCCTCATCCTGAAGCGCGTCGACGAGGCGTCGAAAGCCGCGGAGGAGACCCTGAAGCTGGCGCCCGGGAACGCCGACGCGATTTACCAGAGGGGCGCGGTCAACCTGGCCTTGAACAAGAGGGCCGAGGCCGAGCGCGACTTCCGGCAGGCCTTGGCAGTCCTCCCCGAGCACCTGGCGGCGCTCAACGACCTCGCGGTGCTGCTGATCGCGGAAGGCCGGAAACCCGAGGCGAAGGAGCTCCTGCAGAAGGTCCTCTCCCTGCGGCCGGACGACGCGGTCGCGAAGGCAAACCTCCAGAGCCTGGAGGGTCGGTGAGGAGCCTTCTCCTCCTCCTGACCTACCTCACCCTTCAAGCCACGGCTCCCGCTCCGATCTCAGAGCGGGCGGCGGAGCTGCGCAACCTCGGCCTCGCCCAGCTCGAGAACGAGCTGCCCGCCCCGGCCGAGGTGACCTTCCGCGACCTGTTGAAGGCTGCCGCGGAGGATCCGCTGCCGTACGCCAACCTCGCGGTCTCGGCCCTGCGCCAGCAGAAGAACGACGAGGCGCTGAAATGGATCGACCAGGCCCTGGCCAAGGCGCCGGGCCGGGCCGACCTGCTCGCCCTGCGCGGCGACGTGCTGCAATGGAGCGGCAAGCCGGAGGAGGCGCTCGCCGAGTACCAGAAGGCAGTGTCGGCGGACCCGAACCGCCTCGACGTCCAATGGACGCTCTTCCAGCAGGCCGCCACCCAGGAGAACGATGCGCTCGTGGCGCAGGCCCTCGGCGCCCTCGTCCGCCTGCGGCCGGAGAACCTCGTCGTCCTCCTCAAGGAGGGGCAGCGGGCGGTCCGCGCCGGAGACCGGGCTGGCGCGACCAAGGCGTTCCTGCGCGTCCGGGAGATCCTCTGGCAGGCCCCGGCGCCCGCCCAGACGAGCTTGGACCATCTCCTGAAGGCCCTGGAAGCGAACGACCTCGAAGCGGCGCGCATCCCGGGGGTGCGGCTGGAGAACGTCCTCAAGGTGACTCCGCTCTACCAGCAGAGCCTGCGCGAGCTCTCGCCGGGCGTCCAGGGCCTGCCGGTCGAGCGCTTCGCGGGCGAGCCCCCGCCTTCGACCTTCGGCGATCCCGTGCCCGTGAAGCTCCGCGCTACCCGCGTGGCCGAGACCGCCACCCTGGGCCGCGCGCTTGCCGTGGGCGACTTCAATGGCGACGGCAAGATGGACACCGCGCGCATAGCCGGTGAGGAGCCGAAGCTGTCGGAGGGCGATCTCCCGGCCGCGGGGATCACCGGCCTCCTCGCCGCCGACCTCGACAACGACGGCTACCTCGACCTGATCGGCTATGGCCCCAAGCGCTCGATCTGGTGGCGCGGCAAGGGGAACGGCACGTTCGAGGAAGCTCCGATGATGGAGGCAAAGACTGCCGGGGGTGGCGAGGCCGCCACGGTGCTCGACTACGACATCGAGGGGGATCTGGACCTTGCCGTCGGTGGTGGCTTGTTCCGCAACAACCTGGCCGGTCCGCTCGAAGCCGTGGGGGAGCAGGCCCTGCCGAAGCCGCTCCCGGAGGCGAGGGACCTCGTGGCCAGCGACCTGGACCGGGACGGCGACCTCGATCTCGTCGTGGCCCACGCCGGGGGGATCTCCTGGCTCGACAATCTCCGCCAGGGCCGCTTCGCGGATCGCTCCATCTCCCAGGGCAAGCCCGTCCAGGCGGTAGAGAGCGCGGACCTGGATAATGACGGCCGTCCCGACCTGATCGCCGCCGGCCCCGGCGGGCTCGCGGTCTTCCACAACCGGGGCGGCACCTTCGAGCCCTGGTCGATATCCGGGCTGCCCGGCAAGCCGATGGAGGATGTCCTCGCGTTCGACGTGGACAACGACGGCCGGCTCGACCTGGCTGCGATCGGTCCGTCCGGCGTGATCGTCCTCGGCCAGCGCGGCCAGAGCCTAGAGCTGCTCCCGATCGAGGGGACCGTCCCTCCCGGTACCGCCCTGGCCGCGGCCGACATGGACGCCGACGGCGACCTCGACCTCCTCGCCGCCGGCCCCTCCGGCCTGCATCGCCTGGAGAACGACGGCGGCAACAAGAACCACTGGCTGACTGTGCGGCTGAAGGCGCTGAGCCAGGGGAACAGCAAGAACAACTTCGAGGGGCTCGGCTCCGTGCTGGAAGTGAGGGCCGGCGCCGCCTACCAGTTCCGCGAGGCCGCCGGCCAGGTCATCCACTTCGGCTTGGGCCGCCGGACGCAGCCCGACCTGCTGCGGGTGACCTGGACCAACGGCGTGCCGCAGAACCGCATCCAGCCCAAGGGGGACCAGCGGATCGTGGAAGAGCAGGTCCTCAAAGGGAGCTGCCCCTTCCTCTACGCCTGGAACGGCGAGCGCTTCGCCTTCGTGACCGACCTGCTCTGGAACGCGCCCATCGGCCTGCCGGTCGCGCCCGGCGTCTGGGCCGGGAGCGATCCGAGCGAGCTGGTGCGCATCGACGGCTTCTCCGAAGACAGATACGAGCTGCGGATCACCGAGGAGCTCTGGGAGGCCGCCTGGTTCGATGCCGTCCGCCTCTGGGTGGTGGACCATCCGTCGGAAGTGGAAGTGGCGAGCAACCTGCGGGTGATCCCCGGCAAGTCGCTGCCCGAGGAAGTGCGCGCCAGCCGCGACCTCCGGCCGGTCGCCGCGGCCTGGGACGGAGCGGGGGAGGATGCCACGAGCCGTGTCCGGGAGCGCGACGAGGTCTATGCCGGCGGCTATCCCATCGGCGCCTACCAGGGGGTAGCGGCCCGGCCGTGGACCTTCACCCTCGACCTCGGCGAGGCGCCGGCCGCGCCGGTCCGCCTGCACCTCGATGCCTGGATCTTCCCGGCGGACGCGAGCCTGAACATCGCCGTGTCCCAGCGTCCCGACCTCCCCCCGGTCTTCCCGAGGATCGAGGTCGAAACCGCCGCCGGCTGGCAGGTCCTGGTGCCGGAGATGGGCTTCCCCGCGGGCAAGACCAAGACCATGGTGGTCGACACGCCGCCGCTCCCCGAGGGAGCGCGCCGCCTGCGCATCGTGACCAACCAGTGGCTCGCCTGGGACCGCATCGCCTGGACCACCAGGCCCGTGGATGAAGAGGCGAAAGTCGTCGCCCGTCTCGCGCCCCAGAGCGCGGACCTGCGCTTCCGCGGCTTCTCCGAGCTGGTCCGCCGCTCCCCGAACGGTCCGCACGGCTACGACTACCACCGGAGCACGGAAGAGTCCCCCTGGCTCCCGTTCCCCGGCCGCTACACCCGCTACGGCGACGTCAAGGAGCTGCTCCAGGAGCCCGACGACCGCTCCGTGATCCTAGCCCCCGGAGACGAGATCGCCGTGACTTTCGAGCCCTCCGGTCTGCCACCCGTAAGAGAAGGTTGGACGAGATCCTTCTTCCTGGAGAGCCACGGCTGGGACAAGGACGCCGACCGCAACACCTACGAGCCGCACCGCATGGAACCGCTCCCCTTCCGCGCCATGAAGAAGTATGGCGATCCGTTTCCGGATACACCGGAGATGAAGAGGTACGTGGAGGAGTGGTTGACGCGGGAAGTTCGCGCCGACGAGTCAATCCACAGCCCTGCAATTTTCCTCCAGCTCCCGCCACCTAGTTTCTAAACGTCCTCGATGCAAGGGGAAACTGGGCTGCCCGGTGCAGCCAGGGAGCTCTATGCCCAAACAACCATTTACCGTTGCGGACTATCTGTTGACGCGCTTGAAGCAGCTCAACGTCACCGACGTCTTTCAGATCCCTGGTGACTACGTCAAGCATTTCACCCAGGCACTGGAGTATTTCGATGGCGTCAATGCCATCGGCGCTGTCAACGAGCTGGATGCGGCCTACGCTGCCGACGCCTACGGGCGTACGAGGGGTCTGGGCGCCGTATCGCTGCAATATGGCGTCAGCACGTTCAGCGCGCTCAATGCCATCGCGGGCGCTTACGTCGAGCGCAGCCCGGTGGTCGTGATCAGCGCGGCGCCCGGCGCGGATGCCCGGCAGATCACGAAGATGTACAACGTTCTCTATCACCACTCCACGGGCAACCTGCAGGCCGACGAGGAAGTCTACAAACATGTCACCGTCGCCGCCGAAACCCTCAGCACATCGGTGGGCGCACCCGAAAAAATCGACAACCTGCTGATTGCGGCGATCACCCACAAAAGGCCGGTCTACATCGCCTGTTACAAAGAGGTCTGGGGCGAACCCTGCCCGAAACCTTCCGCCCGCTCCTTGCAGCCGCTCTCGCTCAAAAGCGAACCGCTGGCCCTTGAAAATGCGGTCTCACAGGCCTGGACGCAAATCACCGCGGCGAAACACCCGCTGATCTTCGCCGGGGTCGAAGTGCTGCGGCACGGATTGTCGGACCTGTTGCAGGAGATCATCGATGCCAGCGGCTTTCTTTATACCACCACGACGCTCGGCAAGACGGTGCTGACCGAGGACGGCGACAAGTTCATCGGCACCTATTCCGACGCCGCTTCCATCGCGAGCGTGCGCGACCTCGTCCAGCAGGCCGATTGCTTCCTGACGCTCGGCACGATCATCACCGACGATTACCTGTGGCTCGTCGAGAACAAGTACGCCGACATGGTGCTGGCGACGACGGAAGAGGTACGCGCGGGATACTTTGTCTACGAGGGCGTAACCATGAAGGACTTCATGGAGGCCCTGTTGGAACGTTTCAAGAAGACCAAGGGATATCCGCTTTCGACGGTGGCCCCGGCCCCTCCCCCCTACCCGGAGCCATGGGTTTCCAATTCGGACCCGCACTGGAACAACAAGCCTGAAACCATCACCTACAACCGCTTCTTCCAACACTCGATGAAGTTCCTGCAGGACAGCGGGATGCTCGATCAGATCGTCATCACCTTGGGTGTCAGCTGCTCGCTTTACGTGGCCACGAACGCCTACGGTCTCTCCCAGAACAGCTTTATCGGCTCGGCGGCCTGGCAGTGTATCGGCTTCGAAACGGGCGCCGCTTCGGGAGCGCAGCTCGGGAGCGGAAAACGAGCCTGGACCATTGCCGGAGACGGCGGCTTCATGATGGTCTGCCAGTCGCTCTCCACTCTCGCCAGGAACAACCTGAACGCCGTCATCTTCGTCATGAGCAACGGCGTCTATGCCATCGAGCAGGTCTACGTCGACATCACGTCGTTTGAACCGGGCCCCCAGCACAAATTCGACGCTTTCGACATCCTGCCCAAATGGGACTACATGGCCCTGGCGCAGGCGTTTGGCGCGAAAGGCTACCGCGTGAAGACGATCAGCGAGCTGACAGACGCGCTGAAAGACCTCAAGAAGCTGACCAGGCAACCCGCGCTGGTCGAAGTCGTCATCCCTGAGAAGGACCTGCCAGGACAAATGCTACGACTCGGAGAGGAATAAGGCATCATGAAGAACAAGACCTATTCGATTTTCGGCGCCGGTGCAGCCGGCCTCTACACAGCCTGGCGCCTGCTGGAGGGCAAAGCAAAGAACGGGAAGGACAAATCAAGGCAGCTGGTCAAGGGCGACACGCTCGAGCTCTACGACTGGGGGAAGTACGACTTCTCAAAGGAACATCCGGGGACCCGTGCGGCCGGCGCCCGTGTCTGCACCTGGCACTTCGAGAACGACCAGACGCAATCCTATGTGGAATTGGGCGGCATGCGCTATTCGGAATGGAACGGAGACAACGGTGGCAAGGCGGGAGGGCACCGGGTCGTCACGACCGTGATCAAGGAGCTGGGCCTCGACAAGGATTCGGTGCCTTTCAACGTGTCGAGCAACCCCCTGTACTACTTGCGCACGAAGAACATGTATTTGAACGAGATCACCTCCAGCAATCCGGCACCATACAACGTCGATCACTACGCTGCCGACGAGTCGCCGGACATGGGCTTCAATACGATCGAAGCCTTGGCCGGGACCGAGAAGGCCCTGCCTCAGACCCGCCGCCAGTGGTGCGATTTCTACCAGAATGGCCGCATCGTCGTGGACACGCCCGAATCCTCCGTCTACCAGAAGGGGCAACGGTTCGCGGACATCGGCTACTGGAACCTGATGTACGACCAGTTGGGCTCGGAGGGCTTTTCCTATGTCTCCGACGGCAACGGCTATACCTCCAATGTGATCAACTGGAACTCGGCGGTTGCGCTGCAGGCCAACAACGAATTCACCCCCGGCTCGGAATACAAGACGCTGACCACCGGCTATTCCAGTATGTTCAATGCCCTGTTCGATGCCATCGTTAAGCTGGCGAAGCGCAAGGGCGTGCACTTCAAGTATTATCCCAATACACGCCTGCACTCGATCCTGCAGATCGATGGCGTGATCCACTATGGGCTCGCGAGGCGCGAGAATCCCGACAAGAAATCGGCTTCGGGGACGACGGACGCCGCCTGGCTGGCGATGCCGCGCCATTCCCTCGAGCTGGTTGCGAATGCCACGCGCTATCAGGATCACGACGGCCTGGACGTGCTCAATCACCGGAAGGTGCAGCTCTATCTGGAGTCCGCCATCCTGCAGCCGTCCTACAAGGTCGGTATGTTCTTCGACAGCGAGTGGTGGCTCGACCAGGTGAATACTCCTTACCCGCCGCAACTGGCCAGCTACGAAGTGACACAAAAAGTGATCGACCAGTTGGCGGGGGAAGGTTTTCCCAAGAAATACCTGAGCGCGATGAAGAACGATACCGCGATCCTCGAAACGCCCTACACTCCGGCGAGCAGTTTCATTACGGCCGTAGAGCAGTGCATCCAGGAGCGCCTGACCTTCAAACAGGAGCAGCAACTGCTTGCCGCTGCCTACCGCAATACCATCGGCCCGAGCGTGACCGATACGCCGATCCGGCAGGTGGTGTACTTCGGGAACAACGCACCAGATCAGGCAGGAAGAAAAGTCTATGGCCTGCTCGCCAGCTACGATGACGAGATGTACACCAGCTTCTGGCAGGATCTCGAGCTGGGGCCGGACGCAGGCCGGAAGATTCCCATCTCGGAAGATACGCAGCCGCTGGAAGGTCCGCGCAAAGCTCCCGAGATCATGGTGAAGATGCTGTGCGAGCAGTTGGCGACGTTGCACTTCGGGCCGCAGGCCGACTACAACGCCATGCCGAAGCCGCTGGAGACGGTGTACATGGATTGGTCGCTGCCGCCCTTCAATGCCGGCTACCATGCCTACGCTGCGCATTACGACGTCTGCGACGTGCAGCAGAAGATCCGCAAGCCATCCCAGCTGATCGAAGGAGCGGACGCCGACATCTTCATCGTCGGCGAGGCCTATTCCAACGATCAGGCCTGGGTGGAAGGCGCCTTCTGCACGGCTGAATCCGTGTTGAACGACTTCTTCGGAATCGAGCCCATCATCGACGACAGGGAGTATCCGTTCATCTGTCCCGGCTCTTGATGGCTGGCGCTTAGCCCCAGGACCGCAAGGCGAGGCCGGGAGAGAGGAAAAATCTCTCGGTCTCGCCTCCGCTGTATGCTCTCACCACGCCGGGCTCTTTTTTGCCCCATCTCCGGTCTAAACCGGCAGGAGGACGATTTCCCATGACCCAGAGGACCGTCCGCGGTCTCGTGTGCCTTGCCATGCTTTGCCTCCTGGCTCCGGCGTCTCGCGCGCAGGAGCAAGTCCAGGAGGAGACCAGCGTCTCCACGGAAGACATGGAGATGACCGGCCATGTGGTGGACTCCGAAGGTCACCCCCTGGCAGGGGTGGAGGTCTGGCGGCCGACGGAAGGCTCCGGCAAGATCCTCGCCGCGGTCAGCGGGCCGGACGGCTCGTTCACGTACTCGTTCGACGGCTATTTCCCCCTGTCCGCGTGCCCGCCCGGATGGCTGCCCGATGAGTCACCTGTCAAAGGGGAAGAGCCGAAGGGGGAACAGATCCGATTGCGGCCCGCGACGCGCGTCGCGGGCCGCGTCGTGGACGCCCGGGGCGAGCCCGTGGAAGGGACCCAAGTCCGGGCTCACCTCACCGGCAGCAGCACGGGATGCGCGGTGCACATCCATACGGCCTGCCCGGGCGCCGCCGACTCCCGTATCGGAAAGACCGACGCGGACGGCCATTTCGCCTTCGAGTCGCTGGAGCCCGGATGGTACGAAGTCGACCTGTTGGACGACTCGTCCCTCGTGGAGCGCCGGCTCGGCGAGGCCGGCAAGAGCGCCGGCGAGATCGCATTCGTCCTGCCCCGGCCGCTCGTGCCCCTGGAGGGCCGTGTGGTGGACGCGGACGGCGCGCCCGTGGCCGGAGCGCGGGTGAGCGT
>DATLNC010000040.1:0-24683 GCA_035536935.1 Thermoanaerobaculia bacterium
CAGGGCGTCGATCTCCCAGACGAGGTCCGGGTTGAGCCGGTAGACACCCTTGCGGAAGAGCAGGGGCGGGGTTTCGTCCTTGCGGCCGGCCTCCAGGGCGCGGCGCAGGTGGCTCAGCGTCGGATGGAAGTTGCGGTCGATGGTGCGCTCCCCCTCCGTGGGCCAGACCGCTTCCATCAAATCCTCGCGGCCGGCCTCCAGGCCCGGAGAAGAGGCCAGGTAGGCCAGGACCTGGAACGCGCGCTTGAGGCGGCAGTCCAGCTCCACTTCCGTGCCATCGGGGTCACGGCGCCGGGCAAAGGGGCTGCCGAGAAAGCCCAGGGAGTAGACCGGCGTCCCCTCGACGCCTGCAACGCCTGCAACGCCTGCAGACACCGGGAGCGGGGCCGGAGCGGTCCGGGTCTCAGGCTTTTCGGTCCGATGACGGCGTTGCCGCTCCCGCTCCAGGTAAGCCACCAGGAGGGTGGGAAGGCGATCTCTCTCCTCCCCTTCGACCCACAGGCCGCGGGCGTCGATGGCTCTCCAGGCCTCCCCTTCCGGGCGGTCGAAAGGGATCTCGTCCAGGAGCTTCCGCTGCTCCTCCCCGAAGGCTTCCACGACTTCATGGCGCAGGAAGAAGCGGACCGGCGCGACCTCCAGGAGCCCCTCGGGGTCGACGCTGTCCAGCCCCATGCCGCCGGTCGCCTCGATGGCGAGCCGCAGCGGCCGGTACCAGCCGTCGCTGGCCATCCAGAGCACTCCCGCGGCTTCGGGGGAGGGCACCTCGCCCGTCAGCAGATGCCAGAGCGTAGCCACCTCGCCCGGGCTCAGCAGCATCTCCTGCGGCGGCAGGACGGAGACGGCCAGGGGCGCCCCTTCCCAACGGTTCTCGCCCGCGAAGACCAGGCGCTGGCCGGGGGGGAGCCAGCGCGCCATCTCCTCCAGGCGCTCCCGCGGTTCACCCTGGGCCACGAGCCAGCGCACCCCCTGGGCATGCGCGTCCTCGACGGCCTTGCGGAGCACGGCCCTGTCCTCCAGTTCGCCGAGGCTCAGGCCCCGTGCCTTCAGGTCCCGAGCCGTGGGGCCGTGCCGGTCCAGGAGCGCCTGGAGGAGCGCCGATTTGCCGCTGCCGGGCCAGCCCCAGACCTGCACCAGCGGCGTCTCCATCGAATCGATGCGGCGAAGGAGGCGGTCCTGGTGCGGAAGGAGGTACGGCGTATCCATCAGGGATTCACTACACAGGAAGAGAGCGCCGGCTGCAAGCCCTCCGGGGGGAAGACTCCGGCAAAACTACCCGCGCTCGGCCGCCCGCAGGGCTTCCTCGGGCTCTTCGAGGGTCAGTCCGGCCGCGAAAAGCTCGCGGCTCAGCGCCGCGAGGCAGCGGTGCGTGATCTTGCCGATGCTCGAGGTGCGATAGCCCAGCCTGCGCGCGATTTCGATCGGCTCGAACCCCAGCCGGAAACGGAGCTGCAGGACGGAGCGGCAGCGCGACGGGAGCCGGTCCAGCAGGCTCTCCAGGTCGCAGAGCATGTCCGTCCTCTCCTGGCTCGAGGCGACCGGCTCCGACAGCCACTCCAGCACGGTCGAGTCGACCGCCGAGTAGATCCGCCGCCGGCTGTTGCGCCAGTACATCAGGCAGTGCCGCTTCAGCGTTCCGATCAGCCAGCACTCCGGGTCGCGCACCCGGTCCCACTGGTAGAGCAGCGCCAGGAGGGTCTGTTGCAGGACGTCCTCAGCATCTTCGGGAGGAATACGATAGGTCCCCAGGAGGCGTTTGAGCCGGGGCTCCATCCTCCTCAGGAAGTCATCGAATGAAGCTGCCGGCTCGGGCGAATGGTCTGGGGTTGCCATAAGACGACCCAAAATAAGCTTGTGACTAAAGGAAAGTTAACATCTTTCTCAAGGGCGTGTCCAGCCTATAGCTTATTCGCATAGGAAAAAGAAGCTGCGAAGTAAAAGCCTGTCAGACGCGCAGTTGGCGCAGGCGGTCGCGCACCTGCTGCATGTCTTCCCAGGTGGGCCGCTTCAGCCCCTGGTTCCGCAGCAGGGCGGCGGGATGGTAGGTGACCATGGTGGGAACGCCCTGGACGCTGTACCACTGTCCGCGCATCTGGCCCAGGGGGCCGTCGTTGCCGAGGAGCGCCTGGGCCGCGATGCGTCCCAGGGCCACGATCACCTTGGGCTGGATCAGCTCGATCTGCCGCTCCAGGAAGCCACGGCAGGCCGCGATCTCGTCGGGCTGGGGATCGCGGTTGCCCGGCGGACGGCACTTGAGGATGTTCGCGATGTAGATGTCGTCGCGCCGCATGTCCATCGCCTGAATGATCTTGGTCAGCAGCTCGCCCGCGGCGCCGACGAAGGGCAGACCCTGCTTGTCCTCTTCGGCGCCGGGGGCCTCGCCGATGAGCATCAGCTCGGCCACCGGGCTGCCCGCTCCGAACACGACCTTCTGGCGCCCCTGGGCGAGGCGGCAGCGGGTGCAGACTTCGGCGGCAGTACGGAGAGAGGCCAGCTCGGGGGAGTCCTGGTTGATCCCATTCCCCCTCTCCCCAGCCCTCTCCCCCGTTCCGGTGGAGAGGGGGCCGGAGGCCGCAACACTTCGAGCCTTATAGACATCGGTGTACCCGATGTCCTTCAGGTACGAGAGGAGGTCAACGAGGGCTGGCTGCAGGGGTGTTCTCACGCCCGGCAAGCATACCCGCGAAGAGGTCGAGAAGCGAGGCTGAGAGCTGCATCTTGGGCTGCCTGGGGAAGAAGACTGGCTCGCCGTCGCGCCGGAAAACCGTGACCTCGTTGGCTTCGCTGTCGAAGGCGATGTCCTTGCGGGAGACGTCGTTGGCCACCAGAAAATCCGCCCGCTTGCGCTCCAGCTTGGCGCGCGCGTAGCGCTCCAGATCGTGGGTCTCGGCGGCGAACCCGACCACGACCGCATCCGGAGCCACGTCCCGCAGGCCGGCCAGGATGTCGGGGTTCTCTTCCAGGATCAGCTCGGGGGGGACACCGCTCTCCTTCTTGATCTTCGAGACAGCGGGTTGGGCTGGACGGAAGTCCGACACGGCAGCCGTCATGAGGATCATGTCGGCCGCCGGGGCATGCTCGCGGACCGCTCTCTCCATCTCGCGGGCCGTGGTCACGTCGACCCGGGTCACGCCGGAGGGCGTGGCGAGGCGCACCGGCCCGGCCACCAGCACCACCCGGGCGCCGCGCCGCGCCGCCTCGGTGGCCAGCGCGAAGCCCATCCTGCCGCTCGACCGGTTGCCCAGGAAGCGCACCGGATCGAGCGCCTCGTAGGTGGGACCGGCGGTGACCAGGACCGTGCGGCCCGCGAAGGGACCGGAGCCCGTCGCTGCTTCAACGGCGGCAGCGATCTCGCCGGGGTCAGCCATCCGGCCCATCCCCACCTCGCCCGAGGCGAGCGGACCTTCGACCGGACCGACGATCCAGGCGCCCCGGCGGCGCAGCGCGTCCAGGTGCTCCTGGAGCGCCGGCTTCTCCCACATGACCGAATGCATTGCCGGGGCGATCACCACGGGGCCGCCGAAAGCCAATGCGGTGGTTGTCAGGAAATCGTCGGCGAGCCCCAGGGAGAGCCGGGCGAGGACGTGGGCGGTTGCAGGGGCCACGCACATCACCTCGGCCCAGGCGGCCGCCGTGATGTGGGCCTCCTCCCCCGAGCCGGTGGCGGTGAGGTACTCCTCCTGCCAGACCGGCTGGCCCGAGAGCACCTCCAGGGTGAGCGGGGATACGAAGGCGGTGGCGCTCCGGGTGAGCGCGCACCGCACCTCGTGGCCTCGCGCCCGGAGCCGCCGCACCAGCTCCGCCGACTTGTAAGCCGCGATGCCGCCGCTGACTCCGAGGAGGACTCGCAGGGGGCGGCTCATGAGAATGGGGTTTGTCCTAGTGAACCTCGGCCGGCTGGGGCTGCTCGGCCGGCTCGGCGCCAGCCTCCGGCTCCTGCGGCTCGGGCTGGGGCGGCGGACCGTAGCCCCACTCAACCAGGCTGCGGTCGACCTCCTCCATCGCCACCCGGGTGGGCTTGCGCTTGCCGGACTCGACCTTGGCGCGGGCGCCCTTCATGAGCTGCTCGGCACGATGGGCCGCGACCAGGACGCGGCGGAACTTGCTATCGATGGCAGGACCTCTGTTATCCATGTTTCGACAAATCTCCTTGGCGGCCAGGGCCGCCTTGCGGGAACCTAGAGCTGGGTTGAGCCCCGTAGCTGGAAATCTTTGAGGATCTCTTGAACCCGGCCGAGCACCCTCTGCTGCCGGTGACGTTTCTCCAGGATGATGGCGGCGAGCACACCGCTCGCCTTCTGGACGTCATCGTTGATGATAACATATCGATACCGATCGTAACGAGACATCTCCGAGAGGGCAACCGCCAGCCGGCGGCCGATCGCCTCCGGATCGTCCAGGCCGCGCCGCCTGAGCCGCACCTCGAGGTCCTGGTAGCTGGGCGGCATGACGAAAATGCTGTGCGCTTCCGGATGCCGCCCCATGACCCGCTCCGCCCCTTGAACGTCGATGTCCAGGAGGACGTCGATCCCCTCTTCCAGGCGCGGGAAGACCTCGTCCTTGGTCGTGCCATAGAAGTTGCCATGGACCTGGGCCCACTCCAGGAAGCGGTGGGCGTCGATCATCTCGAGGAACGTGGCATGGTCGACGAAGTGGTAATCCCTGCCGTCGACCTCGCCCTGGCGCGGACCCCGGGTCGTGTAGCTGACCGAGAAGGCCAGCCCGCCGAGCGAAAACCCGCCCTGCATCAGGCTGTTGATGAGCGTCGTCTTGCCCGCCCCCGATGGAGCGGACAGGATGAACAGCTCGCCCTGTGGTATCGCGTGATGGGAATCGCTCAAAGCCGGGTGATTCTACTCGACGTTCTGGACCTGCTCACGCATCTGCTCGCAAAGGACCTTGGCATCCAGGACCGCGCGGGTCATTTCGGCGTTGCGGCACTTGGCGCCGAGGGTGTTGAGCTCGCGGAAGATCTCCTGGGTCAGGAAGTCGAGGCGCTTGCCTGCGGGCCCCTTGTCCCGGAGGATCGAGCGGAAATGGTCCAGGTGGGAGCGCAGGCGGTCGATCTCCTCGCTGACGTCGCTGCGGTCGACCAGGAGCGCGATCTCCTGGGAGATCCGCCCCTCGTCGAGGGTCTGGCTGCCCACCAGCTCGTCCAGGCGCCGGCGGAGAGACGTGCCCAGCTCCTCGCGCACCGGCCCGCGCAGCTCGTCGAGCCGCGCCACGATGACTTCCATGGCGCGGATGCGCTCCTCCAGGACGGCGGCCAGGTTCGTCCCCTCCAACTGGCGGCCGGCCACGAGCTGGCTCACGGCTTCGTGAGCGACTCGCTGGAGCAGCTCGTGGTCCTCGGAGTCCCACTCTTCCGACGCCACCTCGACCCGGAACGCCTCGGGGATGCGCAGGAGGTCGCCGGCCGAGAGCCCGCGTTCGACGAGCCCGGCTTCCACGAGCTGATGGACCGCGGCATGGGCTTCGCGGATCACCCCCATGTGGACCTGGACCGTGGCCTTGCGCTCCGCGACCGGCCGCACTTCGACCCGCGCCTCTACTCGACCGCGTGAGATCTCCTTGCCCAGCATGTCGCGCAGGGCGGCCTCGCTCGACCGCACTTCGTCCCCCATGCGCAGGACCAGGTCGAAGAACCGGTGGTTGACCGCCTTCAGGCTGACCGCCACCCCATGGCGCGCGTTCTCGCCGGACGACTCCCCGTAGCCTGTCATGCTGCGCATCTCAATCCTCCTTTGCCCGCTTCTCCGCTTCTTCCTCCGCCCCATCCAGCCGCCGCTTCAGCTCCACGGCAGCCAAGGCCGGATCACCCCTGCGCTCCACGGTGAGCGGCTCGCCGTATACGAAGTGTACGCACGAGAACGGCAGCGGGACCAGAAAACGGTCCCAGGAGCGTAGCCGCTTCGCCTTCGTGGCCGCAACTGCCACCGGCTGGATCGGGAAACCGGTCGCCGCCGCTGCCAGGATCACCCCGGGCTGGACCTCGCCCGCCGGCCCCCGCGGACCGTCCGGCGTAAAGGCGAGGTCGTAGCCCTCCCCCGCCTTGCGCAGCAGCGTCCGCATCCCGGCCACGCCCCCGCGGCTGCTCGAGCCGCGGCTGGAGTCGATGCCCAGCCGCGCCACGGTGCGGGCGATCAGCTCGCCGTCCCGGCTCTGGCTCACCAGCACCGAGATCCCCTTGCCCCGGTAAGAGTAGGGCATCAGGAGCAGGTGGCGGTGCCAGAAGGCCAGGATGAAACGCTCGTTGCGCCTCTCCCTCTCACGCATCGGCCCGTCATTGTGATGGTGTAGCTTCACGGTGAATCGCAGCGCCCGGATCAGACCGGCCGCGGCCAAGGACAGGACGGCCTGTGTCACGTCCGGCTCATGTGCGGAACTGCAGGTCGTACAGCCGCCGGTAGGTGCCGCCGAGCTCCATGAGCTCGCCGTGGTTGCCCTCCTCCACGATCCGGCCGCCCTCCATGACCACGATGCGGTCGGCCCGCATGACGGTCGAGAGCCGGTGCGCGATCACCAGCGTAGTGCGGCCCTGCATGAGGTTCGAGAGCGCCTTCTGGACGAGCGCCTCGGACTGCATGTCGAGGTGCGACGTGGCCTCGTCCAGGATCAGGATCGGCGCGTTCTTGAGCAGGGCGCGCGCGATCGCCAGGCGCTGCCTCTGGCCGCCGGAGAGCCGCAGCCCCGACTCGCCGATCACCGTGTCGTAGCCGTGCGGGAGCTCCATGACGAACTCGTCCGCATAGGCAGCCGCGGCTGCCTCGCGCACCCGTTCCAGCGGCAGGTCGGAGCGCCCGTAGGCGATGTTGTTGCGGATCGAGTCGTTGAACAGCACAGTGTCCTGCGTGACGATCCCGATCAGCGCCCGCAGGCTGTCGATCTTGAGGTCCCGGATGTCGTGACCGTCGATCGCGACCCGGCCCGAGTCGGGATCGAAGAAGCGCGGCAGGAGGTTCACCAGCGTCGACTTGCCCGCGCCGGACGACCCGACCAGGGCCACGATCTTGCCCGCCGGGATCGGCAGGGTCACGTCGTGCAGCACCAGCCGGTCCTCGTAGGAGAACGAGACCCGCTCGTAGGCGATCCCCTCCCGCACCGTGGTGATTTCACGCGCGTCCGGCCGCTCGACGATGTCGTTGGGGATCGCGGTCAGGCGCGCCACCCGCTGGCCGGCCGCCGTCGCTTCCTGCAGGACCAGGTTGACCTTGTTCAGCTTGCGGATCGGATCGTAGATCATCAGCAGGACGATGATGAATTGGATCAGCGCTTCCGACTCGAGCTGGTCCGCCCGGATGGCCTTGCCGGCATAGATCAGGAGCACCGCGGAGCCGATGGCCGCCAGCGACTCGACGACCGGCCCCGAGGTGTGGGACAGCATCTGCGCCCACAGGTTCACCCGCAGGTGGCGCCGTGTGGCCTCGCGGAAGCGGTCGAGCTCGAACTTCTCCATCCCGAACGCCTTGACCACCCGGTGGCCGCGGATGCCCTCGGTCAGCAGGCTCGCCAGATCGGCCATCCGCTCCTGGCTGCGGTGGGTGGTGCGGCGCATCCCCTTGCCGAAGCGGACGATGGGATAGACCAGCACCGGCGCCACGAACAGCGTGATCACGGCCAGCTTGAAGTGGATCGACAGCAGCAGCACGACCAGAAAGACCAGGGTGATCGACTGCTGGAACAGGTCGAGCAACCGGTTGGAGACCGCGTTCTGCATCATCCCCACGTCGTTGATGATGCGGGCGATCAGCTCCCCCGACGGGTGCGCGCCGTGGAAACGGCTCGACTGGCCGAGGATGTTGCGGTACAGGTCGTTGCGGATGTCGGTCGTCACTCCCAGGCCGATGTTCTGGAACGCGTAGCCCGACACGAAGTCCGCCAGGCAGCGCAGCAGGAAGACGCCCACGAAGAGCAGGGGGAGGAAGTAGACGACCTCGTCCGCTCCCACGCCGAGCCGCCGCTTCAGGGACTCGTAGCTGCGGTCGAACTGCCGCTGAAGGTTGAACCGCTTCTTGAGGTCGGTCAGCACTCCGGGCTTTTCCACCTGTTCTCTCTTGGGAGCGGTGGAGATACCCGGCACGGGGATCGCCGCGTCGCTCTTCGCCAGGAGGACCTCGCGAAAGATGGGCTGCAGCAGCGCGCCCGTCGCGGCCTGCGTGGCGGCATAGGCCACGATGCCCAAGGCGGCGAGCATGGCCCAGCCGGTGTAGCGGCGCAGGTAGTGCCAGAAGAAGGCCGGAGTGTTCACGCCTGAGCTTCCTCTATCCGCGACAAAACTGCCGCCACTTCCTGGGCCGCTCGTCCGCTCGCGCCGCCTTCCCCCAGCCGGCCGCGCAGCTCGGCGAGCCCCCTCCGCATCTCCGCGCGCTCGTCGTCCTCCAGCAGCACCCTCTCGGCTTCAGCCGCGATGCGCTCGGGGTTGGCGTTCCCCTGGATCAGCTCCGGCACCACCGGCCGGCCCAGGACCAGGTTGACCAGGCTGATGCTCGGCAGGCGCACCAGCGCCTTCGCCAGCGAGTAGGTCCAGAAGCCCAGCCGGTAGACGACGATCATCGGCGTGCCCAACAGCCCCACCTCTAGAGTAGCCGTACCCGAGGCGCAGAGGGCGAGGTGCGAGTCCGCGACGGCCGCGAAGCGGTCCTCCGCCACGATCCGCACCGGAAGGCCGGAGAGCTCGATCTGCTCCTCCAGCAGCTCCTGCGGCACGGTCGGCGCCTTGATCAGGCTGACCGCGATGGGGAGCTCGGCGGACAGGCGCCGCACCGCCTGCAGCATGGTGGGGAGCAGCGCCTCGACCTCGCTGAGCCGCGAGCCGGGCAGGAGCGCCACCCGGAACGGACCGTCGGGCTCACCCCCTTCATCCAAGCGATCCCAGGCCTGGGGAAGCTGCGGCACCTCGTCGACCAGAGGATGGCCGACGTGCACCACCTCCACCTGGTGCTTGCGGTAGAAGTCGACCTCGAAAGGGAAGAGGACCAGCATGCGGTCGACCAGCTTCGCGATGGTGCGCACGCGGCCCTTGCGCCAGGCCCAGACCTGCGGGCTGATGTAGTAGACGACGCGCAGGCCGCGCTTCTCCAGCTCCTTGGCCAGGCGCAGGTTGAAGTCGGGGAAGTCGATGAGCACGGCCGCGTCCGGACGGCGGCGGTCCACCTCGCGCAGCAGCGCGGCGAAAACCTGCTTGATGCGCGGCAGGACGCGGAGCACCTCGGTGATCCCCACCACCGCCACCTCCGAGCTGTGGGCCACGGACTGGAGCCCGGCCGCCTGCAGCTCGTCGCCGCCGAGGCCGAAGGTCACCAGATCGGGCACGAGCCGGCGCAGCTCGGACACCAGCCGGGCGCCGTGGAGGTCTCCCGAGGCTTCGCCGGCCACCACCAGGAGCTCCTTGGGACGGGTATTTCCACCCGTCATGGAAGCGGCGCTGGAGGCCCCTGCGGGAACGGGTACATCAGCCAGGCCACGAGCAGGCCGCCGCCGACCATCCCCAGGAAAAGCTGGAGGAACAGACGGATCTGCTCCTTGCGCTCGCGCCGCCAGAGCAGGGTGAAGAACAGGCTCACCACGAGCGAGTAGAGGACCATCAGGAAGAAATGGCTCATGTCTCCCTCACTCCTTCTTGCCGCGCGAGATGTCCCACGCGTCGAGCACGAGCAGCCAGTTCATCAGGCCGGCGGTGAGCAGGAACGCGGTGCCGTACTCATAGCCGGCGCCCACGATGTCGCCGGCATAGTCGGCCCCGTATCGGAGGACGAAGTACGGGAGGCCCATGCCCATGGCACCCCCGGTGGCCAGCAGGGTGAGCGGCTGGCCGGGGAGCGGCCGGTACAGGTTGCCCTCCAGCTCGCAGCCGACCCAGATGCTGACCAGGGCGAGCAGCAGGAATACCAGGCCGCGGCCGACCCGCCTGAGATAGATATGTCCGAGCCCCGGCACGAGCCAGGCCAGAATCATGGCCAGGTACGGGTTGCCGACGGGCACCCCCGCCGGCACTGCCATCGCCGGGGTCTCCCGCGGCGCGGCTTCATCGGGTTGAGCCAAGTCTTTCCTCCTCCGGAGCCTCCGAGGCGAAGAGCGCCCGCAGGCGCTCGCGGGACTGGCGCAGGTCCTCCGGGATGAGCCGGACCTCCGCCAGGACGGTCATGAAGTTCGTATCCCCGGTCCAGCGCGGGACCAGGTGGAAATGGAAGTGTCCGGGCACTCCCGCGCCCGCCGGCCGGCCCAGGTTCATTCCGAGGTTGAAGCCGTGCGGCGAGTAGGCCTCCTGCAGCACGCGCTGCGCCTTGAGCACCAGCGGCCAGAACTCGGCCTGCGCCTCCGGCCCGCTCTCCTGGGGAGAGCTGTGGTGCTCGAGAGGGGCCACCATCAGGTGCCCGTTCGAGTAGGGGTGGAGGTTCAGCATGATCAGGTGATGGCAGCCGGCATGGACCACCAGGCCGTCAGGATTGCCGAGGTCGCGGGCCGCGGCGCAGAAGAAGCACCCGGTATCCTCCGAACCGGCCGGACCTGCCGGGGTCTTGGTGATGTAGTCGTACCGCCAGGGCGTGAAGAGGCGTTCCATCCACTAGCTCAACACTCGTCGTTGAGCAGCTCCCTCAGCTCCTTGCCGGGCTTGAAATAGGGGATCCGCTTGGGCGGAACGCTGACCTTGTCGCCGGTTTTGGGGTTGCGGCCGGTGCGCGCGCCGCGGTGGCGGATGCGGAAGCTGCCGAAACCGCGCAGCTCGATCTTCTCGCCCCCCTTGAGCGAATCGACGATGCTGTCGAACACCGTATTGACGATGATCTCCGCGTGCTTCTTGGTGAGTTGGGTCTTGGCGGCGACCTCTTCGACCAGCTCCGCTTTGGTCATCCCGGTCATCCCGGTCGTCCCGTCGTTCTTGTAGGGTACCGACATCTCCCACCCCTTTCTGAAGCTGCGGCGGGCCCGCGTTCCGGGGAACACTGACCCGCCGCCGTCCTGGTGTCAATACGGCCTACTCTTCCACCGCCTCGCCACCGTCGCCAGTGCTCTCTTCTTCGTGGTGCTCCTCGGACTCCTGTGAGTCGTGGTGGTGGCTGGCACTATCGCGGGTAGCCTGGAGCTCGGCGATCTCCTCCTCGGTGGGCTGGGTCACGCCGCGCAGCGACAGGCCGACCTTCTTGTCGTCCTCCTCGATGCGCAGGACGCGGGTGCGCACCCAGTCGCCGACCTTGTACTGGTCCTCCAGCTTGCCGCCGCCGGGCACCTCGATCTCGCTGACGTGAGCCAGACCCTCGAGGCCGTTGTAGATGTCGATGAACAGACCGAAGTCGGTGACGTTCACCACGCGGCCCTCCAGCGTGTCGCCGACGTGGTGGCGGTTGGCGAAGTCGTCCCACTCGTTGGGCATGAACTCCTTGATCGACAGCGAGACGCGCTGATTCTCGACGTCGATGTTGGTGATCCGCGCCCGCACGGTGTCGCCCTTCTTGAGCACCTCGCTCGGGTGCTTGACGCGCTTGGTCCAGCTCATGTCGGAGACATGGATGAGGCCGTCGATGCCGTCGGTGATCTCGACGAAGGCGCCGAACTCGGTGAGGTTGCGCACCTTGCCCTCGATGATCGTGCCCTCGGGGTGGGTGTCCTTGAGCTCCTCCCACGGGTTGCGCTCGGTCTGGCGCAAGGAGAGACTGATCCGCCGCTGGTCCATGTCCAGCTCCGAGACGATCGCCTCGACCTCGTGCCCCACTTCCAGGATCTTGGCGGGGTTGACCACCTTCTTGGTCCACGACATCTCGCTGACGTGGATCAGGCCTTCGACCCCCTCCTCGATCTCGACAAAGGCGCCGTAGTCGACCAGCGACACGACCTTGCCGCGGACGCGCGAGCCGATCGGATACTTCTTGTCGACCAGCGTCCAGGGATCGTCGCTCTTCTGCTTGTAGCCCAGGGAGACGCGCTCGGTCTCGGGATCGAACTTGAGCACGACGACCTCGACCTCGTCGCCGACCGAGAAGTGCTCGGACGGATGATTGACGCGGCCCCACGAGATGTCGGTGATGTGCAGCAGGCCGTCGATGCCGCCGAGGTCGATGAACACGCCGTAGTCGGTGATGTTCTTGACCACGCCCTTGAGCCGGGCGCCCTCTTCCAGACGGGTGAGGGTCTCGGACTTCTTCTTGGCCAGCTCGGTCTCGAGCACGGCCTTGCGCGACAGCACGATGTTGTTGCGCCGGCGGTCGAGGCTGATGACCTTGAACTCCAGCTCGAGGCCGCGCAGCGATTCGAGGTTCTTGACCGGCTTGATGTCGACGAGCGAGCCGGGCAGGAAGGCGCGCAGGCCCACGTCGACGGTCAGGCCGCCCTTGATGCGGTCGGTGACCCGGCCCTTGATGATGCGGCCGTCCTTGTACGCCTTCTCCACCTCGGTCCAGCGGCGCATGCGCTGCGCCTTGGTGCGGGAGAGCAGGACGTGGCCTTCGAGGTCCTCGGTCTTCTCGAGGAGGACGTCGACCTCCTCGCCTTCGGACACCGTTACATTGCCCTCGCGGTCGAGGAACTCCTCGATCGGGACGAGCCCCTCCGACTTGTATCCCACGTCGATGATCACCGAATTGCTGGTGATCCCGATGACTCGACCCGGGACGATCTCACCCTCGGTGAGATTCCGCATGCTGTCGTCGTACATTTCGAGGAGCTTCTGGTACTCCTCCCTGGACAGCTCCTCGTCGGACTCAGCCGTCATCGGCGACTGGTCCATTTGTTCAGTGACCGGCATAAAAGACGTTCCTCCTTGGCGTGGATTCAGGCTCGCGGGCCTGTGCCCCCTCGAACGGGGGGCTGCGAGTTCCGCTTAACTCTTTGGAAACTCGGGCCTTTGAGTATAGGGCCGCCGCATGGGGCTGTCAACGCAGGCCCGCATCCTGCATCGAAACACCCCCTGACCGGGAGGAGGTATAACTACATGGCAGCAGGCACCGCGGAAACCACCGATCGCATCCTGGGCGTCCTCGAGGGCGCCTTCCGTCCCCTGGAGGCCCACACGAGCGTGGAGGAGAACGGCAACGTCCAGCTCCGCATCCTCGACGGCTCCGAGGCCATCCTCATCGACGAGCGGCCGCTCTACGGTACGCACTCCGAGCGGGTGGCCTTCGACTGGATCGCCGATACCCGGAAACGGCTGGAGGAGCTGGGCCGCCAGCTCGACCCCTGGGAGCCGCCGGGCAAGTAAGGGGGGGCTACGGGTGTGGGGCTCCCCCACGCCGGGGCTGTCAACGCAGGCGCCGCGCCCTGATGCCCGAGCCGCGGAAGCCCAGGAAGGAGTAGGCCCAGACCCCGGCCCCGCCCGCCGGGCCGAACGCGATGGCGGGTCGCTCGAGATCATTGCCTTCGAAGCGCTCGTTGACCTGCCGCGCGGTGCCCGCGACCGTGCCGGCGGCGCTCACCTCGCGCAGGAGGATTTGGATGCGGTCCGTCCAGATGACGGCGAAGCCCGCGTCCGTGGCCGCCGCCCGCGGATATCCCAGGAAGGTCTCGGTCGTGCTGACCAGGAAGGTCGACCCGAGGAAGCGGTCCGCGTCGTCGGCCGTAGAGATCGCGCGAGGGGGTGTCGCCGACGAGGCCGTCCTCCAGGGTCCAGGCCACGAAGAAGCCGCCGTCGGGGAGGAGGGTGACGGCCGCGGGCTCGAACGCGCTCGCCTGGGCGGCGGAGCCCACGAGGCGCGGCTCGCCGATCGCCTGTCCGCCGGCCGTGAAGCGGGAGGCGTAGAGGTCGACCCGCGTGCCACCGGCCGCGATCCGGTTCCAGACCACGACGAAGGAGCCGTCCGGCCGCACGGCCACGGCGGGAGCGGCCTGGTGCCCGTTGCCCAGGCGGCTCGCCCGGAATTCGCTGCCGTGCGGCTTGCCGCTGGCGCGGTAGCGCCGCACCCAGACGTGGCCCCCGCCCTTGGCCTCCCAGACCACGACGAAGCTGCCGTCGGCGGCCACTCCGACGTCCGGCCGGACCTGCTTGCCGGGGGCCTGGTTCTGGTTGACGTGGATCTCGTGGCCGACCGGCACCTGGGCGGAGAGTGGGGCGGCGGCAAGGACGGCAAGGACGGCAAGGACAGGAAGGACCGAAAGGACGGGCGGGCGTCTCATGGCTTTGTCTCCTCTATGTCCTGTTTACGGATGCGGCCGCCGCAACGTTACGAGCTGCCTGGATCTCCTCGCGCACGCTCTCATCCGCCTCCCTCCCCCACGCCTCTTCCAGCGCCAGCCGCGCCTCCGGGGTGGCGATCCGCCCGAGGGCCCAGGCGGCATGGGCTCGCACCACGGGCTCCCCCGCCTCCAGGGCTTGAGCCAGCGGCTCGGCATAGCGGGGGTTGCGGCGGTTGCCCATGGCCACTGCCGCGTTCCTCTGGAGACCCTCGAGCTTCGCCCTTTTCATCGGGCTTCCCCGGAAGCGCTCCACGTACTCGTCGCGGGAGAGCCGCAGCAGCCCGGCGAGATCGAGCTCCCGGCGTGCCTCGGGCAGGCGCATCTCGGGATGGTCGGCGCCCTCCGGCACGGTGTTCCAGGGGCAGACCTCCTGGCAGATGTCGCAGCCGAAGACCCAGTCGTCCACCATCTCGCGGGCGGCCGGCGGCAGGGCTCCCCGGTGCTCGATGGTCCAGTAGCTGATGCAGCGGTTGCTGTCCACCCGGTAGGGCTCGGCCAGAGCATTGGTCGGGCAGGCTTCCAGGCAGCGGGTGCAGCTCCCGCAGAGGTCGGCGAGGGGGATGTCGGGAGAGAGATCGAGGGAAAGGAAAAGCTCGCCCAGGAGGAACCAGGAGCCCGCCTCGGGGTGCAGCAGGTTCGTGTTCTTGCCCACGGCCCCGAGGCCGGCCCGCGCCGCGAGCTCCCTCTCGAGCACCGGCCCGGTATCTACATAGCGGCGCGTGAGGGTGCCAGGGAACGCCGCGGCGATCCGGTCCTCCAGAGCCTTGAGGCGCTCCCCCATGACGTCGTGGTAGTCCCGCCCCCGCGCATAGCGGGCGACGCGAGGCCAGAGGTCGTCGTCCGGCTCCGGCTCGCCTTCCAAGGGATGGTATTGAAGGGCCACGCAGAGCGCGCTCCGGGTTCCGGCCACGATCCGCGCCGGTTCCAGCCGGGCTTCCACCCTCTTCGTAAACCAGCCCATCCCCGCCTGATCCCCGCGCGCCAGCCAGCGCAGGAACGCCTCCCCGGTGGCGGACGGCTCCAGCCCCGCCACCCCGGCGCGGTCGAAACCGACTTCGACGGCCCAGGTTTTAAGGAGATCTGCGGTCGCGCGGGCATCCATGGCAGGGATGATAACGAGGTAGCCCCCTCTACCCATTGCATGGCAGCCTCCAACGAATGGGTAGACCCCTCCACCCGCCCGTTTGCAGCCCCTACCCACTCGTTGGACCCAGCTACCCAGTGGGTAGACCTCGCCAACCACTCGTCGGCGCCGGCTACCCGCT
Source organism: Thermoanaerobaculia bacterium (assembly GCA_035536935.1). Lineage (GTDB taxonomy): Bacteria > Acidobacteriota > Thermoanaerobaculia > Multivoradales > UBA5704 > DATMER01. The sequence continues at coordinate 15,426 of DATLNC010000040.1, forward strand.
CGCTTGAAGCCCCTACCCAGCGGGTAGACCCCTCGACCCACTCGTCTGCGGCACCTACCTGTCCGTTGGAGCGCTCTACCCGCTCGTCAGCCATAAGATAGGGCCGATGACGCCGCTCGACACCATCGAATCCGACGAGGTCCGCGCCGTTCTGGAGGATTGCGTTGCCGGCGAGGCGTCTCCCCCGATCAGCCTCGCCCGCCTGCTTCTCGCCATGGACCGCGTGGAGGAGGTCGAGGAGCTGCTGGGATCGTTTGCGGAAGGCCCGCTCGCCGAGATGGCCCGCCTGCTGCGCGAGCACCGCCCCGGGTGCGAGGACGCCGCGATCATCCTCCACGAGCATCCGGACGTCGGCCGGACGCGCCGGTCGGCCGGGGACGTCATCGCGGACTGCCGGAGCTTCTTCGACCACGCCGTGGCGCTCAACGAAGAGGCCAGCGTCGCCGCCTACAGCCTGGGCGATCCCGCCCTGCTCGACGCCTACACGGCCGAGATCCTGGACCTCCTGGAGCTCTGGCAGGTGCTCGGCCCCGGCCGCGATGCCCTGGAGATCGGCTGCGGCATCGGCCGCATCCAGGCCGCCCTCGCCACGCGGTTGCGGGAAACTCACGGCATCGACATCTCCGGCAACATGATCGCCGTAGCCCGCCGCCGCTGCTCCGGGCTCGCCAACGTCCACCTCTCCCACTGCTCGGGGCGGGACCTCGCGGGCTTCGCCGACGGGAGCTTCGACCTCGTGCTCGCCGCCGACTCCTTCCCCTACATCTACCAGGGGGGGCGGGACCTCGTCTCCGTCCACTTCGACGAGATCACCCGCGTGCTCCGCCCCGGCGGGGACTTCGTGCTTCTCAACTATTCGTACCGCGCGAGCCGCGACGCCGACCGCCGCGACGTGCAGCGCCTCTGCCGGAGCTTCGGGCTGGAGCTTCTCGTGGACGGAACCCAGCCGTTCCAGCTCTGGGACGGCGAGGCCTACCACATCCGCCGACCGCAATAACCACTCAGGAGGGAGTCAACATGACCGATTGGATCGAGGAGGGCGAAACCGCGCCCGACTTCACGCTCAAGGATGACAAGGGCAGCGACGTCCGGCTTTCCGATTTCAAGGGCAAGCCCGTCGTCCTCTACTTCTACCCCAAGGACGACACCCCGGGCTGCACCAAGGAGGCCTGCGCCTTTCGCGACCGCCGGTCCGACCTGGAGAGCAGGGGCGCCGTCGTGCTCGGAGTCTCCCCGGACGACGTGGCCAGCCACGGCCAGTTCCGCGACAAGTACAGCCTCAACTTCCCCCTCCTCGCCGACGACGGCCACCGGGTGTCCGAGCGCTACGGCGCCTGGCGGGAGAAGATCTTCATGGGCCGCAAGTCCATGGGCGTCCAGCGCTCCACCTTCCTGATCGACCGCGAGGGCAAGGTGGCCAAGGCCTGGAAGAAGGTCAACGTGGACGGCCACGACGAGCAGGTGCTGGCGGCGCTGGAGAAGGTATAACGGCAACATCTACCACCACATCTCCGCGCCCTGGGAAGGGCGCTACCCTTCTAGCCTGGGGTTTCAACCCCAGGCGGGCTGCGGCCAAGCCTCGACCGGTGCCGTCGCCTGGGGTTGAAACCCCAGGCTAGAAGAGTACAGCCCCGTCCCGGGGCTGGCTGGATGGATGGAATTGAGAAACCCCTTGCGCCAGCGGCTCCTCCCCCGCCTCGCGATGCTCGGCGCCACCCTGATCTGGGGGGCCAGCTTCGTCATCGTCCAGAAGGCCCTGGAGGAGATCCCGGTCTTCCACCTGATCGCCTACCGCTTCGTCCTGGCCGCGCTGCTGCTGCTGCCGCTCGCGTGGGGCAAGTGGTCTCCCGGCGTCCGGCGGGACGGGGTGCTCCTCGGGGTCATCCTGTTCGCCGGCTTCGCCCTCCAGACCGCGGGCCTGCTGTGGACGACGCCGTCGCGCTCGGCTTTTCTCACCGCGATCTCGGTCGTCCTGGTCCCGGTCTTCGGCCTGCTCGCGGGGCGCGGGCTGCGCTGGGGGCCGGCCGTGGGCTCGCTCCTCGCCTTTGCCGGGGTGTGGACGCTCTATGGGCCGGAAGCATCGGGGGAGGATTTTGGCAAGGGCGATGCCTTGACCGTGGCGTGCGCGGTGGTCTTCGCCCTCTATCCCCTGGTCCTGGAGCGGATCACGCGGCGCAATCCGCTCGGCCCCCTCGCCGTCACCCAGTTCGCCGTGGTCGCGGTCCTCGCCTTGCCGTCGTTGCTGCTCGATCCGCCTTCGGCGAGAGAGCTGACCGGCGCGCCCCTGATCGCCGTGCTGGTGGTCGGGGTCCTCGCCACGGCGGCGGCGTTCGCGGCCTGGCTCTATGCCCAGCGCCATCTCTCGGCGGTCGAGGCCGGGGTCATTCTCACCCTGGAGCCGGTGATCGCCGCGGGTCTATCGGTGGCCCTGGGGGTGGAGCCCTGGACCGCGGCCCTCGGCTTCGGCGGCCTGCTGGTGATGGCGGCGATGCTGGTCACCGAGCTGGGGGGCAGCGAGGCGGGCTGACTTCGGTTAGACTCCCGGCGTTTGCGACCGATTTTACTGAAGACGAAAGGGAGTGTGAATGGAGCTCTTCCAGCAGATGGCGGAGATGGGACACGAGCGGGTGCTCTTCTGCTCCAGCCCCGAGGTGGGCCTGCAGGCCATCATTGCCGTCCACTCGACCGTGCTGGGCCCCGGGCTCGGCGGGGTCCGCATGTGGCCCTACAAGAACATGGAGGAGGCGCTCACCGACGTGCTGCGCCTCTCCCGCGGCATGACCTACAAGGCCGCCGCCGCCGGGCTCAACCTGGGCGGCGGCAAGGCCGTGATCGTCGGCGATCCCAAGAAGGACAAGAGCGAAGCCCTCCTGCGCAGCTTCGGCAACTACGTCGAATCCCTGAACGGCCTCTACATCACCGCCGAGGACGTCGGCACGGGCATGGACGACATGGAGGTCATCCTCTCCGAGACCCGCTGGGTCACCGGCGTCTCCCCGTCCCAGGGCGGCGGCGGCGACCCGTCGCCCGTGACCGCCTTCGGTGTGCTCCAGGGGATGAAGGCCGCGGTCCACTGGTGCTACGGCAACGGCAACACCCTCGCCGGCCGCTCGGTCGCCATCCAGGGGCTCGGCAACGTCGGCTACCACCTGGCGACCTACCTGAAGGACGAGGGGGCCAAGCTCTTCGTCGCGGACATCGACGCCGAGCGCACCGGGCGGGCACGCGAGGAGCTGGGCGCCGAGATCGTCCCGGCCGGGGAGATCCTGAGGGTCGACTGCGACGTGGTCGCCCCCTGCGCCCTCGGCGCGGTGCTCGACGAGCGGACGATCCCGGACCTGCGCTGCAAGATCGTGGCGGGGGCTGCCAACAACCAGCTCGCGGACGAGGAGCGGGACGGCCGGGCTCTCCATGAGCGCGGCATCCTCTACGCTCCCGACTTCGTGGGCAACGCCGGCGGCCTGATCAACGTCTACAACGAGCTCGGCGGCTACAACCGCGACCGGGCCATGCACATGGCCCGCGGCATCTACGCCAACATGCTCCGCGTGTTCGAGATCTCCCGCACCGAATCGATCCCCAGCGCTCTTTCAGCCGACCGGGTGGCCGAGGAGCGCATCCGCCGCATGCAGGGGATGCGCTCGCAGCACTGGGCGCGCTCGGTCCGGCAGCCGCGCAATCATTCCTAGGAGGAGAACTCCATGGCTGGCCGCATCGCGATCGCTTTCTTCTTGTTGGCACGGATCGCCTCTGCGGCCGGTCCGGTCTGCGGCAGCAACACTCCGCTCACGCTGATCGGCATCGACACCACGTCGGGCACGATGCTGCTCAACGCTCCGGCCCTGGGCCCGGCAGGCCCGTGGGTGATCGAGCTGAACGGGAACGGCAGCCGCGCCCGGCTCCATGAGGACCGCGTCAAGGGGCGTTTCGGCGGCTCCGTGGGACCCGGGCCGGTGATCGCGGCTTCTTCCTGCGGCAAGTCGTGCGTCCAGCCGGTGCGCTGGGCTGCCGGCGAGTGGGAGCCGATCGGCGACCAGCTCCTCCTCCCGGCGGCCATCAACGTGATGCCGACCTACGACCGCACGGGCGCGCCCTGGTTCCTGATCGAATCCCCGACCGAGCTGGCCGGGACGGTGAAGGTGCAGGCCTTCCGCCTGGAGAACCGGGAGTGGAAGGACCGCGGCACCCTGAAAGTGACCGGCGTGGGCCAGCCGCCGGCCCTGCCCGCGCCGCAGCGCAAGGACGGCGTGCTCGCCGGCACCGGCCTCTTCTCCGCCTCGAGCCGTCCCGAGACCTGGGTGGCTGGCGTCCCCAGCCTGCCGGCTGAGCGGCGCGGCCAGCTCGTGGCCCTGACCGGCACCTCCGCGGCCTACCTGTCGGGCGACGGCGTCGTCTACCTCTCCGACGACTCGGGGAAGAAGTGGCGGCGCTCCACCTGGACCCCGTGGGGCGGCAACAGCGAGGGCACCGCGGGGATGTGGCGCCAGGGCAGCGACTGGTGGGTCGACCTCCCCTACGGCGATCAGGAGGGCGCCCTGCGCCTCGCCTGGTTCGACCGCCGCGTCCCCTCCGAGGAGAAGATCCTGCTGACCCGCCTGGGTGGGAACGGCGACTGGATCCGCCTGGCCGAGGCGCGCAGCCAGGTGAGCACCCGCAACGAGTCGCTGGGCCTCACGCAGATCATGGTTCCCAAGGGGGACACCTGGGTCCTCCTCACCGGCTGCGTGACCACCAAGGGGGCCTCCTCGCTGGTGGTGCGGACCTTCGACGGGAAGGCGCTCTCCGAGCCGAAGATGGTGAGTCTGGAGTAGTGGAAGGGAGCGACGATGACCACTCAGCGTCCCCTTCCAACCGGATTGATCCCATCCCCCCTCTCCCCCGTGCCGGGGGAGAGGGAGCCTCAGAGGCCCTGCCGTATCTTCTCGGAGAAGCCCTCGCCATCTCCGAACCGTTGCGCCTTTTCGTCGATCCGGAAATGGCGCTGCGCCTCCGCAAACGGCAGGTCCGTGTCGATCAGCCCCAGGTCGTAGGCGAGCTCGTCCGAGTACCCCGGCAGCACGACCTTGTAGCTCCACGGCACCCGCCCGGGGACCAGCTCGTTGACGTGGCGGACGATGTTGGTCGTGCAGGAGCTCGTCAAGGTGTTGTAGAACTCGGGCTCCTCGGCCAGGCGGTTCGCCCGGCGGAGCATGCCGACCAGCATCTGCTCGATCCGCTCCCGGGGGGCCCTCACCGGGTAGAGGTAGACCCGGTCGCGGCGGTGGTTGGTGCGGAGCCCGATCAGGTCGCGCTCGTCGCCGAGCACGTACATGATCTCGTACTGGCGGACCAGCCCCTTCCAGGGCGAGAACTCCTCCCCCCTCTCCTTGCGGATCTCCACCGAGATTGCCAGGAAGTTGTCATCCTCGAACCCGAAGCTCATCAGGGTGTGCGCCGGCCCCTTCCAGCCGGCGAAGGGCTCGACCGCGAACCAGGCGGAGCGCAGCCGGTCCAGGTCGTACGTCCGCTCCTCCCAGGCCACGTCGTAGTCGCTCGTCGAGCGGTAGCGGGCGTTGCGCAGATTGTGGACCCGCACGCGCCGGCCGTCGAGCTCCACCCGGGGGAGGCGCGCCTGGTCGGGCATCCAGTCCCGGTGGTTGGACGGCCGGGGACCAAAAACTTGGGAAAGTAGGAATACGACTAGCAGCACGGCGGTTCCTACAAGCAGGTTACGAAGACGGGGCAAACGGGACATGGAGATAGCTTGACATCTTCCGGGCGCTCCCTACAATTACACTGCTCTCGATCAAGGCAACCCCATCGCGAGGTGGATGCGCAAAGCCACGGGTCTCACCGAGACGGCCGAGCTACCGACAGCCTCTCCCCCAGGTAGTTGCGAGCGATATTGCTCGTTGCAGTAGTAAATATAGGGACGACGTCCCACAACCTCAAAAGGGGGTTTTGCATGCGGTTCATTCGTATCTCGGTTCTGGTTGGAGCGGTAGCCCTGGCGTCGGTCGCGTCGGCTTCGGCAACTGACTACGTGCTCTCGGCCAACAAGTGGACGAGCGCACAAACGGCTGCCGTCCAGGCGGCCGGCGGCACGGTCGTCTTCTCCCACGGCAAGGCCGGCCTCGGATTGGCGACCTCCAGCGCGCCCGACTTCCTGTCGCGCGTGACCGCCAGCGGCGCCTTCCAGAGTGCCGCCGTCGACGAGATGGTGCAGTGGCAGCCCCCGATCACCGATTACAGCGTCGAAGAGACGGCGATCAATCCGACCAACGACACCTTCTATCCCATCCAGTGGGCGCACCAGGCGGTGCAGTCCCCGGCGGCCTGGGCTGCCGGCTGCACGGGCCAGGGCGCTCGCGTCGCGGTGCTTGACGGCGGCATCTTCGCGGCCCATCCGGACCTCGATGCCAACATCGACACGGCCTGCTCGGCCTCGTTCGTGCCCGGCCAGGCTTTCAACAGCGACACCGGCACCTTCTGGCACGGCACCCACGTGGCGGGCATCATCGCGGCCGAGGACAACGCCATCGGCGTGATCGGCATCGCGCCCAAGGCGACCATCATGGGCGTCAAGGTCCTCCACAGCGGCACCGGCAGCTTCGCCTGGATCATCGGCGGGCTCCTCTATGCCTCCGACCCGGCCGCCTTCGGCAAGCCGGGCTGTGCGCGGGCCGACATCATCAACATGAGCCTCGGCGCGGAGTTCCCCATCAACCACAACGGCTCGCTCGTGGCGGCCCTCAACAAGGCTGTCAACTTCGCGGCCAGCAACGGCGTGCTCGTGGTCTCCTCGGCCGGCAACAGCGGCATCGACTTCGGTCAGGCCGGCAACCTCACGGTCGTCCCGGCCTCTTCCGGCAGCGGCCTCGCCATCTCGGCGACCGCCCCGCTGGGCTGGGCCCTGGGCGCCACCAACTACGACCGTCCCGCCTCCTACAGCAACTACGGCGAGGGCCTGGTGACCGTGGCCGCCCCGGGCGGCGACGCCGCCCTGCCGGGTGAAGCGCTCTGCACGCTGCCCCTCGCGACCGGCACGATCACCAACCGTTGCTGGGTGTTCGACCTCTACCTGAGCACCAGCCGCGGCACCACCGCCAACGGCGCCTACTCCTGGGCCGCGGGCACCAGCATGGCGGCCCCGGCCGCTTCCGCCGTGGCTGCGATCATCGTGCAGCGGAACCCGGGCATCTCGCTCGGCGCCCTCAAGGCGAAGCTCCAGCAGACCTCGACCGACTCCGGCAAGATCGGCCACGACGAGTTCTACGGCCACGGCTTCGTCAACGCCCTGAACGCCTGCACCCAGTAGGCAATCCACTCGAAGGTTCTTGAAAGGGGGAAGGGAAACCTTCCCCCTTTTGCTTTTCAGAGGGCGGGTTTATACTGCCCTCAATGATTCCGAACCGTTCGGCTTTTGCCGGGGCGCTCGCCCTGGCGATGCTAGCGCTGCTGTGGGTGTCTCCTGACGCGAATGCCGCGCCGGAGGTCGTCACGGCGGTGCTCTCCGACGACGGCGCCCGCGGCCTGTCGCCAAAGGTCCTGGCGCGCGCGCTCGACGCGGTCGCCTCGGCCCGCTCCCGCGGGTTCTCCGGCCGGGACGACCTTCTGACCGTCATCGACTACTCCCTGCCTTCGACGAAGCCACGGCTCTGGGTGCTCGACCTGGTGAACGGCAAGGTGCTGTTCCGCGAGCTCGTGGCCCACGGCCAGGGCAGCGGCGACAACTACGCCACGCGCTTCTCGAACCAGCCCGACAGCCACCAGTCGAGCCTCGGCCTGTTCCTGACCGCCGGTACCTACACCGGCGGCAACGGCTACTCGCTCAAGCTCCGCGGCCTGGAGAGCGGAGTCAACGACCTCGCCGAATCGCGCTACATCGTGATGCACGGCGCCTGGTACGTGAGCCCCGAGCACGCCCGTGCCCACGGCCGGATCGGCCGAAGCTGGGGCTGCCCCGCCCTCCCCCAGGAGGCCGCCGGCCCGGTGATCGACACGATCAAGGAAGGCAGCTTCCTCTTCGTCTACGGCAAGTAAGCCGCCTGCCTCAGCGGTCCGCCCGCAGGCTGCGGAAGGTGAGGGAGTAGCGGACGGATTCCACGGCGGGAATGCTGTGCTCCCACTCCGTCCGCGAGGGCCCGCGCAGCAGATAGGCGGACCGGGGCTCCGCCGTCAGCGAGTACCGCTCCCACTTCTCGCCGGCCTTGCGCCTGAGCCGAAAGACGCAGGGGGAGAGCAGCGAGATGCCGATCACGTCGCCGAAGACGCGCTTGTCCTTGTGCCAGCCGATCGCGGCGCCCGGGCCGTACTCGGTGACGAGCGCGTGAGGCAGGTCTCCGGGAGCCACGCCCGCGAACGCGGCGGCGCGCTCCCGCAGCGGGAGGAGGAAGGCAGGGATCCCGTCGGCATCCTGGAGCCTGCGCTCGCCGAAGTCGTAGTGCCAGCCGTACGAAACGACGCGGCGCTTGCCCACGTAGCCGTGGAACTCGAATTCCTTCAACGGAAGCTCCCGGATTCGCTCCACGAGCTCCCGCTCCTCGTCCTCCGGCAGGACGTCCGCCTGGTAACGGAACCCTTCGGGCGGTGCTGCCTCCCTGGCGCTCTTCATCATCCCTCGTGACTTGCAGCCATCATGCCTTGAAATTTCAGTGTAATCTTTCCTCCGTAGGCATCCGTAGGAAGACAGGCAGGCTGGAATGCTTCGGTCCCGGTTCACACGCAGCCCCCAGAAGCTTGGCGAGGAGTACGTCCGGCAGGGCGATATTGCGCGTGCCATCGAGGCATTCGGCAAGGCCGGTGACTGGCGCCGGGCGGCGGAGCTCGCGGGGAAGGTCAAGAACGAACCGGAGCTGGTGCGGTGCTCCCTGATGGCCGGCCTGGGACGGGTCCCGGAAGGCTACGCGGACGCCGACGCGATGCGGACGGCGGAGCTCCTGGCCTCCCAGAAGCTGCACGACCTCGCCATCCCGCTGTTCGAGGTGGCGTGGGAGCTTCGCCGGGCCGCCGAGTGCGCGCTGGCCGCGCGAGACCCGATCCGGGCGGCGCGGCTTTACGAGCGCGCCGGGGACCCCTTGGAAGCCGCGCGCTGCTACCGGAGCGCGGGCAAGCCGCGGGAGGCCCTGCAACTGCTGGAAGAGGGCTCGAAGACCCCGCAACAGGAAGAGGCGATCCTGCTGCGCGCCGAGCTCCTCCGCCAGCTCGGCCGCGACAGCGCGGCCACGGTCCTGCTCGCCTCGATCCCGCCGAGCCTCCGCGCCGCCGAGCTGCTGGAAC
>DATLNC010000041.1:0-17152 GCA_035536935.1 Thermoanaerobaculia bacterium
GATCGAGATCAGGTAGCCGATGAAGAAGAACGGCTCCAGGCAGGCGAAGGCCAGCGTGCTGAAGAACACCGTCAGGAAGATGTTGAACATGCCCTTCTGGGCGTAGGTGGTGCAGATCTCCACCACGCGCTTGCTGTCCTCGATCGAGGCCTTCTCGGCGCCCGCGTCCAGCTTGATGTTCTTCTTGATGAACTCGACGGCGCGGTAGGCGCCGGTGGAGACCGCCTGACAGGAAGCGCCGCTGAACCAATAGATGATGGCGCCGCCGGTGATCAGGCCGAGCAGGAACGGCGGATGGAGCAGGGAAAGCTTGTCGATGTCCTGGGTCAGGCGGTTCGTGAGCACGACGATGATCGAGAAGATCAGCGTCGTCGCGCCCACCACGGCGGTGCCGATGAGCACCGGCTTGGCCGTGGCCTTGAAGGTGTTGCCGGCGCCGTCGTTGGCTTCCAGGTGATGCTTGGCGCGGTCGAAGTCGGGCGTGAAGCCGTAGTCCTTCTTGATCTCGGCGTTGATGTTCGGCAGCGTCTCGATGGTGGACAGCTCGTACACCGACTGCGCGTTGTCCGTCACCGGGCCGTAGGAGTCGACCGCGATGGTCACCGGACCCATGCCGAGGAAGCCGAAGGCCACCAGGCCGAAGGCGAACACCGCCGGGGCCAGCATCAGGCCCGTGCCCATCGTCGTGCTGACGCCGTATCCCGTGCCCATCAGCGCCACGATGGTCAGACCCATCCAGTAGGCGCTGAAGTTGCCCGCGATCAGGCCGGCGAGGATGTTGAGCGACGCGCCGCCCTCGCGGGAGGCGATCACCACTTCCTTGACGTGCGCCGACTCGGTCGAGGTGAAGACCTTGACGAACTCGGGGATCAGGGCGCCGGCGAGCGTGCCGCAGGAGATGATCGTCGACAGCGTCCACCACAGGGTCGGGTCGCCGTTGAGGTTCGGGATCATCAGGTACGACACGACGTAGGTGACGATCACCGAGAGGACCGAGGTCAGCCAGACCAGCGAGGTCAGCGGCGCCTCGAAGTTCATCGTCTCGGCGTTGCCGTAGCGCGCCTTGGCGACCGTCTCGTTGATGAGGTAGGAGATGCCGCTGGTGATGACCATCATGATGCGCATGGTGAAGATCCAGACCAGCAGGTCGACCTGGACCTCCGCGGAGGTGACGGCCAGCAGGATGAAGGTGATCAGGGCCACGCCGGTGACGCCGTAGGTCTCGAAGCCGTCCGCCGTGGGGCCGACCGAGTCGCCCGCGTTGTCGCCCACGCAGTCGGCGATCACGCCGGGGTTGCGCGCGTCGTCTTCCTTGATGTTGAAGACGATCTTCATCAGGTCGGAGCCGATGTCGGCGATCTTGGTGAAGATGCCGCCCGCGATGCGCAGGGCCGCCGCGCCCAGCGACTCGCCGATGGCGAAGCCGATGAAGCAGGAGCCGGCGTAGTCGCGCGGGACGAACAGGAGGATCGCCAGCATGATGAGCAGCTCGGTGCTGATCAGGAGCATGCCGATGCTGATGCCGGCCTTGAGCGGGATCGCGTAGGTCGGGAACGGCTTGCCCTGCAGGCTGGCGAACGCGGAGCGCGAGTTCGCGAAGGTGTTGACCCGGATGCCGAACCAGGCCACGAAGTAGCTGCCCGCGATGCCGACGAGGCTGAAGAGCAGGATCGTGATCACCTTGGCGGCATCGAACCCGCGCAGCCATCCGAAGTAGAAGATCATCACCGCGCCGATGAAGACTTCCAGGATCATGATGAACTTGCCCTGGGTGACCAGGTAGGTCTTGCAGGTCTCGAAGATCAGCTCGGAGATCTCCCGCATGGAGCGGTGAACCGGCATGTTCTTGAGCTGGACGTACATCATCAGCCCGAACAGCAGTCCGAGCACGCAGACGAGCAGTCCGCCTTGCAGGAGAGCGGAGCCGCTGATGCCGCCCAGGAACGAGACGTCGTCGAAGTCCGGGAGGACGAGGTCCGCCTCGCTGGCCGCGGCGGGCGATGCGCCCACGATCGCGAGCAGCGCCATCATGCCCAGGAGCAGGAGCTTCTTGCGGGCCGGACTCGTCCGGTCGAGAAGAGTGGATACAAACATGGTGTTCCTCCGAATCCTCCGGGAAAGAAAAACTCAGCGCGAGCCGAGAGCCGCCGGCAGACGATGCCGGAAGGCGGGGAGGCTGCGCTGACCGGGCTGTTGCTGAGATTCAGGGCCGCCGGCCGGAGGGCCGGGCGAGCCGATCCGGCGGAAGGTATCACAAGTTGCGTCCATTCCCCACTCCCCGCCCGCATAGACCCTCCTCTATACTAGTCTCAACTGCAGTACTGCCAGGACCGAGGGGAGCGAGACCATGGAATTCCGTGAGCTCACCGAGCGCTACGACCTCGAAAAGATCCTTCACTCCGGACGTTCCGCCACGGTGATGCGGGCCACGGACAAGCGGTCGGCGCAGGTGGTCGCGGTCAAGATGATCCAGGCCTCGCCTGTCGGGTTCGAGGAGGCGGCGGCTCGCTTCGAGGCCTTCGCGGCCGCTCTCGCCGTGCAGCGCCAGCCGTCGCTCCCCGCCGTCGTCGACTTTGGCCTCACTCAGGACGGCGGCGCATTCCTGGTATTCGAGCTGCTGGAGGGGCGCACGCTCGACTCGTTCGCGGGCAAGCTGCCTCCCGGCACCGGAATGGCCTTCCTCGGTCAGACCCTGGACGGTTTGGAGGCCCTGGCCTCACGCGGGCTCGCGCATGGCAACGTGTCTCCGGACAATCTGTTTGCCGTGGCCGGAGCAAATGGCGTTCCGCGGGTGACGGTGCTGGGATTGGGCAGCGCTATTTTTCGGACCGGGACCGCGGCTTCGGCGGAGAACGCGCGCTATCTCGCCCCTGAACTGGCTCCCGAGCTCGCCCAGGGCGGCATGCCCACGGCCCGCTCGGATGTCTTCTCGTTCGGTCTCACTGCCTGCCATCTGCTCGGCTGTTCGGTTTCACCCGCGGATTCTCCCGCGGTGCAGCTCCCCTTCGCCCTGGCCCTGGAGGTCGAGAACGACGAGGCGTTGCGGGCCATCCTGGAGAGGATGCTGCGGCGCGATCCCGCCGAGCGGCCCGCTCTGCGCGAGGTCCGGTCGGCATTCAGGCAGGCTCTCGGGCAGGAGGCATCCGTCTCTCCGGCCGCACCCCCTCCCCCGGAGCCCGGGCCGGAGCCCATCCCGGAGGGCGACGTCCTGCGGGAGGTCAATGATGAGGTGCTGGATGCCTTGAACGCCCCTCCGCCCCCGGCGCCAATCGAAGTTGCGGCCGCTGCGCCGCCACCCGCCCGGTCGAACCGGGCAGCCCTGTTCGGCGCGATCGCCGCGGCGGTGGTCGTCGCGGTCCTCGGCGGTCTCTGGGGTCTTCGCAAGCCGGTCGAGCAGGCCGGAGTCCCGGCGGGTCCTCCGATCCCCCCACCGCCTTCAGCCCAGGCGGTCATGGCGAAGCTGGAGGAGGCGCGGATGCTTCTCGCCCAGGGCGAGGACCGACGGGCTGAGGAGACCGTGCGGGCGCTCTCTTCCGTGGATCAGAGCACGCTCCCGCCCGAGGCCTGCGCCCGGCTGGCTGAGCTGGAGGAGATGCTCGCACTCCTCGCCGTGGACCGTTTCCCGGCCGACCTCGCGCGCGGGTTGAAGGAGAGGGACCTCGGGCTGCTGCGCGCCGCGGTCGCCACCGGCTCGGGCCTCGGCGCGGACCTTCCCGCCGGGCTGGCGGCGGATTTCGAGCAGGCGCGGAAGCTGGTCGAGCTTCACCGGCTGATCGAGGCCGACGCGGCCGAAGGCCGGCACGCCGCGGTGCTGGAGCGTTTCGCCGAGCTCGAGACCCTCGCTCCCGGGGTCAGCGATCCACTGGAGTTGCGGGCCAGGTCGGCGCAGGCGGTGGAGGCAGAGGCCGAAGCCCTGGCGGGGCAGGCGCGTTACGACGAGGCCTTGGCGAAGCTGGCGCCGCTGGAGGCCACATGGAGCGGCAGGGAGGGGTTGTCCGCCCGCGCCGCGGCCTACCGCAAGTCGAAGACCGACGAGCCGAAGCAGCAGGCGCTCCTCGCCTCGCTCCCCGCCTGGGAGCGGCGCAAGAAGCCGCACGAGGCGCTGGATCTGCTGCGCGGCGTGGAGCCCACGCCGCACCTGCGTCCGCAGATCGAGGAGGCCCGCAAACGTTTGGAGGCGCAGCTCGCCCAGCTCGACAAGGCGCCCCCGCAGGTCGTGCTTCGGGACGGCTACTCCCTGGAGTACTCGCGCGGCACCGTGGTGGAGCTGAGCTTCCGCGTCACAGACGACTATGAGGTCCGCGGCGTGAAGCTGATGGCCCGCGCGCCGGGCGGCAAGATGCGCGAACATCCGCTGGAGGTCTCCCGCACCAACGGCCTGTACACGGCGGAGTTCCCGTCGAGCTTCCACCAGAACGGCACGGTCGAGCTCTATGTGGTGGCCAAGGACATCTCCGGCAACGAGGGGCACCTCGGCACGCCGGACAAGCCGCTGAAGCTGACTCGGATCGGGAGCAATAGAATCTAGGAGGGCTACATCCCCCGCCCGCCGCCTACCAGGGGCAACCTCCCCACTCCCGCATCGGCCTGGGCGACCGCCTTCTCCCCTTCCTCTTCAGGCTCGGCCTCGCCCGGGTTGCGGAAGAGGTTCGATTCCAGGTTGTACTGCCGGGTGTAGAGGGCATGGTAGCGGCCACCGAGGGCGAGCAGCTCCTCGTGCCGGCCGCGCTCCACGACCTGGCCGTGCTCCAGCACCAGGATCGTGTCGGCCCTGCGGATCGTCGAGAGCCGGTGGGCGATCACGAAGGTCGTGCGCCCGCGCATCAGCACGGCGAGGCCCTCCTGGATCAACGCTTCGCTCTCGCTGTCGAGGGACGAGGTCGCCTCGTCGAGGATCAGGATGCGCGGATCGGCCAGGATGGCGCGGGCGATCGCGACTCTCTGCCGCTCGCCGCCAGAGAGCTTCACCCCGCGCTCGCCCACGATCGTGCCGTAGCCGTCGGGGAGGCGCTGCACGAAGTCGTCGCAGTGGGCGATCCGAGCGGCGCGCAGGATCTCCTCGTTCGAGGCGTGCGGACGGGCATAGGCGATGTTCTCCAGCACCGTCCCGTCGAAGAGGAAGTTGTCCTGGAAGACCACCGCGAGGTGGGAGCGGTAGTCGTGCAGGCGGATCCCGGTGAGGTCCTGGCCATCCACCAGGATCGTGCCCGAGGTCGGACGGTGGAACGCGGCGACCAGGCCGATCAGCGTGCTCTTGCCGGAGCCCGACGATCCCACCAGGGCCGTGGAGGTTCCCGGCCGGGCCAGGAAGGAGACGCCGCGCAGCACCGGCGTGCCCGCCTTGTACTCGAACCAGACGTCCTGGAACTCGATCTGGCCCTCGACGCGGGGCAGCGGGCTGCGCTCCCTCTCGCCGGCGTCCTCGGGCGCCTCGTTGCGGATCTCCCGGATGCGCTCCAGGCCCGCGAAAGCCTCGGTGAGCTGGCTGCCGATGTTGACCACCTGCATCACCGGTCCGACGAGCATGCCGAGGTAGAGGGTGAAGGCGAAGAACGAGCCGACCGTCATCCGCCCCGAGAGCACCTCGTTCGCGCCGACCGCCATCATGGTGACGCCCACGATGCCGAGCAGCAGGGTCGAGCCGGCGCCGATCAGCGAGAAGCTGGTGATCGTCTTGGCGATGTTGCGGAACAGGCGGTGCACCCCCTTGGCGAAGACCAGGTTCTCGCGGCGCTGGGCGCCGTAGGCCTTCACGACGCGGACGCCCGAGAACGACTCGGTGAGCCGGCCGGCGACCTCGGCGTTGATCTTGGAACGCTCGCGGAACAGCGGACGCAGCGTTTTGAACGCCCATCCCATGATGACCGCGAAGAGCGAGAGGACGCCCACGGCGATCAGGGTCAGCTTGGCGCTCAGGTAGAGGAGGAGGCCGAGCGCGAGCACGGCCGTGATGGAGCCGCCCACCAGCTCGACGAGCCCGTTGCCCACCAGGTTGCGGATGCCTTCGGCGTCGTTCATGACCCGGGAGAGCAGGGCGCCGGACTTGGTCTGCTCGAAGTAGCCCACGGAGAGGCTGCCGACGTGGCGCTGCACTCCGCGGCGCATCTCGGTGATGGAGCGTTGCGCGGCCTTGCCGAGCACCTGGGAGAGGGCGAAGGAGGTGATCCCCTGAATCAGGGTGGCGGCGCCGGCGGCGAGGAGGAGCTGCGTGAGGAGCTCGCGGTTGCCCTTGCCGATGACCTCGTCGAGCAGGTATTTGGTGGTGCCCGGGAGGACCAGGCCGGCGAACCGGTTGATCAGCATCAGGCCGAGTCCGAGGGCGAGGCGGCCTTTGTGGGCGCGGACCAGTTCGGCCGCATCGGCAAGGACGACGCGGAAGGTCAGCGGCTTCTTGGGCTTCTTCTTGTCTCCCTCCCGCTCGCCGGGCTCCTGGCCGGAGCGGCGCTGCTTGGACGAGACCAGGCCCCCGAAGAGTCCGGCCCGTGTGGCTCGGGGAGAAGAGGGTGGAGCGGCGGTGGGGTCGGCGGACATGGCCTTGCCAGAATAACACCCGGAGCCCTCACCCCCGTCTCCTCTACCTCCTGGCCTGTCTGGCCGTCCGCACCTCCACCTCGTCGTCGAGCTTGAGGGCGAGCCTCGTCCCCCCGGGGATGACGACCTCTTCACCGTTGCGGGAGGCGAGGACGGCTCCGGCCGCCGCGCCGATGATGGCTCCGATCACGGCGCCCCGGGAGCGGTCCTTCTTACTGAGGACCCGGCCCAGAATGGCTCCACCAGCCGCCGCGCCGCCAATGGTCGCCGCATCTCTACGCGTCTCGTTGCCCCCCTGCTGCACCAGGGAGGCGTCGATCGGGACGGCCTTGCCCGACGGCAGGATCAGGTCCGTGAACTTCAGACCGAGCTTCGCCCGGCCGCCCACCTTGCCCAGGGGCACGGCCTCGGTGACCACGCCGACGATCTCGGAGCCGGACGGGATTCCGACCGCGCCGTCCGAAGACACGTCCGAGGCGACACGGGCCCGGAAGATGTCGCCCGCTTCGCTGGTCTGGCTGGAGAGGCCCTCCACGAGCTCGATCTCCATCACCGTCCCGGCCGGGACGTTCACGATCATCAGCGGAGCCGGACGCTGCGCCTCCCGTTCCCTTTCGCGCTCGCGCTCTGCCTCTCCGCGTTCGCGTTCGCGACGGGCCTGCTCCTCCCGATCGCTCCGATCGCGGGCCTCGCGCTCCTCTCGCGCTCGGGCCTGGCGCTCCTGCTCGAGCTCGGCCGCCTCGCGCTCCGCATCCTCATCCCGCTCATCCCGAGTGTCGGGACGGCGCGACTCGGCGACCTTCTCGGTCCTCTCGGTCCTCTCGGCCTTGACCGGCTCCTCGCGCTCCACCCGCGGGGTCGGGGCCGGCGCCTTCTGCGGAGCCGGCTTGGGAATTCGGGCCTGGCGCTCCGGAGCTGGCTCCGGCACCCGGGCCTGGCGCTCCGGCTCGCGGGCCGCCTGCTCCCGCTCCCGGGCCTTCAAGAGCGCCTGGCGCTCGGTCGCGTCCTGCTCCCGGAGCCGCCGCTCGCGGGCGTCCAGCTCGGCATTGCGCTCGGCGAGTCGCTGCTCGCGGTCGTCCAGGTCCTGGCGCGCACCCGCGTCCTCGCCAATCTCGGGCTCGACCACCACGATCCGCTCCTCGGGCTGAAGCTCGGGGTCTTCGCGGACGAGACCGGGCTCTTCCCCGGTCTGCGCGGCCTCTCTGTCCTGCTCGACGGAAACCTGGCCCCTCTCCGGCTCTTCGGACTGGCGGCAACCCATGCCGAACGCCGAGAGACCCAGGAAGAGAGCCAGGAGGAGGGGTTGAAATCTGACGTTTCGCATGGTGATACCTCGCTGCAAGTCCATCCGACAGGATGAATAGAGCAAGGCTGGTGCCATGCCGTTCCAAGGCGGAGAGGCGCGAACTCGTCCCCTGCCGAGGACGGTCGAGGACGCGCGATCTACTTCGGCCGCTTGCGGGGGAACGGGATGACGCTGGCCGGTCTGGCCGGCTCGGTCGGTTCCGGCTCCGGGTCCGGCTCGAGGTCGGGCGGCACGTAGCCGGCTACCCGCCCGGGCTCGAACGCCATGCCAAGGTTGGCGGCCGGGTCCTGGAACTCCATCAGGGCGGCGAAGGGAACGGTGAGCCGGTGGCGCGCCGCCGCGAAGCTGAGGGAGACGGAGAAGGCCGTGTCGTCGACCTCCAGGTTCCAGAACTGGTTCTGCAGGATGATGCGGATCGCCTCCGGATACTGATCCCGCAGGAAGGCGGGGATCACGACCCCAGGGTAGTCGGAGCTGAAGGTGATGTTGAAGAAGTGCTCGCCGGGCAGACCGTTCTCGGCCACATGCGCGAGCACCCGGCGGACCATGTCGCGCAGGGCATCCTGCAGGAAGCCCGGGTAGTCGAGGCTGTCGTCGGTCTCGTCCGCCATCGCCGGAGAATACTACGGTAGTTCAACCGTTCCCGCCGGAGTCCACGGCCCGCAGCGCAGAACCCGCCAAACCGCCATGCCGGTCCCCTTGAGCGCGCCGTACTTCTTGATCGCCCCCTCGGCGTAGTGGCTGCAGGTCGGCTTGAACCGGCAGCGGACCCCCGCCTTGCGGTTCAGGATGGAGAACGTCGCCTGATAGATGTCGATCGTGCCGAGCAGGACCCGGGCCGAGAGCTGGGTCGAGGGCGGGCGGGAGAAGTCAAAGGCCAGCAACGAGAGGAGCACCAGCGCGGCGATCGCCGCCTTTCTCTTGCGAGTCACCAGGGGCCTACCAAGGAAGACTGCCCGTCGAAAGGCGGCCGACCCACAGGGCGCAGAGCACGGCGAGATGGGCGAGCACCGCCCGCTCCACCCAGGCGGGCCGCGGGAAAGGAAAACCGCGCAGGGCCGCGCGCCCCCAGGCGAGCCAGATCAGCAGGAATTCGACCGCCAGGACCGGGGCGAGCGGATGGGCGGCCAGGGCGGCGGTCCATTCCCCCTTTGCGAGATGTGCGAAGGCGCGCGTCAGGCCGCAGCCCGGGCAGGGGAGGTCGAGCACGCGGCGGGAAAAGCAGATCGAGCCTTCCGGCCCGGAGGAGGGGGTCCAGAGATGGAGGATCAACGCGCCGGCAAGACCGGCGAGTCCCGCCAGAGCCCAGAGCCAGGCGCTCCGGCGCCCCATGTCAGCGATTGGCCAGGGCGGAGAGGACCGCCAGGCCCCCGAAGAAGAAAATCCAGAACACGAAGAAGACCAGGATGAGCGTGCCGATGATCCCGAGGACCACGGCGATCTGGGCGAGCACCTCGCCCGCCTTGGGCGAGCGCCCCTCCCGGATCGCCTTCTGCTCCTGCCGGCCCAGGTACCACGCGATCGGCGAGAGGAGATGACAGCAGGTGACGAAGCCCAGGAGCGACAGGATCAGCGCGGTGATCGCCTGACTGCTTGCGGATTGCGGCGTAACCCCATCGCCCTGGACCGTCATGGCCGATTCCTCCTAGAACTTGTTCGCGAAGTCGCTCAGGCCCGGGATGATCAGCCGCTGGCCGTTGATGCCCTTCATGATCGCCAGGATGTGGACCACCAGGACCACGACCCAGAACAGAGAAGAGGCCATGCAGCCGGAGCAACCCATGTCCGCGAAAGAGACCATCCCGCCGATCACGCTGATGATGATGCTGATCGCGATCTCGGCGACCAGCAGGACCAGGCCGTGCTTGGCATGCCACTGGACCTCGCGATCCTCCTTCTCGGCCACCAGCGGGACCACGGCGAGGATCCCGAGGTAGGACAGGACGATCATCAGGTTCCGGTTCGGGCTGACATGGCCCGTTCCAGTGGGACCGGTGGGACCTCCGGAGTACGGCGGCGGTGGCGGCGGCGGGTTGTACGACGGAGGAGGCGGAACAGTCGGCTCGCTCATCGAAGCCTCTCCTTTCAGAGAAGAATATTCGGGTTCATGCACGGGGGAGTCTACACAACGATTCCGAGGTCCGCCAGAGTCATCGGCCGCGGGCCTGCTCCACCACCCGCTCGTAGATCGCTCGGTAGCGCGCCACGATCGGCTCCTGGCCGTAGACCTCCACGGACCGGCGCCGGCCGGCTTCGCCGAACGCCTTCCGCATCGGCTCGTCCGTGAGGAGCTTCAGGGCGGAAGCGGCCATGCCCTCGACATCCCCGACCTTGTGCAGGAAACCGTTCTCGCCGTCGACGACCACCTCGGGAAGCCCGCCGACCGCGGTGGCGATCACCGGCACCTTGCAGCTCAGAGCCTCCAGCGCCGCGAGGCCGAACGATTCGGTCTCCGAGGGCAGGAAGAACAGGTCGGCCCCCACCAGCACCTCTTCGATGAGCGGCAGGCTGCCGATGAAAGTGATCGAGTTGCAGGCGTCGGTGTCGCGGCAGTGCTGCTCCACCCGCCCGCGCTCGGGGCCGTCGCCAACCATGAGCAAACGGCAGGGGACGTGGGCGCGCAGCCTCAGGAAGACGTCCACCACGTCGATGACCCGCTTCAGGGGGCGGAAGTTGGAGATGTGGACCAGCGTGCGCTCGCCCGGCTTGGCCCAGCGGCGGGCGCCCGGCAGATCCTTGGCCAGCTCGTAGCGCGTCGGATCGATGAAGTTCGGCACCACGTCGATGTGGTTCCGGATGCCGAGCTGCTGCATGGTGGTCTGGCGCAGCGACTCGGACACCGCGGTCACCGCGTCGCTCTGCACGATGCCCCAGCGCGTGGTCTCCAGATAGGCCGGATCGTTGCCCACCAGGGTGACGTCCGTGCCGTGCAGGGTGGTGACTACGGCGAGCGGATGGGGCGCCACGATCTGCCGGGCCATCACCGCGGAGACGGCATTGGGAATCGCGTAGTGGACGTGCATTAGGTCGAGCTGCTGATGCCGCGCCACCTCGACCATCTTGGTCGAAAGGGCCAGCGAGTAGGGCGGGTACTCCGCGAACAGGGGATAGGTCGGGGTGACCACCTGGTGGAAGAAGATCCGCGAGCTGTTGAGCGACAGGCGCGAGGGCAGCGCGTAGCTGATGACGTGGACCTCGTCCCCGCCCTCGGCCAGGGCCATGGCCAGCTCGGTCGCAACGATGCCCGAGCCGCCGTACGTGGGATAGCAACTGATGCCGATCTTCACCGCAACCCTCCGGGAACGATGGTGGACAGATCGCCCACCGCCAGGGGGAGCCGGCTCCAGAACGGCTCGCCCAGCTCCGCGTTGATCATCAACCCAAAATGCCGGGCGCGCCCCTCGACCGCCAGCCAGAACTCGCGCGAGGCCACCTTGGTCTGCGCGCCCTTCTGCTCGGGCCCCTGGTAGAGCTGGCTGCGGTAGGCGCGCATGGCCTCCAGCTTGGTCTCCCAGACGGAGGAGACGTCCACGATGAAGCTCGGCTCGAACGGGTCGTGCTGCATGTATGAAAAGACCGCGCCGGGCCGGTAGGGGGGTCCGGCCTCCGGATGCCGGTTCTTGAGCCCGGCATAGAAGCTGGCCGACTGGATGAGCTGCGAGGCGCGGTGATGGTCCGGGTGGCGGTCGCTCGGGCTCGGGGCCAGGATCAGATCGGGCCGCCAGGCGCGGAGGCGCTCGATCAGGGCATCCTCCTCGGCTTCTCCCGTGCGGAAGGCGCCGTCGCCGCAGTCCAGGAAGCCGATCTCGACCGCTCCCAGGATCTTGGCCGCATCCTCCGCCTCCTGCTGCCGCTCCTCGACCGTGCCCCGGGTCCCCCGCTCGCCGCGGGTCAGATGGAGGATGCCGGTCCTCTTCCCCTGCTTCGCGAGCAGGGCGAGCGTGCCGCCGCAGCCGAGCTCGACATCGTCCGGGTGGGAGCCGACCGCGAGGACGTCCAGCTTCATGGTTCTGGTTCCATGCAATCGGGACAGGCGATCTGCAGGCGTCTGGGATCGAGGCCCATCTGCTCCCAGAAGCTCTGTACCAGCCGGTCCTCGTACTTGCCCTGGAAGTGAGCGGAAGCGATGACGCGCTCCTGCGGCTTGCCCAGAGGGAGGCAGCTCTCCCGGATCTGGTCCACCCGGCGGTTCAAGGTCTCGTTGCGGCGGGCAGCCGCCGCGGTCGTCTTCTCCGCGAAGGTGTCCAGGGCGCGCAGGATCTGCTCGCGCGTCTTCTCCAGCGGACGCTCGAGGTTGGGATCCGCGGGCTGCAGCTCGGCCAGAGCCTCCTCGATCTTGCGGCGCACGGGCTCGATGCCGGCGTCTCCTTCCAACGCGGCGAGAGCCCGGTCGAGGTCCTGCCGGCTTCCCATCAGCGTCGCGAGCGGGAGACCGATTTCGCCGAGCCGGTCCATCTGCTTGGGCTCGACGACCAGGGCCTGAGGACGGAGCCCGACCCAGGGGGACTCGACCTCCAGCACCTCGTGCACCGCGGCCGACTGGCCCATGTAGGAGAGCTCGCCCGGGCCGAGGAGATGCAGGAAGGTACCGAGCACCGCATCCTGGATCGCGGGCCGGGCGAGCACCCCGGGAGAGAGGACGCCCGGGTTCTCGTCCGCGATGTTCAGGAGATCCTGGGCATCCGCCTCGGTATTGCCGGCATCTCGTCCCCGAAGGGTGTAGCCGGACTCGCCGCGCCACTCGATGCGCCGCCGCTCGCCTCGGGACAGAAGAAAGAGCGGGCTCGTGCCGCGCTGCGGGCTGACCTGAAGGGAATAGCCGCGGCGCTCGATCTCCGTATCCCGGCGCTCCAGCGCCTGCTCCACCTCCTTGCGCCGCTCGACGAGGCGTTTCAGCCAGGGGCGCTGGGCAGATTTGAGAGCGGGGAGCATGGCATCGAGGAGGAGAGGGCAGTGGGGTCCGAGAAGGTGCGCCATGAGCCGGCAGAACGCCTCGCCGAAACGCGCGTCGGGCCGGTACCACTGGCCGATCGTCCTTACCCACTCGGCGTAGCGGTCGCCCGGCACGGCTTCGGAGATTGCGCGGAGCACCTCGTCCACCCCCGGACCGAGCGAGCGCATGCCGACCGGCGTGAGCGGCTCCGGGTCCGGGCCGAGGTCGAAGGTGCGCGGCCCTTCCGGGGTGAGCACGGTTGCGGCGGAGACCTCGGCCCAGTCGTGGTCCTCGGTCGCGACCCAGAACACGGCCACGGCGCTCTCGCCCTCGGCTTCGAGAGCGGCGGCCCAGCGCGAGGCGGCGACCATCTTCGAAAAAGCGTAGAGCGGTCCGCCGAGGAGGCCCGGCTGCTGCCCGGTGATGACCACGCGGGTGGCGGGATCGGCCAGCTTCCGGGCAAGCTCGTCGGCCCGCGGGTTGCCATAGCCGCGGTTCGCGATGGCGAGAGCCTCCGCCAGCTCGCGCCGGGCGCCCGGTAGTGCCGGGCCGGACGGCTTCTGGCCCGGCGCCAGGAAGCGCAATGGCGCGAGGAGGTCCAGGTCGCGGCCGGCCAGGTAGGCGGACGGCAGGGCCGGGAGCAGCCCGGCCTTGGCAAGGTCGACCCGCAGATCAGGCCGGCTTGTGACCGAGGAGGATGAGGCGTTCGCTGTCACGCTCGTAGGGTTCTCCTTGAAAATTGCCATAGAGGCCGTCGACCTCGAGGCCCGCCCAGCGCAGGCCGATGGTCACCTCCTCCGGCCGGTAGAGGCGCACGCTCTCCCGGAAGGTACGAGGACCGTGTCCCCAGGTTTCGGCTGGTGTTTCGACGACGATCCGCTTGTTCACCCTCTGGGCCGCGGGATCGTACCAGCGCTCGATCACGGCCCGGCCGCCGTCCATCTCCTGCTCGTCCCGGGGCTTCAGGTTCGCGAGCACGGGCCCCGGGTTCATGAGGTCGATCAGGAAGCGCCCTTCCGGGACCAGGACGCGGACGATCTCCTCCAGCACCCGGAAGTTCTCCCTCTCGCGCTCGAAATAGCCGAAGGACGTGAAGAAGTTCAGGACCCAGTCGAAGCTCTCGTCCATGAACGGCAGGCGGCGCATGTCGCCCGCGACCGGGGGCAGGCCGCGCTTCTTCATCCGGGCGAGGAACGTGACCGAAAGGTCCACGCCCAGGACGCGGTAGCCGCGCTGCCGGAGCGCGGCGGTGTGCCGGCCGGTCCCGCAGGCGAGGTCGAGCACCGCCCGGGGCTTAGGCCCACTGCCGAGCCCGCGCACCACGAAATCGACGTGCTCCTCGGCCTCCGACGCATCCCGGTGGGAGTAGAGCTCGAGGTACTCCTCGCCGAACCATTCCTTATACCAGGGCATGAGCCTCCCGCCGCGGGGCAGCGGTATGCTACACCCATGGGCCTTGAATGGATTGAGATCCCCGGCGGGACCTTCTGGATGGGCGGCGGTCCGAGGGACAACGAGAACCCCCGGCACGAGGTGCGCGTGCGGCCATTCCGGCTGGCGCGGACCCAGGTGACCCGGGAGGAGTACCAGCGCTTCCTCGACGAGACCGGCCACCCCGCTCCGCCATTCTGGCACGAGCCGGCCTTCTCCCACCCGCGCATGCCCGCGGTCGGACCCTCCTGGGAGGATGCCACGGCTTACTGCACCTGGCTGGGAGTGCGCCTGCCCACGGAGGCCGAATGGGAACGGGCTGCGAAGCTGGACCGGGAGGTCCTTTATCCCTGGGGGGATGATCCGCCCGAGTCGCTCCCCGACTACGAGCGACGCTGGCAGGAAGGCCCCGAGCTGGTCGATGCCTATCCCTCCCTCCACCCGCTGGGCCTCCTCGGCGTGGGGGAGAACGTCCACGAGTGGTGCTCGGACTGGTACGACGCGCGCTACTACGAGGTCTCCCCGGTGGAAGATCCCCGCGGGCCGGACGCCGGCACCCGGCGCTCCTCCCGGGGCGGCTCCTGGCGGCATCAGATCAAGGTGAGCCGCTGCGCCGCGCGCTCGGCGATCCCGCCGCACATGCGCTACTCGGACTACGGCTTCCGGGTGGCCGCCTCATGAAGAAGATACCGAAGCCTTCGCGCCGGGCGGTTCTCGCCGCCGTCATCATCGGGGTGATCCTCCACACGCTCACGGCGCTCTCGGTCTGGAATTCCTGGGACTACTTCGGCCGGGCCAACATCGTGGTCTGGATGGATTTCCCAACCTCCCTCGCCTACCTCGACCTCGAAGGGGAAGCGATGCTCGCCTGGAGCCTGGTCGCCGGAGGCCTGCAATGGGCGGCCATCGCCGCGCTTCTCACGATCTGGGTAGGGGTTACGACCCACAGACGACGGACCTGAACCTCACCCAGAAGCTTCCCGCGTCTCGGGGAGAGGCTTCCCGCGTCTCGGGAAGAGGCTTCCGCGACTCGGGGAGAGGCTTCCGTGACTCGGGGAGACGCTTCCGTGACTCGGGGAGAGGCTTCCGCGACTCGGGGAGAGGCTTCTGAGTCTCGGGGAGAGGCTTCCGAGTCTCGGGGAGACGCCGGAATGCCGTCCCCTCGCTCCCCGGTTAGAATACCCGCCATGGTGCAAGTGGGCTCCGTTCTCGTCGATCCCCCCCTCTGGCTCGCGCCGATGGCGGGGGTGACCGACCGCGACTTCCGTCTCCTCGTGCGGCGGATCGGCGGGGTGGGCGTGGTGTCCATGGAGTTCATCTCCTCCAGGGCGATCGTCAGCGGCAACCAGAAGACCCGGGAGCTGATGCACTTCGCCGAGGAAGAGCGCCCGCTGGCCATCCAGATCTACGGCTCGGACCCCGCGACCATGCGCGAGGCCGCGATCTACGTCGAGGAGATCGGGGCCGACATCTGCGACATCAACATGGGCTGCCCGGCCAACAAAGTGCTCAAGGGGTGCGCGGGCGCGGCGCTGATGGGCGACCTCAAGCTCGCCGAGAACATCGTCCGCACGGTCAAGGACGCGATCAGCATCCCGCTCACGGTCAAGTTCCGCCTGGGCCTCGACGACTGCCGGCGCAACTACCTGGATCTGGGGCGGGTCTGCGAGGCCAACGGGGTGGCGGCTGTCGCCATGCACGCGCGCACCGCCCGCCAGATGTTCGACGGCCAGGCCGACTGGTCGCACCTGGCGCACCTGAAGGAGGCGCTCTCCATCCCGGTGATCGGCAACGGCGACGTGCGCGAGCCGGAGGATGCCCTGCGCATGATGGCCGAGACCGGCTGCGACGGAGTCATGGTGGGCCGGGGCGCCACCCGCAACCCGTGGCTCTTCCGCCAGATCGCGGCGCGGATGGCGGGCGCCAAGGTCACCGAGCCCACCCTGGAAGACCGGCGCGACCTGATCCTCGAGCACTTCCGCATGGTGGCCGGGCGCGAAAACCCGCTCTACGCCCTCCACAAGCTGCGCAAGTTCACCGGCTGGTACACCCACGGCCTGCCGAACGGCCGCAAGCTCCGCCAAGCGATCAACCAGATCCCGGACGTGGAGAGCTTCCTGGTCACCGTCGAGTCCTTTCTCGCCGAGCTGCTGGTCGAGCAGGCGGCTTGATGCCCGAGCACACCCTCACCCTGGAGCAGCGTCCCGACGCCGCCCTGGCCGCCCTGCGCCGGGCCGCGGACGACTGGGGGGCCGAGCTGAGGAAGGAAGAATCCGGCCTCTGGCTCTACCTGCCGGTGGTCCATGGCCTCCGCCGCGGGCTGATCGCCGGGCCGGTGCAGGTCGAGCCCGCCGCGGACGGCTCCCGCATCGTCTTCCGGCCCGAGGACTCGGACCTCAAGGTCCAGGTCTCGCCGGTGATCGTGTTGCTTCTGGCGGTGGGCGGAGGGGTGCTCACCATGCTCTGGCCGTTCTTCCCCGATCTCCTGCCCCTCGCCCCGTTCGGAGCGATCCTGGCGCTGGGCGGCTGGTTCCTGGTCCTCTCACGGCTGCGCACCAGCGGCGCGGAGGAGTTCCTCGGAACGGTAGGGGTGGAAGCCGAGGCGGGAGCGCCGGCCCGCTCCGAGGCCAGCTAGGAATCTACGGCTCGCGTCTGCGGTTATACTCAAGGCAGTACCGTTCTTTCAAAACTTGGGGGCGTACCGGTTTCGACGGGGAACAGAGCGGAGCGAGGGTAGCGTGACGATCGCCGCCCGTAAGGCGGAAAAGTAACTGCGAACGATAACTTCGCCCTCGCGGCCTAAATAACCGCGACGTCCTTTGGGGGAGCCCTGATCCACGGCGCTCTTTCAGGACGACACTTAAAGTGGATCTAAGGTCGCGGCAGCCTCGAGCCGCTTCCGGATAATTTAGAGGCTGGCCGCCGCGTCGGAGTGCCCTGCTCCAAAACGC
>DATLNC010000042.1:0-53664 GCA_035536935.1 Thermoanaerobaculia bacterium
CCTCCTCCTGCGGGATCTGGAGCGGCACTTCGACCTGGCGGATGGGGGAGATCCCTCCCTTGCCGTCGCGCGTGCTCACGAGGAGGCGCAGGCGCCCGCGGAAGGTCTGGTCGGGCTGGGGGAAGATGCCCAGCTTGAACAGGGGGATGCGCAGCTTGATCGGGATGGCGACGCTCTCCCCTTCGGCCGGCCTCTGCGTCCCCACCTCCAGGGTGACGTCCAGCGGGTTCTCCTCGAAGCCGTGGTAGACCGCGGCGAGGGTCCGGTCCACGGCGAGCTCGATCGCCGGTTTGTCGCGGTAGCTCTTGCGGTACCGGGCCTTCAGGCCCGGGCGCTTGACCCGGACTTCGATGCGGTGCTCGCGGGCGTCCCCGGAGTGCAACGGCGTGTAGCCGATGGAGTAATAGCTCTCCAGGTCCTGCTGCATCCGGCGCAGGTCGGCGGTGACGTCGTTGGCGTTCAGGATGGCCCTGCCGCCGGTTTCGGAGGCCAGAAGCGTGAGGGAATTCTGAAGGTTGGTAGCGGCGACGGAGTGGATGTTCGGGAGCTGGGCGAGCATCACCTCGTTCTGGTCCCATACCGCCGAGGCGCCAGCGGGCGCCGCCAAGCCGCTCGCCTGGAGAGTGTAGAGCGTCACCCGGTTGGCGTTGGCGTGGGCGGCGAGCTTGTTGAATTCGTTGACCGTGCTGTAGCGCTGAGCGTCCAGCATGGCCTCCCGGCCGTTGTACTGATCGAGGCCGATCAGGTCCGGGTCGGCCACGTCCGCAACCCCCGAGGCCGTGCCGCCGCCGCAGATCTCGGCCATGAGCTGGTAGGCCTCCTCGCCGGGAGTGACTGGAAGACCGTCGCTTACGAGCAGCAGGGCCTTGCGGCCCGGGACTCCGGAGAGGGAGTTGACCAGGACGGTCATGGCATTGATCGAGCGCAGGACCTCCTGGCGGGTAGTCTCGGCGTAGCTCACGATCGGCGTCACGATCGTCCGGCTGCAGGGACCTTCTATCCTGCGTACTGCCTCCCGGATGGCCAGGACCCGCGTCAGTACCTGGCGCCGCTCGTTCGCCGACTCCTGGCCCTGAGTGGGAAGGGTCGCGATCTCGGCGAGGACCGTTTCCATGGCTGCCCGGTCGCCGGAGAAGGGGAGCCGCACGGTCAGCCCCAGGTCGTTCGTCACCAGCATGACGCGGTCCTCGGGGCTGAGGTCCTCGATGAACCCGCGAAGCTGCTGCAGAATCCGGCTCCGGTGCGCCGGCTCGAGATTGAAGTTGTCGACGTAGACGATCAGGTGGAGCCGCTCCTCGGCGGGGAGCTGCGGCGCGGGATCCGCGGGGCGGGAAGACGCTGACGGTATCTGCAGGGGTGGTACGGGCGCGCTCGCCATGGCTCCGCCCGTCAGCGCCCGGAAGTTGGTGACCTCCACCCTCTTGCCGTCCTCCAGGACCTCGAAGTCCTCGCGGCGCAGGTCGTTCACCGGCCGGCCGTCCCGGTCGGTGACCAGGACGTCGACGTTGACGACGTTGACCTCGATCAGCTCGCCGAACTGCGGTGGGGCCGCTTCGAGGACAGCACAGGCCGCCAGTCCTGCAAGCAAGGCCAGTCGAACCCTCATCAGACCTTCCTCCTTCAGCCCTCTCCCACAGCGTACACCCAAACGCTTTCCGGCGAGCGGAACGGGAGTGGCACGACAGTTGCTATTTCCAGGAGCAGGGTCGAAGACGACCCCGGAGAGCAACCCAACAAGAGGAGGACCGTCATGAACATCATCATTATGCTTATCGTAGGTGGCCTGATCGGCTGGATCGCCAGCATGGTCATGCGTACGAACGCCCAGCAGGGTGTGATCCTCAACATCATCGTGGGCATCGTCGGCGCGCTTCTCGCGGGCCTGCTGCTCGCCCCGATGTTCGGCACCGGAACCGTGACCTCCGGCGACCTGAGCCTGCCGTCTCTGCTCGTGTCGCTCCTCGGCGCGGTGATTCTGCTCGCGATCGTCAACCTGTTCCGCCGCGGCGCGGTGCGCTAAGGACGGACCGCTTAACCCCAAGGGGGGCTCGAGCTGTACCGGGCCCCCAACCCGGCCCCCTCGGGCAAAGCCTTCCGCCTCACTTCTGTGAGGCGTTGACACTTTTGAGAGCTGCCCGTGCCCCTTCCGCAGTCGTCAGCCTGTTCTTCTCCAGATAATCCAGGATGTGCCGCGCCACCATGCGGTTCCCGCTCTTCGGGTAGTGGATGAACTTCTTTTTCATCATCTCCCCCTGCGGGTCGTAGCGCTCGAACCCCTCCATCAGGTCGATCACGCGGTAGCCCTTGCCCCGCAGCTCGTCGAGCAGGGGCTGGTAGACGATCGTCTTCCCCTCCTGCCGGGCGCGGATGTCCCGGCGCTCCGGGAAGATCACGATGATCGGAAGGGAACCGTTTTGAGCTACCTCTTTGTAGAACTCTTCCAGCACGCTCCGGGTAACCTGGTACGCCTCGGACCGGGTGTTGTAAACCCCACCACGCCGGATGGGCTGGTCGAGGTACTGATCGGAGAAGATGCTGCCGAAGCGGACGGAGGGCAGGAAGTCCAGGGGATTGGGCTTCGAGCTGCGCTGATAGTAGTAGTCGTTCTCGCCGATACGCGGCAGGACGTGCTCCGCGTCCCGCAGGAGCTCGCGGTAGCCGTCGAAGCTCTGGATCGGGTTCGGGATCAGGACCAGCTCGCCGCCGCGCAGCGCGAAGCGTGGCTTGGTGAAGGGCACGCCGCTCTTGGGGAAGTAGAAGGGCCGGAAAGTGTTGACCATCCGGTTGATGTTCTCGGACATGAAGCCGATCAGCACGATGTGGGGATGGAACTTCACCCCCTCGCGCCGGTAGCGGAGAAGGGCCTGGCCCGGGTCGAACCCGGGGACGCCGAAGTTCAGCACCTCCAATTGTTTCCCCATCTGCGGACCCATCTCTTCCATGCGGAAGTGCCAGGTCTCCCCGTTGGGCACGTCGCTGGCGTGGGTGAAGGAATCGCCGAAGGCGGCCAGGCGCAGCGTTCCCGGCGGCGGCTCGATCGCGTACTCGCGGCTCGCGCGGATGGCGTAGCGGTTGGTCCTGTAGCCCCTCTTGGACCCGTTGGGACGGATGGTCCAGCCCAGCTCCGGGTCGAAGAGCACGTAGGAGCCGCTCTCTCCGATGTGCGCCTGGAGGATGCCCCGGTGCTTGTCGGAGAGCGTCCGGACCAGGGCGGGCGTGTACTCGATCCCCTTGTACCTGTCCAACGCCCATAGGCCCACCCAGCAGGCGAGCTCGACCAGGATCCAGACGAATCCCAGCAGGATCAGGGAGAAGACGAGCTTCTTCCGGGCGGGCAGGGGCTGCGGCGGAGGTGTTGCCATAGGAGCGGGCGGGATTCTACACGAATGGCGACGCTCTCCGGCCGGCCGCGCCAGGAGCGCCAGGAGAAGAACGCGGCTCAGCGCTGAAGGAGCTTCTCCGCCAGGGCGGTCGCGTTGCGGATGCAGTCCGGGACCGAGACCCCGCGGAGGAAGTTGCCGCCGATGCTCAGACCAGGGAGGGCCGACTCGGCTTCCCGAGCCATGTCGAGGAATCGGCCGTGCCCCAGCTCGTATTGGGGGATTGCCCGCGGCCAGCGCCGGACCGTCGAGACCACCGGCTCGCCGCGGACCCCCACCGTCTTGCGCAGCTCTTTCAGCACTTCGGACATCAGCCGGTCCTCGTCCCACGTCGCTACCTCGGGATCGGTCCGGCCGCCGGCGAAGGCAGTCAGGACGACGTGACCGGCCGGCGCCCGCCCCGGGAAGATCTCGGACGGGAAGAGCACGCCGAGCACCCGCAGCCCTTCTTTACGAGGCGCCAGGAATCCGAAGCCGTCCAGGGGATGGGCGACGTCCTCGCGGCGCCAGCCGGTCGAGACCAGCGACACCGGCGCGTAGGGGATTTCCGCTAGGCCATCCCTCTCCAACAGCCGGGCCGCGGCATCCGCAGGGACAGAGAGGACCACCCGTCTCGCCTCGACCGGACCTGAGTCCGTTTCGGCGCGGAAGCCTTCGCCCGAGCGCACGATCCGGCGGCAGGCGACGCCGGTGCGCACGTCCCCGATCTGCCGCGCCAGCTCGCGGGGAAGCTGCTCCATGCCCTCGCGGAAGGAGAACATCGCGCCCCGCGGTCCCGCGCCTTTTCTAGCGAATGCACCACGGATCAGGCTGCCGTGCTCCCGTTCCAGGTCTGCGATCCTGGGCACAGCGTGCCGCACCGAGAGCCGCTCGGGATCGCCGGCATAGACGCCCGAGACGAACGGTCCCACGGCGTAATCGAGAAAATCCTGCCCGAGCCGCCGGCGCACGAAGGCGGCGATGCTCTCCTCCGAATCCCCCCTGGAGATCCAGGGCTCGCGGAGCAGACGGAGCTTGGCCGAGGTTGGGAAGAGCGGCGTGCCGAGGAAGCCGAGCGGTCCCGAGGGGAGAGGATGGAGCTGCCCGCTCTTCCAGAGATAGCGGCGCCTGGCCGAGGGCGACGCCGTGACCTTCTCGGACTCCAGGCCGGCCTCGCGGATCAGCCGGGTGACGGACTCGTGACTCTCCAGGACCGTGTTCGGCCCCAGCTCGAAGCGCCAGGGGCCGTCCGTCTTCGTCTCCAGGGAGCCGCCCACCCGGGGCGAGGCTTCGAGCACTGCCACGCGCTGTCCACCCCGCGCGAGGTGGAAGGCGGTGGTCAGGCCGGAGATGCCGGCTCCGATTACCAGGGTATCGAGCATCGCGCGGATTCTAGCGCCGCCGCTCGGCGCACTTGATCTCCTCAAGCTATTTACGTAGAGTTATAGCCAAACTTCCGGCAAGCAGCAACGCCCGGAGGGAGGCGAGACCATGCAGCGCCCCATCCGCCGTTTCCAGCGCATCGCGGCTGACAGCATCGCGTACGTCAGGATCCTCGGCGACCGCAAAAAAGAGAAGATCGCCTGGGTCAAGGTCCTTGGAGCGGGCGGCTGCATGCTCGTTTCCGACGACACGATCGGCTATCTCTCGCTGATGGAGCTGCGCATCACCCTGGGCAACCGCGAGCTGCGGGCAGACGGCCGCGTGGCCTGGGAGTCCCGGGAGGGACGCGAGCACCACGTAGGGGTCGAGTTCCTGCGCATCGGCCAGTCCGACCGCGCCGCCATCCAAGCCCTGGTTGCAGCTTCGGGCGCCGCGGCCTGAGATAAGATCTCCCTCCTGCAACGGGAGGGAGATCGCAATGCCTGACTTCCATCATTACGTAGGGATTCGTTACTCTGGCCGCAAAGAGCCGGGGGAGAGGATCCGGGAGATCCGCGTCTATTCGGCGCGGGAGGACCACGAGCCGTACCTGGAGCAGAACCCGGAAGCCGGGGACGGCCGCTGGAGCCGGCGCGAGCTGGCCGAGTGGCTGCTCGCCCGCCTCACCGAGGCAGACGCCCCTGCCATCGTCGGGCTCGACCACGCCTTCTCGTTCCCGCAGAGCTACATGGACCGCCACCAGCTCGACTCCTGGGACCAGTTCCTCACCGACTTCGAGGGGCATTGGCCCACGGACAAGTTCTCCGTCCGCGAGCTCCTGCCCGGCAACCCGCGCACCGGCGATCCGGACGAGCACCGCCTCACGGGCCGCTGGACCGCCTTCCCGCGCAGCGTCTTCCAGTTCGACATCCAGGACAGCCCGGCCAAGGCCACGCACGCGGGCCTGCCGTGGATCGACTACCTGCGCCGCGTCGGCGACAGCGCTCACTTCTGGCCGTTCGACGGTTTCGAGGTGCCGGCCGGGAAGTCGGTCGTGGCCGAGGTGCGCCCGGCAAGGCTGCGCCACCGCTACCCCAAGGAAGGGCTGAAAAAGATGGATCTGGATGCCTACGCCATCTGCGCCTGGCTCCAGGAGCGCGACCAGCTCGGCCTGCTGCGCCCCTACTTCACTCCGCCGCTTTCGGAGCCCGAGCAGGAGCGGGCGCGGCTGGAGGGGTGGATCCTGGGCGTGAGTTAGGCAGCCCGCGCCCCGTGACCAGATAGGCCGCGAAGCTCCCCAGCCAGTGTCCGCCTTCGTAATGCTCGCCGGTCACCGCGCGTAAGCCCGACTCCCGATGCGCCGCTGCGGCGGCGCGCAGCGCGGGAACGCGCGAGTCGCTCGGCGGCAGGGCCGCGGCCATTCCTTCCAGCATCCAGGCGCGCGACAGGTTCAGGCCGTCCAGGTGGGCGAGCTTGCCGTCCGTGGGATCGGTGACGACTCCGGGCGCGAGCCAGTCGCCCCGGCCGTCCTTCGGGATCTGCGGCAGGAATGCGCTCAGCCATTCGGCGAAGGCTTCGGACGGGAGCACGCGGCGGACGAGGTCCGCTTCGCCCAGGCAGGGGGAGAGGAAGTCCTCGCCGGAAGGCTCGTACGCCAGCGGGCAGGCGCGGTCCTTGAGGTAGAGGTCGCGCACCCGCGACTCGATGAGCGCGGCGGTTTCCCGATCCCCCGCGCCGCGCGCCCAGTCCAGAATCAGCCCGAAGCCGAAGGCGGTCTGATTGTGCTCGCCCGTGCGGATGGGGAAGGAGAGCTTCGGCGCCCAGGCGCGGATGCGCTGCGCCGAGGCCCTCTCGAGCGGCTCCAGCGCCTTGGCCCAGCGCTGTGCCTGGGGGTCTTCCCACTCCCTGAGCTCGGCCGCGAGCTGGAGCAGCCAGGCCAGACCGTAGGGGCGCTCGAAGGTGTTGCGCCCGGCGCCTTCCAGGTAGGCCACCTCGGCCGTGATGTTCTGCGGCGTCAGGCTTTTCTCCAGCGCCTCCCGCGCCTTGGCCGCCAGGGGCGCGTCGGGGAAGCGGCGGGCCAGCCGCGCCAGCAGCCAGTGCCCGTGCACGGCCGAGTGCCAGTCGTAGCAGCCATAGAAGGATGGGGTCAGCTCCCGCGGCGGCTTGACGTCGGGATCGCCGTTCATCACGTGGGCGATCTTGTTCGGGTACTCGCGATGGACGCAGGCGAGGGCAAGGTTGGCCAGGCGCTCCGCAGCGGCCGCGTCGAGATCGGGAGAAGGTGCGGCGAAAAGGAGGAGGACGGCTTGGAGGATCATGGACGGTAATGGTAGCAGGGAGAGAGCACGCATGAAAAAGTGTCAAATCCGCTATATGTATGGCACTGTTTCTGCACCGTTTTGGTATTGCCGTATGTAGCTCGAAGTGCCGGACGTTGCCAGTATCTGTTTGAGATGAGGCTCCGATAAGGGCACACCCGCCGCGAGGCGGGGCCGCAAAGCCTGGGATCTCCGCCATTTACGTGGGGAGATAGCCCGGTTCCCGAAAGCCCCGAGAGAGTGCCGCCATGCTCAATCTGGGGTCTGTTCCATCTTCCGTACTTCACGCATTTTCAAAATGCCGTGCAGTTTCTGCCTACGGGAGCACCCCTCCTCGAGCGAGCTTCATTGGATCCACTTCAGGAGGTCATCATGAACCGGTCTAAGTATGTGTGCTCCGTCGTCCTTCTCGTTTTCCTGGCTGCAGCGGCCAGTGCGACGCCGCTGCAGGTCTCGTTGGACATCCAGGGTCAGGGCCTTGCGGTGAGTGAGGGCGGAGTGGGCACGCAGGGCATCGGATCGGGTAGCCGGTCCTTCAGTGTCAACATCGGCGGTCCCGTGCAGGCTGCGCTGCTCTACTGGGCGGGCCGGGACCGCCCGTGCCCGCAGAGCGGGGGCGTGTGCGTCATCCCCTCGCAGCCGTACAAGGACCAGGTGATCAAGCTCGACGGCGTGACGATCACGGGCACGGTGATCGGCACCGAGGACCAGCCGGTCTCGGGCGGCGGTCCGATCAACAACATCGGCTACCTGGCCAATGTCACGTCCCTGGTCCAGGCCAAGGGGAGCGGGCTCCAGTCCTTCACGGTCCAGGACGGGAACACGGCGAGCAACCTCTTCCGCTGGAACGGCGTCAGCCTGCTGGTCATCTACACCGATCCCGCGGACACCACGGTCTGGCGCGTGATCGCCTTCGACGGCCTGGACTTCGCCTACGGAGCCGATCCGATTCCCGGCCACACGCAGGTGACCGACCCGGTCACCTTCAACCATGGCGCCCACACGGCGGCGCGGCAGGCCAAGCTGTTCGTCTTCGTGGGCGACGCGGTTGCGGGCCGGCCGGACCGCATCGACATCAGCAACAACCCCAGCGTGATAAACGGCCTCGACAGCTCCGACGGCGCCTCTTGGGATTCGGACGCGCTCGTGGTCAACATCCCGGCGGGGGTCTCCTCGACCACGGTGCAGCTCTTCTCGGCGCCGCCCAACATGAACCCCGACTCGATGCTGTGGTCGCTCGGCCTGCTGCGGCTGCCAGTGCCGGCCGGCCCCGGCCCCAACGAGGAGCCGCCCGGCGACGCGACCGGCTGCACCCCGGGCTACTGGAAGAACCACACCGAATCCTGGGCCGGCACCGGCTACTCGCCGGGGCAGTCCACCGGGAGCGTGTTCTCCGGCGCCAGCGCCTTCCCGCCGCTCGCCGCACAGAGCCTGCTCCTGAGCCTGCAGGGCGGCGGCGGTCCGGGCACGCTCGGCTCCGCGAAGATCCTGCTGCGGGCCGCGGTGGCGGCGCTGCTCAACGCGGCGCACTCCGGCGTCGACTACCCGCGGACCACGGCCGAGATCCTGGCCGACGTGAACGCGGCGCTGACCAGCAACAACCGCGACACCATGCTCGCGCTCGCCTCGGAGCTGGATGGTGACAACAACCTGGGTTGCCCGCTGAACTAGTTTTTATGGAAGGCTGCGCGCGCCGGGCCCGGAGCCTCCGAGCCCGGCCCTTTTTTTTGTGGGGAGAAGCTGTCGACCTGGAGAGCCTCGGCACGGACCACCGCCGCCTCGGGCGCATCCTCCCAGGTCAGGACGAAAGCGCGCTCCAGCCGGGCGGAGGGGAGGAAGATGCCGGCGGTGAGCCGGTCCCGCTGCTCTCCCGGGCGGCGGAGGATGTCGGCCACCTCGGCCCCGAGACGGTCGCTCGGCGGGGCGCCGATCCGGCCGCGGGGGATCAGGATCCTCAGCGGACCCTCGAAGTTCTGCTGAATCCCCTCGAAGGCGGCCTGGATGCGGGAGAGCGCGTGCTCGGCCGACCAGCGGACGAGCGGCAGGTCTTCCTCGCGGCGGCCCTCGGCCTCGAAGCGCCGCAGCGCGCAGAAGCCCAGGTACATCCAGGAGAGGACGTCCGCGAAGCGGCCGGAGAGCTTCTCCTTCCGCTTGAGCCGGCTGCCGAGCGACAGCAGCGCGAGGTCGGTCAGCAGCGCGAAGCGGGCCGAGGCCCAGGCGAGCTTGCGATAGTAGCCGGCGGTGGGGCCCGCGACCGGCGAGCGCCCCAGCCTGAGCGTGGAACGGAGCAGGTTCTTCAGAATGAAGCCGGCATGGCCGAGGAGCGCCTTGCGCAGCCCCTTGGCATCCCCCGCCTCGATCGCCTGCATCTCTCTTCGGGCATAGGGATGGCAGCGGATCGCTCCCTGGCCGAAGAGGATCAGGGTGCGGGTGAGGATGTTCGCCCCTTCGACCGTGATCCCGATGGGCGCTCCGGCGTGCGCCCGGGCCATCAGGTTGCGCGGCCCGAGGCAGATCGCGGCGCCCCCCATCACGTCCATGCCGTCCTGGACCAGGGCGCGCAGCAGCTCGGTCTGGTGGTATTTGGATACCGCGGAGAGGACGGAGGGTCGGTGTCCGGCGTCGACCCCGGCGCAGGTGAAGACCCGCGCGGCCTCCATGAGATAGAGAAGCCCGCCGATGCGGGCGAGCGGCTCCTCGATCCCCTCGAAGCGGCCGATCGCGATTCCGAACTGCTGCCGGATCATGCTGTACGCGCCCACCACCCGGGCCACGTACTTGGCGCCGCCGACCGACTGGGCGGGCAGCGAGATCGCCCGGCCGGCCGAGAGGGCCTCCATGAGCATCTTCCAGCCGAGCCCGGCCCCGGCCGGTCCTCCAAGGATGGCCTCGAACGGCACCACCACGTCCCGCCCCTCGGTGGGGCCGTTGGGGAATGGGACGCCGAGCGGATCGTGGCGGTCGCCGATCTTCACCCCGGGCAGGTGAGTGGGCACGAGGGCCACGGTGATCCCCACGTCGTCGCCCTTGCCCAAAAGGTTTTCGGGGTCGCGCAGCCGGAACGCGAGGCCCAGCAGGGTGGCGACCGGCGCGAGCGTGATGTACCGCTTCGTCCAATTGAGGCGCAGGGCGAGCTTGCCTGCGCGGTCGCGGAACAGGACCCCCTCGGAGCGGAGCGAGGCGGCGTCGGACCCGGCCTCGGGCTCGGTGAGCGCGAAGCAGGGGATCTCCTCGCCGCGGGCCAGGCGGGGGAGGTAGTGGGCTTTCTGCTCGGGCGTGCCGTACTCCAGCAGCAGCTCGCCGGGACCGACCGAGTTGGGGATCAGGACGACGGCCGACAGGCCGAGGGAGCGCGATGCCAGCTTGCCGAAGATCGTGGAGAGGGCCAGGGCGGAGAAGCCGAGGCCGCCATACTCCGGGGGGATGGCGAGGCCGAAGAAGCGCTGCTCCTTGAGGTAGCGCCAGACTTCCGGAGACGGCTCGCGGTCCGGATCGGCCATGGCGCAGACCGTCTCGACCGGGCCGTCGAGAAAGGCGCACTCGTGCTCCGAGAGCCCGGGGTAGGGCTCCCGCAGCATCCTCTCGAAGTCGGGCTTGCCGGAGAAGAGCTCGCCATCCACCCAGACAGTCCCTGCTTCCAGCGCTTGGCGCTCAGTCTCGGAGATCCGCGGGACCTTGCCCTTGGCAAATCTGAGGAGCCAGGAGGTCATCGCAGAGAGGTTAGCACTCGGGGTAGGCAAGTCGCATGTACAGCCGGGCGTATTTAATGTACAACGAACGGCGCAGATGGATTGCGGAGCGACTCGCATGTACAGACGAATGACTTGAATGTACATGCGATCGACTCGGATGTGAAGCTGAGCTGCTTGGATGTACATCCGAGCCGCTTGGATATACATGCGCAGAACTCGGATGTACAGTCGGGCGACTCGGATGTACATCCGAACGATTCGGAAGTGAGTTCCCGAGGCTCGGACGTACAGTTTTGTGAACCGCATGTACATCCCGATCGGGAGCCCCGAGGGAATACGTTCCTGTTGGACCGGGTGAAGGGAGCTGGGTACACATGGACAGACACATCGGAGGCATCCATCACGTCACCGCGATCGCGCGGGATCCGCAGGCGAACGTCGATTTCTATACGGGAGTGCTCGGCTTGCGGCTCGTCAAGAAGACGGTGAACTTCGACGATCCGGGGACCTATCACTTCTATTACGGCGACGAGCAGGGGAATCCGGGCACCATCCTGACCTTCTTCCCGTGGCCCATGGCCCGGCTGGGCAGCCATGGCGCGGGGCAGGCGACGGTGACGTCGTTCTCGGTGCCGGAAGGCTCTCTCGGCTGGTGGACCGAGCGGCTGGACCGGCTCGGGATTGGCTACGAGGCTCCGCGGCCGCGCTTCGAGGAGGAGGTGCTGACGCTCCGCGACCCGGACGGCCTCCTGCTGGAGCTGGTCGCCCGCGCCGGGGACGAACGCCAACCGTGGGAGGCGGGGCCGGTCCCGGCCGAGCACGCCGTGCGCGGCTTCGAGGGGATCACCCTGACCGAGTGGAACCCTCAGATCACCTCCGAAGTGCTCACCGGGCTCCTGGGCTTCCGCCCGGCGGGCGAGCTCGGCGACCGCTTGCGCTTCGATGCGGGCGGCGGCACGAGGGTGGACGTCGTCGGCAGCCCCAGCGCGCCGCGGGGGAATGTGGCTGCCGGCACGGTTCACCACGTGGCCTGGCGGACTCCCGACGACGCCAATCAGCGCGCGTGGCACGAGGAGCTGAGGCGCCGGGGCTTCCACGCGAGCCCGATCCTGGATCGCCAGTACTTCCACTCGATCTACTTCCGCGAGCCGGGAGGCGTGCTCTTCGAGATCGCCACGGACCCGCCCGGCTTCACCAAGGACGAGCCGGTGGCGACCCTGGGCACCGACCTGAAGCTGCCGCCCTGGCTGGAGTCCGAGCGGAAGAAGATTGAAAGCATCCTGCCTCAAATCGAGGTGATGGTGTGAGCGCCCGGGTTCTCGCGGCCGGGAGCCCTCTGGGTCAGGCGACGGCGGCCATGATCCTGGTCCACGGCCGGGGAGCGCCGGCGGAGGACATCCTGGGCCTGGGGCGCGAGCTGGGCCGGCCGGACCTGGCGTATCTCGCGCCGCAGGCCGAGGGGTACTCCTGGTATCCGTACAGCTTCATGGCTCCCATGGAGAAGAACGAGCCGGGGCTGTCGAACGGGCTGACCCTGCTCGGCCATCTCGTCGAGCGGCTGGGGTCCGAGGGAATCCCGCCGGAGCGCACGGTCCTGCTCGGCTTCTCCCAGGGGGCCTGCCTGTCTCTGGAGTACGCCGCGCGGAACGCCCGGCGCTTTGGCGCAGTGGTGGGGCTTTCGGGTGGGCTCATCGGCCCGCCTGGAACGCCTCGCGATTACTCAGGCTCTTTCGACGGCACGCCGGTCTTCCTGGGCTGCAGCGACCGGGACCCGCACATCCCCCTGGCGCGGGTGCAGGAGAGCACGGAGGTGCTCACCCGGATGGGCGCGAGCGTGACCGAGCGGATCTACCCGGCGATGGGGCACACGGTCAGCGAGGACGAGCTGAAGCACGTGCGGTCGCTGCTCGCCGGTCTGCCTACTTCCTGATCAGCCGGACGTCGTCCACCCGGATCTCGAACTTCCGCGGGGCCGGACTGACTCCGAAGAAGACGCCCAGGAGCCCGCTCGGGTCGATCCCGGCGAAGTCGGAGACCGGGAACGTGTACTTCGTCCACTCCGGGCCGGCCTCGAACGTCTTCATGGAAGGCTGCTGGCCGAGGTTCGCCGCGAAGAGCATCACGGTGATGGCGCCGTCTCCCTGCATCCAGAATTCCAGGGCCTGGACGTCCGCAAGGTTGGCCGGCGCCATCGGCTGCGCGCCGGCCAGGAAGATCGCGCCGGCCCAGGGGAAGGCAAAGCCGGGCTTGACCTCGCCCGAGATCTTCAGCGCATGCTTGCTGCCCTGCGCTCCGCCGCTCGCCACCTCCGCCTTCACCTCGGAGACTCCCCCGAACCGTTTGTCCGTGGACTCCGACCAGCCCGAGCCGAACGAGGCGGAGAGCTTGCCGTCCTCGAAGTCGCTCACCAGGCCGTTCGCGGGCAGCGCGGCGGCCGGCACGGCGGCTGCCGCCGGAGTCTGGGAAGGGATGGGCCTCTCGAACGGGACGCCTCCCTTCCAGATGCGCACGAGGTTGCGCGTGTCCGTGATGTCCTTGAGCGGGTCGCCGGCCACCAGGATCATGTCGGCCCGCAGCCCGGGTGCGATCCGTCCCCGGTCGGCGAGCTTGAAAGCGCGGGCCGGGGCGGAGGTGGCGGCGGCCAGGGCCTGCTCGGGGGTGAGCCCCGCCTGGACGAGAAGCTCCAGCTCCCGGTGGATGCTCGCGCCGTGGGCGGTGCCCGGGTTGGGCGAATCGCTGCCGGCCAGGATCGGTACCCCGGCAGCCGCGAGCTGGCTCACGGTCTTGTAGGCCACGGGCATCCCGCCGGCGGTCTTGGCCGGAAAGGACTTGCCGAGGTTCTCGATCTCGTCCGCCTGCAGGAACCCGCGCACCCGGGTGTCTTCCGTCAGGGACTTCCCGCTCGCGATGCCGTTGGAGCTTTCGAGGACGGTGAGGGTGGGGATGACGAAGGCCTTGCGCTCGGCGGCGAGCTTGGCGAAATCCGGGTCGGCTTCGCGGTCGGAGAAGAGGTGGATGATCGCGTCGGCTCCGTCCTCGATGACCTGGCGGGCGGAGGCGGCGGTGCTGACATGGACTACCGCCAGCTTGCCCCGGGCGTGGGCCGCTTTGATGAGGGCGGCCACGGTCGCCTTGTCGAGAGTGGGCAGGGAGCCGCCATAGGCGGAGAAGTCCTCGACCGCGATCTTGATGTAGTCCGAGCCCTCGGCGATGCGGGCGTCCACCCAGGCCTGGGCCTCCTCCGGCTTCGTCAGGGTGGGGATCGCCAGCCCGTACTGGGTGCCATGGCCTCCCGGCGCGGTGGCGAGGATGCCGGCGCTGAAGAGGTCGGCGCGGCCGGGAGCGCCGCCGGGGCGCTTCTGCTCCTCCTTCAGGCGGTTCGCGACCTCCGGAGTGTTGAACATGTCGAGCTCGGTGGTGACGCCGAAGGCGAGCGCCCGCGATAGCCCTCCCGAAAAGGCATGGGTGTGCGCGTCGATGAAGCCGGGAAGCAGAGTGCCGCCGGCCGCGTCGATCCGCTCCGCCCCCTCGGGGACCTTTACATTCGCCCCCACGGACGCGATCTTGCCGTCCTTGACCACGACCGTGCCGCGGGGGATGAGGCGCTCGCCGTCGAAGATGCGCGCGTCGGTGATGGCGAAGGTGGTTATTTCCCCGACGGAGGCCGCAGCGGAGGCCGGGAGCAGGAGGGACAGGATGACACCGAGAAGCCTGTTCATGGCGCGATTCTAAGCGTGAAAGAATGAATGGATGCCATCAGCCTTCCTGCTAGCCCTGTTGCTGGCCGCGCCGGCTCTGCCGGTCGACCAGGAGCTCGCTGGCGGAGGGGCTCAGACCTTCGAGATCGAAGCCAAGGGACAGCCCGTGCTGATCACGGTCGAGCAGGACGGGATCAATGTGGCCCTCGGGCTCTTCGGTCCCTCGGGCAAGCCGCTCGGGACCATGGACACGGCCACCGAGCGGGCGGGGAGTGAGACCTGGCTCATCGAGGAGCAAGGGCAGTACAGGTTGGAGGTCCGCTCGGTCATGGCGGGTGCCCCGAAGGGCCGCTTCCTCCTGCGGGTGGAGGAGCTGCCCGCCACGTCTCCCGAGAGGATCGAGGCCGAGCGGCTGATGACCGAGGCCGGGATTCTCTTCACGCAGAAGGCCGGGGAGGCGCAGGAGAGAGCCCTGACGCTCTACACGGAAGCGCTCGCGCACTGGCGGGCCCTGGGCCGGAAGCGCGAAGAGGCCCGCGCGCTGTTCCGCCTGGCGGTGGTCCATCAACGCCTCGGCAAGGCTCAGCCCATGCTGGACCTCCTCCACGAGGCTCTCCCTCTTTTCAACTCTCTGGGAGACCGGGCCAGGGAGGCCGACGTCCTCACCTACATGGGACTGGCCCTGTGGAAGCTGGGCCGGTACCAGGAGGCGATCGCCTCCAACGAGCGCTCGCTGGAGATCCGGCGGGCGCAAAAGGATCGCTGGGGCGAAGCGGTCACCGCGCAGAACCTGTGCCTGATCAGGCTCAACCTCAGCGAATGGCGGGAGGCGATCCGCTGCTACGAGCGGCTCCTCCCCCTGCTGGAAGAGGTGGGCGAGCCGGACGCCGAAGCCTTCAACGGGCTCGGGGGAGCCTACGGCGGTCTCGGGGAGCCCCGGAAGGCCCGGGAGCTCTACAACCGCTCGCTGGAGAAACGGCGCGCCCTCAACGACTGGAAGGAGGCGGCGAAGGTGCTCAACAACCTCGCCGTGCTCTCCGTCGATCAGGACGACCTCGGCCAGGCCCTGATCGACTACGGCCAGGCCCTGGAGGCGGTCCGCAAGGTGGGGGACCGCGAGTGGGGAGCCCGGGTCCTCAGCAATCTCGGGGCCGCCTACCTCGACATCGGCGAGCCCCAGCGGGCCCTCGATCTGTTGAGCGAGGCCCTGCCGATCCGGCGGGAGCTCGGAGACCGGAGAGGAGAGGTGGCCACCCTGCTCCTTCTCGGCCAGGCGCACGAGAGGCTCGGAGACGTTGCGGCAGCGCTCGAGCCCTACGGTCGCGCGTTGCAGATCGCCCGGGAGATGGGAGACCGGGCGGGGGAGGCCTTCGCCCTCGGGCAGCTGGGCCAGGGGTATCTCGGAGCCGGCGACCTGCACCGGGCGCTGGATCTCCTGACTCGATCCGCCGCCCTGCACCGCAGCCTCGAAAACCGCGCCGGCCTCGCGAACGTCCTGCAGCAGACCGGCGAGACCGAGGCCCGGCTCGGGCAGCGGGAGAAGGCGCTGGCCACCTTGCGCGAGGCTCTCGGCCTGCGGCGCGAATCGGGAGAGCCGAGCACGCAGGCGGAGACCCTGGGCTCTCTCGCCAGGGTGGAGCGCGGGCTGGGCCGTCTCCAGGATGCCGTCGCCCACGCCGAGGAGGCCGTCGGTCTCGTCGAGTCGGCCCGGGCCAGGGTGGCGGACCCGGGGCTCCGCGCCTCGGTGCTGGGTTCCCGCCGCCATGCCTTCGACCTCGCCATCGGCCTGCGGATGGGCCTTGGGCAAGCCGAAGCGGCCCTCGCGCTCAGCGAGCGCGCCCGCGCGCGCTCGCTCCTCGACCTGCTCAGGGAGGCCCGGAACGAGATCCGGGAGGGCATCCCCGCGGAGCTGCGCGAACGGGAGGCGACCCTCGCCTATCAGCTCGGCCGCAACGCCCGCGAGCTGCGCGCATCCTCCAGCCAGGACAAGCATGCCCAGCTCAAAAGCGAGCAGGCCGGCCTGCTCGCCGAAGCCGAGCGCCTGGAGGACCAGATCCGCCGCAGCAATCCGCGCTACGCCGCGCTCGACCAGCCTCCCCTCGACGCCGCTGCGATCCGCGGCCTCCTCGACCGGGACACCGTGCTCCTGGAGTACACCCTGGGCGAGGAGAGGAGCTTTCTCTGGCTCGTCGCTCCGGACCGGGTGGAGAGCTTCGAGCTCCCCGGCCGGGCGGTGATCGAGGCTGCTGCGAGCCGCAGCTACGAGGACGTCCGCAAGCTGGAGAAGAAGGACGCCGGGGCGCACCGCGAGCTGAGCCGGATCCTCTTCGGGCAAGTAGCGGACCGGCTGCACTGCCTGCGGCTCGTGATCGTGGCGGACGGCGTTCTCCAATACATTCCCTTTGCCACCCTGCCCGACCCCGAGGACCCGGCCGGGAGCGAGCCGCTCCTGATCGGGCACGAGATCGTTTCATTGCCGTCGGCGTCGGTCCTGGACGTCCAGCGCCGGGTGCTCGCGGTTCGGCCGCGGGCGGAGAAGGCTGTCGCGATCCTCGCCGATCCCGTCTTCAGCACCTCGGACTCGCGCCTCCCCCGCCTCCCGAACCCAGGCGCGGGCCGGTCCCCCTCGCCCGGCGCGGCGGAGCGGTTCCAAAGGCTGGCGGGAACCGGACGCGAGGCCAGGGCCATCGCGGAGCTCATTGATCCAGGCCAGGTCTTCCTGGCGCTCGGAGCCAGGGCCAGCCGCGCCACGGCCCTGAGCGGCGACCTCGCCGGGTACCGCGCCGTCCATTTCGCCACCCACGGCAGGATCGATCCCGAGACTCCCCGTCTCTCTTTCCTCGCCCTTTCCATGTTCGACGAGAAAGGCCAGCCACAGGAGGGGTCCCTCAGCCTGAGCGACGTCTACAACCTCGAGCTGGATGCGGACCTGGTGGTGCTCTCGGGATGCGAGACCGCGCTGGGCCGCGAGATCCGGGGCGAGGGTCTGATGGGGCTGACCCAGGGCTTTTTCTATGCCGGGGCGGAGCGGGTGATGGCGAGCCTCTGGCTCGTGGAAGACCGCGCGACCGCCGAGCTGATGAGCCGCTTCTACCGCGCCATGCTCAAGAACAGGCTCCCTCCCGCCGCCGCCCTGCGCTCGGCCCAGCTCTCCATCCGCGGCGACCCGCGCTGGCAGGACCCTTTCTACTGGGCCCCCTTCGTGCTTCAGGGCGACTGGCGCTGAGCCCTTGCAGCTTCGTTACTGCAAGTGAAATGATTTTCGCTTTGGTGACAAGAAGATCAGGGATGAGAGTGCGCGTCCTATCGATTCTCATGTGAAAGGAGTCGGAGATGGCTGACCTCAGCTACTTCCTCAAGAACTGGACGGTGACCGACGGAAGCGGCCAGCTGACCAAGTACCTCCCCGCGAAGGGCAGCACCGTCAAGATCGAGGCCCAGCAGAACGGGTCGTCCAAGACCTTCCGGATCGCTCCCGCGGGACGGTCCCGGATCAAGCCCCGCGAAGGTTTCAAGTACCTGAAAGGCCGGCTCGAGCTGTCCATGAAGGACGCGAATTGCGTGCTGGTCATCGAGCAGGAGGACAGGGCCGACGGCATACCCCGTCTCAAGGCCAGTATCGAGCCGCGCGCCAAGGGGAAGGGCATCAAGCACATGCCAGGCACGGAGATGTCGGGCACCTGGGGCGCGGAGACCAATCCTCCCGGCGGCGGAGGCGGCGGGGGGAAGGGATAGTGATCGCGTAAGCTCGCGGCGGGCAGGCGCCGGTCGGGTATGATCGCCGTCCGAAACCAACGGAGGTCTTTCTAGGATGAAAACGTTTGCCGCTGTGCTCGCCGCCCTCTTCCTGTCCACGTCCATCCAGGCGCAGGCTCCCAGGCTG
This sequence comes from Thermoanaerobaculia bacterium, assembly GCA_035536935.1. Lineage (GTDB taxonomy): Bacteria > Acidobacteriota > Thermoanaerobaculia > Multivoradales > UBA5704 > DATMER01. Next base: position 18,313 of record DATLNC010000042.1, read on the forward strand.
CCGCAGCCGAGCCCCGCCGCGAAGGCCGCCCTGACGGTCGGCGTCACGGACGTGGAGATCGTCTATCACCGTCCCGGGGTCAAGGGGCGCACCATCTGGGGCGAGCTCGTTCCCTGGGGCGAGGTCTGGCGCCTCGGCGCCAACGAGGCGACCACCATCTCGTTCTCGACTCCCGTGAAGGTCGAAGGGCACGACGTGCCGGCCGGCACCTACGGGCTGTTCGCCATCCCCGCCAAGGACAAGTGGACCCTGATCCTCAACAAGCAGCCCAAGCAGTGGGGCGCCTACTTCTACAAGCCGGAAGAGGACCTCGTCCGCTTCGACGTCAAGCCGCAGACCGGGCCGGCCACCGAGTGGATGGCCTTCACCATGAATCCGGCCACATCCGATACTGCCGTGATCGAGATGGCCTGGGAAACCGTGCGCGTCCCCTTCACGGTGAAGGTGGATGTGGACCGGATGGTCTGGAGCGAGCTCGACAAGGCCCTGGCCGGCAAGCCTGATACGGAGACCTACCTGAAAGCCGTGCAGTACGCCATGAACACGGGTGCCCGCCTCGACGAGGCCATGACCTGGACGGACAAGGCCCTCGCCCTGCAGGAGGACTTCTGGGGGCACGAGTTCAAGGCCAAGCTCCTCCAGCGCCAGGGCAAGGTGGACGAGGCCGTGCAGCACCTGGACAAGGCCATGGCTCTCGCCAAGGGCAAGGCGCCGCAGGCGTACATCGATGGTTTGGCGAAGTTGAAGGGGGAGTGGAAGGGCTAACGGTCGAAATACCCGTCCCGGGTCCGCGCTTTAGAGCCTCCGCGGACCCGGACCTCCAGCTTGTGCCAGGAGCCGTCGCCGTGGTTCTGGGTCGGCTGGTAGCCGAGCACGTACTGCTCGCGCAGCTCGCGGAGGATCTTCTGCAGCGCGGCCCCGACCTGGCCGATGTCGGGAATGACCTCCACCCGCCCGCCGCTCTCGGTCACCGCGGTCTCCAGCAGCCGGAGCTGCTCCTCGTGCCCGTTGCGGTCCCGCCAGGCCGACGAGCGCTCGATCCTCCCTCGTGAGGTCTCCTGGAGACGGATCCAGTAGAGCAGGGCCTGGCTGCCGCGGGCGGCCCAGCGCACGTCTTCCATTCCAAGCGTGCTCTCCACGTCCACGCCGTCGGAGAGCAGCACCACGACCCGGCGCCCGAACCGCCCGTCCAGATCGCGCAGAGCGAGGTAGAGATGGTCGTTGATCGCCGTGCCGCCCCGGGCAGCCACCCCCTCGACCGGCGTCAGCAGCGTGGCGGCGTCATTGGAGAACGGGGTGCGCATCAGCAGCTCGTCCGAGAACAGCATCACCGAGACCTCGTCCTGCGGCAGGACCCGCGACACGAAGGCTTTCACTCCCTCGGCCGCGGTGCGCAGCCGGTCACCCTCCATGCTGGCGCTGGCATCCAGCAGGAGGACCGCCGAGAGCGGCAGGTCCCCACGGGAGAAGGTGGAGACGGCCTGGGGCTCGCCGTTGTCGAGGATCTCGAAGTCGGCCGCCGTCAGGTTGAGGACCGGGCTGCCGGACGGGCGGGCCACGGTTACATAGAGCTGCTGCAGCTCGACGTCGATCACCTCGTCGACGTGGATCTCCGACTCGGGGGGTAGAGGGGGAAAGGGGTCCTGGAGGAGGGCTGCAAGGAGAAGAGATAGGAGAGCTGAAATCATCAGCTCTCTCCGAGGGCCCGGGCGAGAGCTGCGAGGCGGAGGATCGACTGCTGCGTCAGGGAGCGGCGGACCTCGTCGAGGGCGGCGGTTGGCCACTGGCCGTAGCGATGGCGCGGGGAGCCGTCCGTGGCCTGAGGACGCGGCTTCACCCTGGCCAGGATCTCCCGCGCGGCGGAAGCCGATCCCTGGCGTTCGAGCAGGTAGGCGAGCTGCACCGCGAGCTGCGTCTGGTTCGGGAGGCGGGCCACGGCCTGCCGCAGCAGGGCGACGGCGCGGTCCTGCCTGCCGTCCTGAAGCTGGAGGCGGACCATCTCCTGGAAGGCCACGGTCTTCACCCACTCGGGCACGGGCTCCGAAATCAGCCGCTGCAGGGTCTCCCGCGCCTGCGCCGCCTTTCCGACCCGGTCGAGGTTGACCCCCAGGCGCAGGCGCCCCTCCGCGCTGTCGGGATGGGCCTGGACCAGCCGTTCCAGAACGTCGGCCGCCCGCGGGTAGTCGCCGTCGCGCTCGGCGCTGGCAGCCAGGAAGAGGCCCACGGCCTCGTTGCGGCCGTCCAGCGCGAGAGCCCGGTCGAGCATCGAGCGGCTGGCGCTCTGGACCCCCGAGGCGAGGAGGTCGGCGGCCAGGCTGAGCAGGGCCTGGGCCGCCACGCTCTCCGAGCCGCCGCGCTCGACATAGGCCGCGGCGAGATCGGCGGAGGTGCGGCGGGCGCTCTCGGCCAGGTAGATCTCCTTGCGCTCCCGCAAGCTGCGGTAGAGCTCGGCATGGAGGAGCGACAGGGGAAGGAGGACTTCGGGGTCGCCCTTGCCGAGGCGCTGCGCGGTCTCCAACTCGACCTCTCGGAGGGCCTCGGCGGACTGCGGCGACTGGCGGTAGAGCCCCGCCTCCATGTCTCCCAGGCGGGAGACGACCTGATCCAGCGGTGTGCCCGAAGCGAGGCCGCGGAGCGCCTCCTCATAGCCCTGGCGGGCGATCCGCTCCATCTCCGCATTGCGGCGGCGGCCCTTCGGCGCCTCAGCCGTGGCTACGGGAATGGGCGCGCTCTCGCCGCCCAGCCGCCGGAGCTGCGCCCAGATCGGCTCCTCGTTCAGCGGGTTCTCGGAAAGGTAGAGGACGGTCAGCTCTGGCGTCTTCATGCCGGCCATCGCGACGGAGGCGCGATAGCGCCCGGTCTCCAGCTTCGGCAGGTCGAAGTCACAGACGAGCCGCTCGGGCGCCAGCCCGGAAGTCTGCGACCGCTCGATGACGGTGCCGGGCACCGCCAGGACCTGCTTGCCGGCCTCGGTCCGGATCTCCAGCGTGACCGAGGGCTCCGCCGGCAACCCTCGGCCGAGGAGAACCACCCGCCGTTTGCGTCCACCTGAGAGGAGCGGCAGAGAGGACGGGAGGCCCCAGCCCTCGTCCAGGAGCAGGGGAGCCAGGGAGCGCTCCAACCCCTCGGCCGCCTCGCCGGGCCGCGCGAGGACCCAGCGCCCGCGCGGATCGCTGAAGAGCGGGGGGAGGAGGAGCGGACCGGCGGACGCGGACGGCACGGTCAAGGGGAGGACCCGCAAGCTGTAGCGCAGCGTGTCGGGATCGACCACGAGCACCCGCAGAGACCCCGTTCCGGCCGGCATTGTGACCGTGCCCACGAACTTGATGCCGCTGTCCAGCACGGCCTCGCCTACCTCGGCGAGATCGAGGCTCAATCCCTGGGCCAGGTAGTCGTTCACGGCGCCGTCCGGTCCCATGGCATAGGCATAGATCTCGATGCGCTGGACGTCCTTTCTGCCGCCTGAAAGGAGCCCGTTGCCCTCGATCTCCACGAGCAGGGGGACGGCGAACCGGGCTTCTCCCTTGAATCGTCCGTCCGACTCGCCGGAGGGAACCGCGAGCGCGGCCATGGGCAGGCCGCCCCCTTCCTGCCCCGTGGTCAGCAGTGTCGCGATGGGACCTTGAAGCCCCCGCAACGGGCGGGTCTGAAGAAAGAAGGAGAGATGATCCGCGGGCTGGGCGGCGGCGGGTAAGGAGAGGAGCAGCGCCAGCGCAAAGGCGCTACGTGGCATTCTTCTTCCCCCTGCCCTTCTTGCCCGTCTCCTGGACCTTCAGCTCCAGGCTCACCGCCGATTCGACAGCCGCGACGTCGTCCCGCACCGCGACGGCCAGCCGGTAGGTGCCTGGCCTGACCCGCACGCTCGTCGCGAACGCGCCGATCTGCCCCATGGAGGCGACCATCTGGGCGTTGGGGATGCGGACCGGCGCCTCCAGCTTGTTGCCGGAGGTGAGGCCGGATTCTGCCTGGGTGAGGAGAAAGATCGCCAACCGCCCCTCGTGCTCGCTGCCGTGAGGCAGCAGCATCAGCCGCGACAGGGGGATCTTGATCGAGACCGGCACGGTGTAGCTGCCGTCGCGCTCCCGCTTTCCCTCTGCCAGGTCCACCTGGACATTCAGCGGGTTCTCGGACACGTCGAGCAGGAGAGCGGCGGCGGCCCGCTCCTGGGTCCGCTGGTCGGCGGTCTTGGCCCGGTATCCCGCCGGGGCGCGGAGGCGCACGCCGGGCCGGCTCACGCGCACCTCCAGGGAATGCCAGGCGCCGTCGCCCCCCTGCGGGGAAGACCGAGGGGATGGGTAGGCCAGCGAGTAGTGGCGATGGAGGTCCGACTCGAGACCCTCGGCGAGGCGCTCGATCCCCTCCAGGTTGAAGACGGCCATGCCGCCCGTGCCCTGGGTCAAGAGGTGGAGCGACTCCCCGGCGCCGGTCTCCGTCTGAATGGAAGAGCCGCCGACGTTGCGCGGGTCCGGCCGGCCCGAGTCCCCCCCGGCGGGAGCGGTTACGTAGACGGCCACACGGTTGGCGCTGGCACCGGCGGCGAGATCCCGGAGGGCGCTCCGGAGGTCCAGGCCCGGACGCTCCATGTCCACGGTGCCCGAGCCGCGGGCCGCGCGGGTGGAACGGTACTTCTCCAGCCAGGTTTGATAGACGCCCTCGCCCGGCCGCAGGTCGAAACCCGGGCTCACCAGGAGGATCGCCTTGCGCCCCGGCAGGCCGGCCAGCGCGGATACGAGACGGTCCAGGGAGACCAGGGATTGCAGCACCTCCGTCCGGCGGCGTTCGGCGTAGGACCGGACCGAGGTCAGGGAGGTGCCGGCGGCCAGCTCCGAGTTCGACTGCATCTGCCCGCCGGCGGTGTTTCCCGACCCGAGGGCCGTGGCGCTGGGCGCGTCGCCGGAGCGGATCTCGTCGAGGACTGCCTTGCGGGCTGCGTGGTCCGAGGGAATCCCGGGAGGGTCTTTCTCCAACTGCTTCAGGGCCTCGGCGAGCAGCGCAGGGTCCGACGTGAACGGCTGCACGATCCGGAGCCCCGCTCCCAGGCGCGCGACCAGGACCCGGTCCGCCGCTCCCAGCAGACGGTCGAGCTGCCGGCCGATACCCGCATAAGCCGAGGACCGCTCGGCCGGCTGGATCTGCGCATCGTCGAAGAGGAGGACCAGGTGGAGCGGCGCGGCCTGTTCCCCATTCGCGGCGGCGAAATGGGTGACCTGCACCGGCTGGCCGTCGTCCAGCACCGCGAAGTCCTCCGCCGTCAGGTCCGGGACCGGCGCCCCATCCTCGCCGGCCGCCACGACGTCCACGTTGACGACCTCGACGTCCAGCTCGTCCGCGAAGCGCGGCTCCTGGGCATGGGCTGCCCTGCCCATCAGGAGGGTCAGCTGGAGCACCAGGAGGACGACGGAACGCTTCATGGGCTATCCGCCGACCAGGGGGACCAGCTTCAGGAAAGTGACCTGAGTCTCCGGCTGTACCCGGATCTCCTCGTCGAGCGACTCGATCTGCCGGTCGTTCACGAGGAGGACGAAGCCGTTGCGGCCGAAGGCTTCGAGGGCGGCGCTGCTCTGCGCGTGCCAATCCAGCTTGCGCTGTTCCCGGAACTTGTAGCCATTGAGCTCCCGCTCGGTGTCGACAGGCTGGACCAGTCCCAGGAAGCGCTCGGGGAGGGCCGCGTTGTACGCCCTCACCTCCTCGAAGACGCGGGCGCGGATCAGCTCTCGCGCGGTGATCGTAGGGTCCGGCAGGTGGAGCGTGAGGCTCTGGCTGCGCTCTCCCGATGTCGTCTCGTCATGGATCGTCAGGGCCGTGGTCATTCCTTCTCCTTCTGCAGTAGGGCTCTCGCCATTGTAGCCGCGGCTTGACCCACGGCGCCCATCCTTGTAGATTGAACATCGAAAGTTCAATCCGCAAGAACCCCCATCCTCTCATGATTCCACGCGCTCTTGAGACCGTTCTCCATGACGTAGCCCGGCAGTATCCGGTGGTGACGCTCACCGGTCCGCGCCAATCCGGCAAGACCACCCTGGTCCGGGAAGCGTTCCCGGATCACGCCTATGCTTCGCTGGAGGAGCCCGACTTGCGGGAGTATGCGCTCGCAGATCCTCGTGGCTTCCTCGCGCAGTTCGCAGGGAACGTCATCCTCGACGAAGTGCAGAGGGCCCCCGACCTCTTCTCCTACATTCAGAGCATCGTTGACCGGGATGACGTCCCCGGACGCTACATCCTGAGCGGCTCGCAGAACTTTCTCCTCCTGCGCTCCATCGGCCAATCGCTCGCCGGGAGGAGCGCCGTCCTCCACCTGCTTCCGCTGTCGCTCGCCGAGCTCGAAGGGCGGCAGCCTTTCACTCTGGAGGCGCTGGGCAAGGAGATTCCCGGCGCGAGCCGGGAGAGCTCCCCCGATTTCATGGACATCCTGTTTCGCGGCTTCTACCCGCGTATTCACGACAAGGGCCTGGACCCGTCCACCTGGCATTCGGGCTACTACCAGACGTATATCGAGCGCGATGTCAGGGAGGTCCTCAACGTCGGAGATATCGAGGCCTTCGGCCGCTTCGTCCGTCTCTGCGCCGGCCGCAACGGGCAGCTCCTCAACCTCAGCTCTCTCGCCAATGACTGCGGGATCACGCATACGACGGCCCGGCGCTGGATCTCCATCCTCGAGGCGAGCTTCCTCGTGCTCCTGCTCCGTCCCTACCACGCCAACTTCGGCAAGCGTCTGATCAAGAGCCCCAAGCTCTACTTCATCGACACGGGGCTTCTGTGCTACCTCCTGCGGATCCAATCCCCGGAGGACCTCCGCCTGCACGGCAGCCGCGGGTCCATCTTCGAGAGCTTCGTCGTGGCGGATCTGCTGAAGAACTTCCTCAATCGGGGCCGCGAGGCGGACCTCTATTTCTGGCGGGACTCGACCGGCCATGAGATCGACGTCGTGATCGACCGGGGCCGCGAGAGGGTGGCGGTCGAGATCAAATCTGCCCAGACCGTGGCCGAGGACTTCTTTGCGGGGATCGACTTCTGGCGCAAGCTGGTGGGCGATCCCGAGGCTCCCTCGGCCCTGGTCTACGGGGGCAACCGGAGCTTCCGGCGCTCCGGCGTGGCAGTCCAGAGCTGGTCGACGTTGTAGGGCCTGAGGGGGCGGGAAGGCCCGCCCCCTCACGAACCGCTACGGCTGCTGCACGATCTTCACGTCATCCACGGCCGCCTCGACCAGGCTGGCCGTGCTCGCGTCCGCGGCCTCGATCCGGATGCGGACCGTCTGCCCCGCGAACGAGCTGATGTTGATCGACTGCGATGCCCAGACCGCGTCGTCGTTGTTCGCCGCTCCCAGCTCCTCGAAGACCAGGGACGTCGTCGAGCCCACGATCCTGACCCGGAAGAAGTCCGCGGTCGACGAGTTCGTGCCGTGGGCCAGGTAGAAGGAGAAGGAGAGCGTCAGCGTCCCGGTCGCAGGGAGCGCGATCGCCGGCGACTGGATGGTGGTCAGGCCGCCGTCGACGTCATGATCGCCCGCCGCGGCTCCTGCCAGGCGTCCGGTCACCAGGTCGTTGACTCCGCTCACGGTCGTGCTGAGCTGCTTGGTGCCGCTCGAAGTCGTGGCTGCCGGGTCGCCCCGCTCCCACAGGCCGAGCGTGGCCGTGTCCGTGCCCAACGGGTTCACCGTCCACCCCAGGCTCGTCTCGAAGTCATCGGAGAAGACCGTCACCGGGGGATTGCCGCCGCCGGCTGCCACGTCGCCGGTCACCACCAGGGAGAAGGGCTGCGGGCCGCTCGGCACGTTGAAGGCCTTCACCGACACGGTGTACGTCCCCGCGGCCGGAGCGTTGAGCAGCACCTGCTCCAGCGTGTTGCGCCGGTCGGACGTGCCGCCGGTGGTCGACTGGCCGGAGGCGAAGACGTTGCCCCGCCAGATCGTCCCCGTCGGGCCGGTGACGGTCAGGTCCAGGTCGTTGACCAGGTTCACGCTCGCCGCCTGGGTCGAGGGGAAGTCGGTCCAGGCGAGCGTCGCCTTGAACGCCTCGCCGCTGCCGACCGTGAAGGTCCAGGTCTGCGTGGCGGTCGAGCCGGTGGCGAAGCCGGTGTTGTCGTCGTTGACCCAGAGCTCCCGCGCCTGGCCGGTGAAGAACAGGGCGTTCTCCAGCAGCACCCGTCCCCAGCCCTGGCAGTTGGCCGGGATGGCGGTGGTCCCCGTCATGTTCACCGCCGAGTTGACCAGCGTCGCCTTGAGCAGCGCGGCCGAGGGGGTGAAGCCGTTCGCGGAATTCTCGCTGCCCGTGGGATACCAGCCGTCCGTGTAGTACTGGCGGATCAGGGCGGTCAGGCCGGCGGCGCCGGGGGTGGCCATGCTGGTGCCGCTCATCGAGATCGTGCCGCAGTTGTTCGTCCCCGTGTTGCGGTCGTTGGCGGCCGAGACGATGCTCGATCCCGGCACCGTGATGTCCGGCTTGATCCGGCCGTCGAGCGTGGGGCCGCAACTGGAGAAGGAGGCCATGCTGTTGGCGCTCGTGCTGCGCAGGGTGGCGCCCACGGATACGCCGTTCTTGGCCGTCGAGGGGCTGCCGACCGAGCCGGTGCCCGGGCCCGCGTTGCCCGCCGCGAAGAAGATCAGGAAATCCTTGTGGTTCCACATGAACTCGTCCACATCCTGGCTGCCCGACGAGTAGTTGCTCTGCACGGCCGCGTTCTCGTTGTCGCCCCAGGAATTCGTGTGCATGCGGGCGCCCTGGTTGTAGGCCTGCTGGAAGAGGGGGTTGAGGTCCACCACCGGGCAGCCGATGCCGGGCAGGTCGCCGCAGTTGTCCACCGAGTAGCCGCCGTCCTGGATGACCAGCTTGGCGCCGGGGGCCATGCCGTCCGCCGTGTTGTGAAGCAGGGGGTTGGCGAAGTTGTCGCCGGCCACCGTGCCGGCGACGTGGGTGCCGTGGTTCTGGCTGTCCCACTCCGTGCTGCTGATGCCGCCGCTGCACTCGGTCGCCCAGAGGAAGTTCACCGCCACGACCTTGCGCTGGCTCTGATTGGCCACCGTGCCGCCGTTGCAGGCGTTGGTGGGGGGGAGGCCCAGCGCGGTGTCCCGGAAAAAGCACATGTCGGGATCGATGCCCGTGTCGAGGATGGCGACCGTCTGCCCCTCGCCGAAGATCCCCTGGCTGAAGATCGGCGTGGTCTGGCCGCCGGAGAGGCCCGACTGGCCTACCCAGACGGTGGTGTCGTTGAGCAGCACCCGCCGGGGCTCGACGTCGATCCAGAACACCTCGCCGAGCTGAGCGAGGGCCTCGCGGTGCGCCGCGATCTCGGACGGCGTGAGCAGCAGCCGGACGCGGGAGAAGCGCTCGCCCCGGCCCCAGCCCACCACGCCCGGCACGCCCAGTTCGTCCCGGATCTGGCGCACGACCTCGCGCACGTCGGCATCCGGGAAGACCTGGAGCATGACGATCCGGGGCTGCTCCTTGGTTCCCATGGCATCCTGCGCGAAGTCGAACGCCGGGATATCCGCGATCTGCCGCGAAGTCTTGTAGAAGGGGTGATAGAGGCCGGCCCAGCTCGCGCCGAGCGCCTTGGCCTTCTGCCGCCAGCCGGCGGGCATCTTCACGAGATACGCGTAGTGGGGGAGGTAGGTGTAGACCTCCAGGCTCGCCTCGCGCAGGGCCTGCTCCTGGCGCGCGGTGATCGGGCCTGGGAACTTGACGATTACCGTCTCGGCGGAATCGTCCCCGCTCGTCCGCAGGGCCTCGGGGATGGCCGGCATGGGCCGGCCGGTGTCGATGACATGGGAGTTGAGGAGGATCAGCCTCGACTCATCCGCCGCTGGAGCTTGCGCCTGGGCCAGGCTCGAGCCCAGGAGCAGCACCGCGACACTCCACCCACACAGCATTCTTCTCGTCATGAATTCCTCCGTACCGCAGAAAAGTTCGTTTCAGGGAAGCGGACTTCGGACATCTCTGACTTGAATGGTGCGGACCGAGGCCGGGGGTGAGCCGGGCGGACGGGTGGCCGGTACACATGGACGAGTGGCTCGTACGGCCGTATGAGTGACCCGTACACGTGTGGCGGCGACTCCCCCGGCCGTACGAGCGACTGGTACACGCGGGGGGACGACTCCCCCGGCCGTACGAGTGGCTGGTACATGCGGGGGAACGACTCCCCCGGCTGTACGAGTGGCTGGTACACGCGGGGGGACGGCTCCCCCGGCTGTACGAGTGACTGGTACATGCGGGGGGACGGCTCCCCCGGCCGTACGAGTGACTGGTACGCGTGGGGCGACAGCTCTCCCGGACGTACCAGAGACTGGTACACGCGGGGAGATGGCTCTCCCCAGAGAGGGATGTGACCCGTACGCGCGGCGGGGCAACATCCGGCCCGTTCCTTCGTACTCTCTACAAGACAGACAACCTCCGTTGACACCCGCGCCTCCGCGTGGTCTCATCGTCTCCTAAATCCGAGCGCATTCCGGAGGTCCGATGAGAGCGATCCGAGCGGTCACGCTGTCTCTCGCGCTGTGCTGTCTGTCCGAGCTGCCCGCCATGGCGCAGTCCTCCTGCGCGGCCGAACAGCCGGCGGCCCTGCTGCCCAAAGACCCGGCGCTCTGCGCGCGGCTGGCTTCCGTGATCCGCCAGCCGGCCGGGCTCCCTCTGGAGAAGTACGAGGACGCGCTCGGGAGCTTCCTGCGCAACTTCTGCCATCGCGACGAGGCCGCGGGGTGGAAGCGGGACAAGCGCGTGCGCGACACCGGACCGTTCACCGCCACGCTTCAGGAGGGCCAGTGGGGCGGCGCCTATCACGGCACGCACGCGCCGGTCGTGATCTGGTACTCGCCCGAGATGTTCGCCTGGATGAAGACGAACCGGCCGGTGGAGACGGCGGCTCCGGACACAGCGGCCTCGATCCCGGACGGCGCCGTGATCGTCAAGGAGATGTTTCCCGCCCCGGCCGCCGCCTGTGCCGGCGTCGATCCGGTCCGCCTGCTGCCCACGTCCGGAGCCGCCGTCATGGTGCGCGACCGCGAAGCCGCGCAGGATGGATGGTTCTGGGGTTATTTTGGCTTCGGCCCCCCGGACCCCGACTATCCTCCGGGCCCGACGAACCGCTATCCCTATATGGGTTTCGGCCAGTACTGCGTCAACTGCCATGCCTCGGCGCAGGACAACCTGACCTTCTCCAGCCTGCGCAACGTCGAGGGGGAGCCCGGCGAGCCGCTCGTGTTCCTCTCGCAGCACTTCTTCGATCCGAAGCCGGTCGCGAGCCATCACCGGCTGGTCTCGCTGCCCACGGACGACGCGCCACGGCTCGGCCAGCCGCTCTATGGCTACAACCGCGACTTCACCCATGCCATCGGCGCCGGCAAGCTACCCAGGCCCACTTGGGAGACCGTGCTGCGGATGCCTTCCGAGACCTACGACAATGTCTGGGTGAAGGCGGGGCCGATCACCGCGGCGAGCCAGTTCGTGACTTCGTCGCAGTGCATCGGCTGCCATGATGCGGGCGGCACCGGCCTGCAGTTCGACATGACGGCTCCCAACCCGCATGGCGGTAGTTTCGCGAATCAGCTCCTCAACCTGTCGCCCTATGCGACCTGGAAGACCTCGCCCATGGGGCTGGGCGGACGCGATCCGATCTTCTACGCCCAGCTCGCGAGCGAGACGGAGACCTTCCATCCCAAGGCTTCGTCGGTAGTCCAGGACATCTGCCTTGGCTGCCATGGCATCGCGGGGCAGCGGCAGTACAAGATCGACGATCCGGCCGATTGCAAGTCTTCCCACTTCCTGCGGACGTACGCGCAGGCTGTCCCGTATCCAAGGGAAGATCCGCTCGCCCCCTACGGGGCGCTCGCGCGGGACGGGATCTCGTGCACCGCGTGCCACCGCATGCTGCCCGGCGAAGGCCCGGAGAACCCGGCGAACCCGGCGATATCCCTGCCGCAGAACCGCTGTCTCAAGGAGCGCCAGGACCTTCTCAATCCGGACAACCGGGGCTTCGCGAAGACGTTCACCGGCAGCTTCCTCGTGGGGCCGCCGGACGAGCTCATCGGGCCTTTCGAGGACCCGAGGACGCGGCCGATGGAGAACGCCTTTGCGATCAAGCCCGTTCATGCCGCGTCGGTCCGCAGCTCGGAGGTATGCGGGAGCTGCCACACGGTGCACCTGCCGGTGATGGCGGACGGCAAGATCATCGGCCACACCTACGAGCAGACCACCTATCCGGAGTGGGCGTTCAGCGCCTATCGCACCGGGGATACGCCGCAGGGTGCGCTGCCCTCGGGAGCGGGGCGGATCGCCGAGTCGTGCCAGGGCTGCCACATGCCGAGCAAGGACGCGAGCGGCAAGCCCTACCGGAGCAAGATCGCCGGCATCCAGGAGCACAGCAACTTCCCGGAGACGGAGTACGCCCTGGGTGGAAAAGACCTCGACCTGCAGGTGCGCGAGGGGTTCGCCCGCCATACGCTGGTGGGCTTGAACGTCTTCCTCGTGAAGATGGCGCAGCAGTTCCCGGACGTGCTGGGCATCCGGACGCAGGACCCGATGCTGGTGAGCAAGGGGCTCGACCCCCTGCTATTTACCGAGCAGGCGATGCTCGACCAGGCCTCGCAATCCACGGCCCGGATCGCGGTCTCCGGGGTGAAGAGCGGGGATGGCAAGCTCACGGCCACGGTGCGCATCGACAGCGAGGTCGGCCACAAGCTCCCGTCCGGCGTGGGTTTCCGCCGCGCCTTCGTGGAGTTTTCCGTGCTGGACGGCATGGGCAACGTCCTCTGGGCTTCGGGGCGCACCAACGGCGCCGGTGTAATCGTGGACGAGAGCGGCAAGCCGGTCGAGGGCGAGCTGTGGTGGAAGGACGACTGTTCGGCGCGGCTCCATCCGGACAGGCTGGTCTTCCAGCCGCATTACGAAGTGGTCCGGCGGCAGGACCAGGCGCAGATCTATCAGGAGCTGGTCACGGCGCCGGTCGGGAAGAACCCCGAGTGCGGTCTGCATGTGAAAGCCCGGCCGCCGCTCACCACGAGCTTCCTCTCGATCTGCGGCCGGGCCAAGGACAACCGCATCCTGCCGCAGGGCTTCCTCTCGCTGGAAGAGCGCACCGCGATCGCGCTGTCCCTGGGAGCGAATGCGGACCTGGCCGAGGATGTGGAACCCCACGGTGTAGGGGCGGATCCGGATTACCGGGAGGGCGGCGGCGACTCGCTGGTCTACGAGGTCGATCTGGCGGGGATGGCAGGCACGCCCGCCGCGGTCCAGGCGACGCTCTACTATCAGGCCACGCCGCCGTTCTACCTCCAGGACCGGTTCTGCACCTCACGCAGCGAGGACACCCAGAGGCTCTACTTCATGGCTGGTCACCTCAACCTGGAGGGCACGGAGGCTGCGAGCTGGAAGCTGGAGGTGGTGAGCACGGGGCCGGTGGGGTTCTGAGGGGGAAGGGACCGCAAGGACTCCAAGGACATCAAGGACGGCCAAGCTGCCTCCGGTGTCCTTGATGTCCTTGGTGTCCTTGGTGTCCTTGTGGTCCTTTCAGGCGCTGACCCACCCCATCTCCTCCTCGCGCGGCTGAAACAGACAAACCCCCACCACCCCGGGACCCACGTTGGCTCCGACCACGGGGCCGACCTCGGTCTGGATCAGCTCGGCCACCTGGAACTCATCGCGCACCAGGGCGCGCAGGCGGTCGGCCCAGACCGGCGCGTTCGCGTGGCTGACGCCGGCGACCACGGGGCGATCCTTTTCAACCCGCTTGTGCAGGAGCTCCAGAATGCGCGGGTGCGCCGCCCGGCCGCCGCGGACGCGGTCGACCGGCGCGACCTCGCCGGCCACCATGCCGAGGATCGGCTTGATCCCCAGCAGGCCGCCCATCAGCGCCTGCGCCTTGCCGATGCGGCCTCCCTTCGCCAGGAACTCCAGGGTATCCACCACGAAGAGGGTGTGGATGCGCGGCGCCATGTCGAGCAGCCGTTCGCGGATCGTGGCCGCGGTCTCGTTGCGCGCCGCCATGCGGGCGGCGAAGAGGGCGAGCATGCCCAGGGCCGCGCTCACCTGTCCGGTGTCCACCACGGAAACAAGGCCGGCACCATCCACCTCGTCGGCCGCGGCGCTGGCATGCTCGAAGGTCTTCGAGAGCTTTGCGGAGATGTGCAGCGAGACCACCTCGTGCCCCTGGGCCAGCCACTCGCGGTAGCGCTCGGCGAAGTCGGCCTGCGGCGGCGGGCTCGATTTCGGGTGCGTCTTGCTCGTGGTCAGCATCTTGTAGAACTGTCCGGGCTGGATCTCCACGCGGTCGCGGAAGACCTCCTTGCCGAACGCGACCGTCAGCGGCACGACCGCGATGCCGTGGGCCTGGACGAGGTCGGACGGGAGGTCGGCGGTCGAATCGGTGACGATCTGCACCTTCGGATTGGCATCGCGCCGCGCGAGCATGCGGCGCTCTTCCAGGGTGAGCAGCTCCTGGACGATCTCGCCGTCGCGGGCAGGAAGGCCGTCGAGCACCTCCTGGAGCGTGGCGCCGGCCTGCGCCAGCTCGAGGATCTGCTTCTGGAGCGGGTTGACGGTGCCGGAGACGGAGTCCCCGAGCTCCAGGCGCGCCCGGGGGTCCGGGAACTCGCCGAGGGAGTCCTCGATGGCCGTGATGATCAGCGAGCTCAGCTCCTCCTCGATGTTCCGCTGAGGTACGGGGTCGCCGAAGAAGAGCTGGAACGGACCTTCGTGCATCCGGCCCAGCCGGCAGAACGCCTTGAGCCCTTGGACTGGAGAGGCGACAGCAGCTACCACCTCGCCGCGGTCGAGCCAGATCTGGCCGCCGCGCAGCTCGATGCGGCCGCTCGCCTGCGCCCGGTTGAGCCCGCGCAGCAGCTCCAGGAGCGGGGTCTGCGCCAGGTCGCCCACCAGCGATTCCAGCTTGACGTCGGGCGCGGCGCCAACCTCGCGGCCGAGGAGGACGAGGAGCAGCCGGCGCTCGATTTCTACTAGCGTCTGGCCTTCCATGGCCAGGAAGGAGACGGTTTCGGGGAGCCCTTCTTCTTCCGCGGGATGGCCCCCGAGCAGCACGAGCGTGCGCCGGCCGCCGGCGTGGAGCTCCGCGATCAGGGCTTCCGGGTCGGGGCTCTCGGCCACCACCCGGGTTGTGGTGACGATGAGCGCCTCGTCCAGGCCCTTGGCGAAGCGCCGGCCCAGGGCGAGGCCGGCGACCGGCACGGCTTCATAGCCGTTGGCTGCCAGGCCATGACTGAGCTCTTCCAGGCGCTCGGGCACGGGATCGATGAGCAGGACTGCGGGACGGGCCACGGTTCGGTTTTTCCCCTCGGAGCGGATCAATGAGGCTGTAGCAGGCGGAAGAGCCCCAGCAGGCTCTTCGGGGCATGCGGGCTGGAGCGCCAGCGGCGGCTCCGGCCGGCCAGCCGTTCGACCTCTTTCTGGACTGCCGCGGTTCCAGCCACCAGCATACCCGACCCGCGGCCTCCCGTGGCATCCAGTTTCTGGACCAGGCCCTCCGCCGCGCCGGCGCCCTCGGCGCCGTCGACCCAGGCGAGCACCCCCGCGCATCCGGGAAGGATGGCGGCGATCTGCGGCTGGGCCGCCTTGGTGAGCATCTGCACGTTGAGGGAGACCTTGCCCCCAGGTCCGGAGAACGTAGCGCTGCCGGCCCGGCGCAGCTCGACCTGCTCGACCAGGCGGCGCAGCGCCTCGTTGGTGCGGAACCCCGGCGCCTCCTCGAGGAGCTTGCGCAGCGCCGGCCAGACGGAGGGCTCGACCAGCACCAGGTAGGGGAGGGCCGAGATGTCGAGGCCCGCCTTCTTTGCGGCGTCGAGGAGCGTGGCGATGGACAGCTCGAACACCACGGCGCTGGAGATCTCCATGGTGTTCTGCGGCGCCGATTCCGGCACCTTGTCGCGGATGCCGACCAGGCCGTGCTCGCAAAGCCAGGCGACCGCGAGGCGGGTGGTCAGCGGGGCCTCCGCCTCTTCGGCGATCAGGTCGAAGAGCCGTACCCCGGGCTGTTGATGGATGCGCGACAGGATGCGCTGGAGGGGAAGGTCGCCGAAGGTCTCGCCGACCCGGGGCGGGAAATCGGTCAGGGTATGGAGCGGCTCGCCCGTGCCCGGAAGGAAGTGGCGGCGTCCCTCCATCTCGTCCTTCAGCCAGGCCGTGTGCATGAGCAGCTCGTTGACCGGGAGGCTCTCCTCCTGGACCGGGCCGGGCGCGCCCCCTTCGAAGCGGAAGCTCCCATCCTCGGCGCAGAGCAGGGCCAGGAAGGCCTCCCGGCCGCGCAGCGCCTGCCAGCGGGCGGCGACGGTCTCGCCGTCGCGCAGCTCGACCGTGCCCGAGGTGTTGCCGCTGCGCACGCGCAGGCTGCCTGTCTTGCGGACCTGCTGGAGATACTGGAGCACGGCCCAGAGCGGATGGGTCGCAAGGTCTCCCTGGAGCATCTGCTCCGCGCCGCGCCCGCCCAGCAGGCGCTCGGCGCGGATGAGCAGCTCCTCCAGGTCGAACGGCCGGGCCAGGTAGTCGTCGGCGCCGGCGCGCAGGGCCGCCACACGGTCGGCGGGCTCCCCCCGGTCGGAGAGGGCGAGCACCGGAAGGGTGCGGGTGTCGGACTGGCTGCGCAGGGTCTGGAGCGCCTCGACCGCGGGCTCGGAGCCCGTGTCCAGGATCACGAGGTCCGCCTGCTGCTCGTGGGCGGCCTCGACACACCGGGAGCCGTCCGTGAGCAGGCGGACCTGGTGGCCGGTCACGCGGAGCCGGTCCTCCAGCACCGCGGCAAACACCGAGTCGGTCTCCACCAGCAGGATCTTGGCCATGCGGGGCATTGTATGAGGGAAAAGGACGGCAAGGACAGCAAGGACAGCAAGGACAACAAGGACGGGTTCCCTCCCCCGGCACGGGGGAGAGGGCTAGGGAGAGGGGGAACGGGATCAACCTGCCGTGCTACACTACGGCCACTTCGCAGAAGAGTTTTTGGTGGACACACGGCCGTGCGGTTCGCGTTCGGCGCAGCCATGTCCCCAGGAGGTGAAAGCTTGGACCTGGAGCAGTCCCGATGGACCCCGGCCGACGGATGGGAGCCCCGTCCCCCCGGCAAGTTGCGCGACGCACAGCTCGCGCTCGTCTTCGGCGGCCCCGAGGCCCTGAAAAAGAGCTCCCTGCGGGAAACCGTCGGGGCCGCGTACCCGGACGCCTACCTCCTCGGCTGCTCGACCGCGGGGGACATCTTCGGCACCCAGGTCTCGGACGATTCCCTCGTGGTCACGGCCATCTGCTTCGAGCGCACCCGGGTCCTGGGCCGGTCGACGCGCATCGACGGCCCCGAGGACAGCCTGGCGGCCGGAGAGCGCCTGGCGCAGCTGCTGGCGGGCGAAGGGCTGGTGCACGTCTTCGTCCTGTCCGACGGCCTGCATGTCAATGGCAGCAAGCTGGTCGAGGGGCTCGCCCGCAGCCTGCCGGCGGACGTCACGGTCACCGGCGGCCTGTCCGGCGACGGCCCGCGCTTCGAGGAGACCCTGGTGCTCGGAGGTGGAGAGCTGGAGCCGCGCGCCATCGCGGCGGTCGGCTTCTATGGCCGCGACCTGCGGGTCGGCTACGCCTCTCTCGGCGGCTGGGACCCCTTCGGACCCGAGCGCCTGATCACCCGGTCGGAGGGCAACGTGCTCTACGAGCTGGACGGCCGCTCGGCCCTGGACCTCTACAAGACCTATCTCGGGCCGCACGCCCGCGAGCTGCCGGCGAGCGGTCTGCTCTTCCCCTTGAGCCTGCGCGCGGAGGAGGGGTGCACGCCGGTCGTGCGCACGATCCTCGCGGTGGACGAGGAGCAGAGCAGCATGACCTTCGCGGGCGACGTGCCCGCGGGGAGCTACGCCCGCTTCATGAAGGCCAACTTCGACCGCCTGATCGACGGCGCGGTCGGGGCCGCGCGCACGAGCTACGAGGCCGTGGGCTCCACCTCGCCCGACCTGGCCCTGCTGGTGAGCTGCGTGGGGCGCAAGCTGGTCCTCAAGCAGCGTGTGGAGGAAGAAGTGGAGGGGGTGCGCGAGGTGCTCGGCGAACGCACCGTGCTGGCCGGTTTCTACTCCTACGGCGAGATCTCGCCGTTCACCCCGGACGCGCGCTGCGAGCTGCACAACCAGACGATGACGATCACCACGCTGACCGAACGCTGAGCCATGGCCGACCGCCACAACCTGCTCCGGCGGCAGATCCGGCGCTTTCTCGGCGGCGAGGGAAGCGAGGAGGGGCTCTCCTGGCCGGGCGAGCAGTTTCTGGACGCGGTCGACAAGGCGTACCGGCAGGCCGATTACGACCGGTCCCTGCTGGAGCGCTCCATGGACTTGAGCTCCCAGGAGCTGCTGCAGGCCAACGCCGCCCTGCGCGAGTCGCTCGCGCAGCTCCAGGCGTCCGAGGAGGAGCGCGCGCGCCTCCAGGTCATGGGCGCCCTCGGCCATCTGGTGGGCGGGCTCGCGCACGAGGTCCGCAACCCGCTGTTCTGCATCACGGCCACCCTGGAAGCGCTGCTCGACAACCTGGACGACACGGCCGATCCCAAAACGGTCCGCCGCGCTCTCCAGGGGCTCACGGAGCCCACCGCCCGGTTGAGCGCGCTGATGTCGGAGCTGCTCGAATACGGCAAGCCGCTGGGCCGGAACCTGTCGGCCGGGGCGCTCGGCGCCGTGGTGCTCGAAGCGCTCGCGGAAAGCCGGAGCCTCGCCGAGAGCCGCGGCGTGCGGCTGCGGGCCGAGCTCGGCGAGCACGAGCGCAAGGTGAGCATGATCCGCCCGCGCCTGCTCATGGCGCTCTCGAACCTGGTCCAGAACGCGGTCCAGCACACCCCGGCCGGCGGCGAGGTCATGGTCGAGCTGACGAGCCATCAGGCTGATGGGGAGCGCGGCTGGGTCCGCTGCGCCGTCAAGGACTCGGGGCCGGGCTTTCTGGAGGAGGACCTGCCGCGCATCTTCGAGCCGTTCTTCACCCGGCGGCGCGGCGGCACCGGCCTGGGCCTGTCGATCGTGCAGCGGGTGGTCGAGGAGCAGCGCGCCCGCATTCTGGCGGCCAACCGGCCCGAGGGCGGGGCCATCGTCATCGTGGACTTCCCGGCTATCTGACCCGGCAGTCGGAGCTGGCGCCCTTCCGGACCGGCTCGGGTCCCCAGACCACGCGATAAGGGACGTCCTTGGCCGGCTCCACGAAGGAGACCTTGAGCGAGAGCCCGGTCGCGTCCGTCTCCAGCACCGTGAAGCCGTAGCTGCTGGCCGTACCCCAACGCTGGCAGCCTGTCCGCTCGAAAGCCCGCAGGTGCCGGCCCGCGCCGCCGGACACGAAGAAGTGGACGCCGCCCTCGGGCTCCAGGGCTTCCAGATCGTGATCGTGGCCGGACAGGTAGACGTCCACCTTGTGCTTCAGGAGCAGCGGCAGGAGGTAGCTCTTGATGCTGGAGAGGCTGCCGGAGCGCCCGCCGTGCTCCCCGTTCGAATACACCGGGTGATGGCCGTAGACGATCTTCCAGCGGGCGCGGCTGGCGCCGAGGGCGCGGTCGAGCCACTGCCGCTGCGCGGCCATGGCGCCGCCCGGGTCGTAGCCGGTCTCCTCGACGGGCGTGGTATCCACGGCGAAGAGCTGCACGGCTCCGGCGGTGAAGGTGAAGTACGGGCGGGGGAGGCACCAGGTGGCGCTGAGGCGGGAGCGCTCCATCTCGGCGCGCGGGCTGCTGGCGTTCTTGTAGTCGTGGTTGCCCAGGATCGCGTAGACGCGGATGCCCATCGGGCTGTAGAGCCGCTCCCACTGGCTGGTCCAGCGCGGGTCCGTCGGGCTGTTCAGGCCGGCCGGGTAGAAGTTGTCGCCGAGAGTCAGGCCGAAGTCGAACGGCTGGTCCGCGTGGTAGGCGGCGATGGCCTGGGCGACGTTGTTCTGCGGCCCGGTGTTGCGGTTCGGCTGCTCGCCGAAGTCCCCGAAGGCGACGAAGCGGAGCCCCGGGCTGCCCGGCAGTCCCACGCCGGGCACCGCGGGCGGATCGCCGAGCGATCCTTCCTGGATCAGGGCGGCGCAGACGTCGCCCAGGGCCGGAGCGGAGGCCGGCGGCTTGGCTGATGACCCCTTGCCGGTTTGGGATCGAGGATCGCAGGCGCAGAGGAGCAGGGCGAGCAGGAGGGGGGACGAGCGGCGCATGGGCCGGAGTCTACCTTGGGACGGGGGGTGAGGGGATCGGGCGGGCGGCCCGCGCCCGCCGGGGAGCGCGCCGCTCCCTCAGGGGAGCGCGGCGGTAGAATAGCTGCCGACACAAGGAGCGATGCCGTGCCTCAAGTCCGACTGGTGAACGTCCTGCTCGCGCTGGCCGCCCTGCTGCCGGCCGCCGGCCGCGCCGTGGAGGGTTCTCCTCCGGCCGTGGATCCCGCCGCTCTGCGCCGGGAGATCGGAGCGCTGCGCCTCGACCCCGAGCGCGCGGTGACGCTCGACAACGTCAAGCTCGCGGCGGGGCTGGCCCAGCTTCAGCTCGACGGCATGCTGTTCCCTACCAGCACGGTGGGGGGCAAGGTCGTGGAGATGGTCTTCCTCGGCGAGGGGCGGATCACCCTGGAGCCGCCGGACCCCATCGAGGCGGGCCAGCTCGAGCTGTTCACCGGCCAGAACCGGCTCGACGCCGAATTCGGCGAGGCCGTGCTCGTGGTGGGGCTCGACGCCGCGGTCGGCGCCATGCTCGGCAAGTCCCCGGCGCAGCCCGACGTCGTGACCTCGGCCCGGGCCGAGGTCCTGTACGACGAGTGGCGCGGGCGGCGGGAGCGCGAGGTGCTGGGGGTCGAGCGCAGCCTCCTCGCCGACGCCCTGCGCGACCCGAGCGCCGAGGGCTACTTCGCGGCCCTGTTCCGCGGCGCCGACCTGGGCGACTTCGTCTACCTGGTCGATCCCGCCAGCCGCGAGCAGGTCACGCTCGGCCGGTTCACGCCTCTGGATGCCACGGAGAAGGAGAAGCGCCGCATCCTCAAGGAGATCAGCCGCGAGCAGCGCAAGGGCCGGCTGATCGGCATGGAGCTGGACGACCTCGGCACCTGGGACACCTGGCTCTCCGCCTCGCTCCGCGATGCCCAGGGCCAGCCCCGGCCCGGCAGCCCGGCGTTCGAGCCGAGCAAGTACACGCTCGACGTCACGATCGACGAGAAGCTGCGCCTGAGCGGCAGCGCCCGCATCGACCTCGCGGCGGTCATCCCGGGCTCGCGCACCGTGCTCGTCCGGGTCGCGGATCTCGAGGTGAGCAAGGTCACGGACACCGCGGGCGCCGCCCTCTTCTTCCAGGCCGTGCCGGGCGTCGACGAGCTCGCCGTCGTCCTTCCGGCGCCTTCAGACACCGGCACCGCGCCGCCGGCGATCGTCGTCCACTTCGAGAGCAATCCGATCGAGAAGGACTGGAACGTCTACCGCCTGCTGGACACGGAGACCTGGTATCCGCAGACCGGCGAGGTGAACCGGGCGGCCCACGACGTGACCTTCCACTGGCCCAGGGGGCTCGACCTGATGGCCGCCGGCAAGCGGGTGGATGGCGGCGAGGCAGGCGGGCAGCGCTGGGAGCGCCGCGTCTTCGACGTGCCGATCCTCGCCTACACCTTCGAGCTGGGCAACTTCGAAATGGTCACGGCCAAGGCCGGGCACGTGGACCTCCGCTTCGCGTTCGGCGCGGGAGCGACGCTCACCGGGCGCGGCACGCGGGAGAGCGTCATGCAGGCGGTCAAGGACTCCCTGACCTATTTCGAGGAGATCTACGGACCCTATCCGTTCGACGAGCTTACCGTGGTCACCGCCAACCGCGGCTTCTCCCAGAGCCTCCCCGGGTTCGTGACCGTCAGCAACTTCCTCCTCAACGACGCGGGCATGTGGAACAAGCTCCTGGGCCTGGAGGACCGGCGGCTGGTCGTGGCCCACGAGATGGCCCACCAGTGGTGGGGGGACCACGTGGGCTGGGCGAGCTACCGCGACCAGTGGATGAGCGAGGCGCTGGCGAGCTACTCGGCGCTGCTCTTCGCCCGCGAGCGCCTGAACAACGAGCTCTCCGGCGTGGACCTCACCGAGGGCTGGTACGAAGCGGTCTCCGAGCGGCTGCCGGACGGCTCGACGATCGAGTCGGTGGGCCCCATCGTCCTCGGCTGGCGCCTGATCTCCAGCCGCGCCTCGGACGCCTACCAGCCCATCGTCTACATGAAGGGCGCCGTGGTGATGGACATGCTCGCCCGCTCGCTCGGCGAGGATGCCTTTCCCAAGGTCCTGCGCCAGGTGGTCAAGGCCGGGGGCGGCCGGACCATCTCGACCGAAGACCTCTTCTCCGTGATCGAGACGGTCACCTCCGCCGACCTCGATCCCTTCACGGCGCAGTACGTCTACGGCACCGGCCTGCCCGAGGTGCTCTACAGCGCCAGGTTCGAGAAGACGGCGGCTGGCTGGCAGGTCAAGGGCACGGCCCGCCAGCAGACGACGCACCGCTTCCGCTACAAGGTCGTGCCCACGCCGCGGGGGACCTTCGACGTGGTGCTCAAGGCGGCCCGGCAGGTGGACGTCGAGACCTCCACGGTGGTGGTTCCGGTCACGATCGCGGTCTACAACCCCGGAGCGGGCAAGGCGGGGAAGGACGGTGCGAACGGCGCGATCAAGGGCAACATCGTGCTCAAAGGGGAGACCTCCGAGTTCGCGATCAACGTGAAGTATGAGCCCAGGAGGCTGTGGCTGGACAAGGACAAGCGGGTCTTCGCCTATTTTCTCGACGAGGGCCGGCACCCCAAGTGGTTCAATTACCTGCAGGGCCAGGCCGCGGCAGTGGCCGGCGACTCGGCCGCGGCGGCCGCGTTCTACGACAAGGCGCTCGCGGCCAAGGAGCCGCCGCCGGACGACGACGGCACCACCGTCACCTACGACGACCTGAAGTGGCGCGAGCGGCGCCTCAACGCCTGGATCGAGCTGAGCCGGGCGCGGCTGCACCTGGATCACGAGGACGAAGCGGCAGCCGAGGCGGCGGTCGGCCGGGCGCAGCGCGCCCTGGGGGACGACGACCCGAACGTGCGCGTGCTGCGGGCGCGCCTGGAGATCCGGCGGGGCGACTACGAGAAGGCCTACCGCCGTCTGCGCAAGGGGGTCATCGCCTCCGAGACGCTGGACACGAGCGAGGCCTACGTCCTGCTTGCCGTCGCCGCGCAGAAGGCCGGCCACGCCGACGATTTCCTCAGGGCTCTCAAGTGGGCCAAGGACACCGGAGCGGACGTTTCGGCGCTGACGGGATCCTGAATTACCAGCCGAACAACTCTCCCATGCCGATCGTCACGCCGGCCGCGAACAGGGAGGTCGTGAACTCCCGGTTCGCACGGGTCGACTCCGCGTCCTCGAACGAGTAATAGAGGTTCCAGGTGAGGACGCTGCCGGTGCGCAGGTCGGCGGTCGCGACCCATTGCTGGCGGGTGTCCTCGCGCTCGAAGTTGCTGGCGAGCGGGTCGGCGATGGAGTAGTCGCGGGTGCGGTAGCGGTAGCGGAAGGAGAGGTAGGCCCAGTCCGACGGAGCCGAGCGGACCTTGAAGAAGAGGTCCCTCTGGTCGTGGTCTTCGCCGGGGTCCTCGGCGTCGCGGTCACCAAAGGTGGCGCCGACCTCCGGCGAGAACGCCGAGCCGAAGCCGCGGTAGCGGATGGCGCCGCCGAAATCCACGAAGGTGTTGTTCTTCCCCTGGGTCAGGTCGAAGTCCTGCTGCTGGTAGTCGCCCAGAGCGCTGAGCTGCCAGTCGCGCGTGACGCGGTAGGAGTACTCGCCAGCCACGCGCCGGATATCCGCCTGCTCGACCAGCTCGCCCACGTCGCCGCTCGGACGGTTCGTGAGGTACTCGCCGAAGAGGTCGAAGCCGTGGGTGCGGCCGGCGGAGCGCAGGCCCGCGGTGATGCCCTGGCTCGGGTCCAGCGGATCGTCGTAGGTGGTGTAGTTGAGGTTTGAATAGGCCTCCAGCGTCTCGGCGAAGGGGACGACGAAGCGCAGCTCGCCGGCCCAGGCGTCCACGTCCTGCTGCGGCGAGCCATCGGGGGCCTGGAAGAAGTTGTCGAAGCGGAGGGCGTTCAGGCGCAGGTCGCCCCGGATCCGGCGATCATCCACGGCGGCGCGCTCCCGCTCCGGATTGTGAGACCGGTCCCGGGTGGAGGCGGTCTGGTCCGCTGGCTGCTCCTGGGCCGCGGCGAGGCCGGGAAGGGCGAAAAGCAACAGGGCAAAGGTGGTTGGCTTCATACGTCGGTTCTCCTTCAAGACGACAGGCCGCTGCGCGGCGTCCAGGCCCGCAGGCGACGGCCCCGGAGGATCGAGAGGACCCCCAGGAAGGCCGCTGCGTTGACCAGGCAGAAGTAATAGGGCACGGTGAACGGCTTCGCCCGCCCCAGGCGCGTCCCGCGCAGGGCGAAGCCGGCGAGGGCCAGGCCGTAGAACAGCACCTGGCCGGCGAACAGGATGCGGAAGACCGGCGAGCCGCCGGTGGCGCTGGCGGCAAGTACCGCGTTGGAGAGGAAGAGCGGGATCAGGAAGAACGGCACCAGGTGCCGGAAGAACTTGTGCGACAGCAGCTCGACGGAGTAGAAGCCGGAGGTCCACAGCCCCCGTCCCAGGTTCCAGAGAGCCCGCACGCTGTGGTTGGTCACCCGCACCTTCCTCCGGAACTCCTCCCGCCCCTCGGCCGGGGCTTCTTCCCAGGCCACGGCGCGCGGCTCGTAGAGCAGGCGCCGGCCCTGGAGCACGATGCGGGCCGAGATGGCGATGTCGTCCGCCTGCGCCGGGTCGGCGATGGGCACGTAGAGGTCTTTTCTGACGGCATAGAGCGTGCCGTCCGCGGCGAAGATGCTGCCGGCGCGGCTCTCCAGGGCCTTCTGCCACTTGTCCCAGCGCCAGTAGAGGTTTTCGCCCTCTGCGGTGGTGTCCGCGCCAGCCGGCGGACGCTGCTTCTTGTTGCCGCACACCCCGCCGACACCGGGATCGGCGAAGGGGTCGACCAGGGGCCGGAGGCTCCCGGGCTCGAGCAGGGTGTTGGCATCGGTAAGGACCAGGATCTCCCCGCGGGCCGCGCGCGCGCCCTCGTTCAATGCGAAAGCCTTGCCGCTCCTGGAGATCGAAAGGAGCCGAACACTGTCTCCCGCCTCGGAGGCAAACCGGCGGACGATCGCCTCGGTGCCATCCGTGGAGCCGTCGGAGACCACCAGCGTCTCCAGCCGATCGGGCGGGTAGTCGAGCGCCAGGGTGTTGGCGATCTTGCCCTCGATCATCCCTTCCTCGTTGTAGACCGGGATGAGGACGGTCACCGTCGGCTCGCCCCCCCGGCGGAAGGGCCGCGGGCGCAGGCGGCTCACGAGGAAGATCAGCGCCGGGTAGCCGAAGTAGATGTAGACCGACGCGGCGAGAGAGACGGCAAAGACGGCCCAGCTTAGGGTCATACTCATCGCGTCCCCTCGACGATCGTCAGGCCGATCCGTTCCCAGGCAAAGCGCTCGCGGGCGTCCTGCCGGGCGTTCTCCCCGAGCCGGCGCGCGAGGTCCGGGTCGTCCAGGATGGAGAGGAGAGCGGCGGCCAGGGCCTCCGGATCGCCGGGGGGCACCAGCAGGCCGCTCCCGCCGACCGCCTCGGGCATGGCTCCCACGGCGGATGCCACGACGGGCACGCCGAACGTCTGGGCAATGGCCAGCGCTCCGCTCTGAAAGACCTCCCGGTAGGGGAAGACGGCCACGGAGGCGATGCCCATCCAGGCCGCGACCTCCTCCGACTCGACGTAGCGCGGAACCCAGAGGACCCGCTCTTCGATGCCCAGCTCGCGGGCGAGCGCCTGGTGCGCTGGCAGGTCGAAATCGGCGGCCGGGAAGCCGGCGAGGACGAGCCGCGCCCGGGGTGCCATCCGGGCGAATGCTTTGAGCAGCAGGTCGATCCCCTTGTAATGCGAGAGGGTGCCCAGAAGCAGCAGGACCGGCTCGTCCGAAGCCAGTCCAAGCTCGCGGCGGAGGCCGGCCCCGTCCACCTTGGGATCGCGCAGCTCCTCGAAGATCGCCTCGTTGCCATGGGGGATCGCGACCACCCGCTCGGGCGGCAGGCCGTAGTCGGCGAGGAAGGCGCGGCGGTTGTCCTCGAAGTGGACGAAGACCCGCTCGAAGCAGCGGTAGATCCGGCGGTAGAGGAATCGGTCCAGGGCCGAGCGGCGGAAGCCGCCCGCCGCATAGGGGGCGACATTGTGGCAGACGTCCGCCAGCCGGAGCCCCAACAACCGCAGCAGAAGGATCGGCGCGAGATCGCCAGGGAAGCGGATGTCGCCGAGCAGCACGAGGTCGGGCCGTTCCCGCCGCAGATGGAGCGCGAGCCGCAGCCATTCGCGGTAGTGAAGGAAGGCGCGGCCGATCCGCCGGAGCCTCCTTCGTCCAGGGGACTCGCCGGCGGGCTTGGGGTCCCAGAGCCGGAGGATCTTCTGCAGCCGGAACGGGTGGGGGAGGGCGTCCAGCTCGTATTGCTGGCTGGTGACGAGGGTTACGCCGGCCCCCGTCCCGGCGAGCGCTCGGCAGAGCTGCCAGGCGTAGTGGATCATGCCTCCGCGGCCGGCAAACTCGACGACGGCCAGCCGCGGTCCATAGATCTCCCGGAGCCGCTCCACCCAGGCCCGCGTCGAAAACCGCCTCTCCGCCTCCGCCCGCGCCGCCTGCCCAAGGGCCTCGCGCTCGTTCGGAGAGCCCAGCAGATCGGAGATGGCCTTCGCGAGAGCCGCGGCGTCCCCAGGCGGCACGAGGCGGCCGGTGCGGCCGTCGTCCACGATCTCGGGGATGCCCCCCACCCGGGTGGAGACGACCGGCAGGCCTGCTGCCATGGCCTCCATGAGGACGGTAGGGTAGGCGTCCCGCAGGCTGGGCAGGACGAAGAGGTCGCTCGCCGCGAGCAGCTCCGGCACATCTCGCCGAAAACCGGTCCAGGTCACCCGGTCCACGGCCCGGGCTTCGAGCTTCTCCCGGAGGGGACCGTCCCCGACGATGACGAACCGGGCTTCCGGGACCATGGGGACCGCGTCGAGCAGCACCTCGATCCCCTTGCCCTCCCGCAGCACGGAAACCGTCATTACGACCGGGGCTCCCTCTCCCCCGGAACGGGGGAGAGGGCTGGGGAGAGGGGGAACGGGATCAATAAAGGCATCCACCTCGATTCCGTTGCCCACGACCACGGCCTTCGAGGGTCTCAATCCGCGTTCGATCCACGCCCCGCGGGCCGAGGCGGATACGGCGATCACCCGCGTTGCCCAGCGGTTGAGGACACGGACCAGCAGGGCCTCCCGGATGCCTTCCTTGCTCCAAAGAGGGGCTCCCGAGGGTGCGACATGGAGCGTCGCCACGCAGGGAATGCCCGTGAGCCGGCCGGCCAGGGCTCCCCAGATCGAGGCGTAGGCGAGATGGGCGTGAATCAGGTCGATCCGCTCCTCCCGCAGCAGCCTCAGCAGGCGGCGGAACGCGCCCAGGTCGCGAAGGTTCTTCGCTTCGAGGTTCGTGGCCCGCAGCTCGGCCGCGAACGGGTTGCCGCCGATCGACTTCAGACAGCAGACCCGCAAGTCTTCGGGCCATGCGCGGGCGAAAGGCGCCACCAGGGACTCGGCGCCTCCCGCGGTCAGCGAATCGATCAACCAGAGAAGACGGATCGTCCGGCCCTCCCGAGCAAGTCGCGGTATTGACCGTTTTCAAGCCAGGCCTCGAAGGGCGGCCGCAGGGCCGCGGGATCTCCGAAGCGGGCCAGGTAGCGGCGAACGGCGCGGGAGACCCGGTTGTCCTCCAGGAACGTGCGCCGGAACGCCTCGTCCGGCGGGAGACGGCGCCAGCGCTCCCACGGATAGTTGAGACCGTATGTGAGCGGGAAGTGGAACAGGTCCGCGTAGATCGGGGCCTCTTCGGTGAAGTGCTCCCAGTCCACGACCGCGGTGGGGCCGATCAGGAGGTTGCGCGCCCAGAAGTCGCCGTGCGACGCCCCGGTGGCCTCATGGAAGCGGAAAAGCCATTCGGCCGCGGCGTCGAAGTGGCGATCGACGGCGCGGCCCGGAGCGAGGAGCCCCTGCATCTCGACATAGGCGGAGACTCCAGGGACCGGGCTCATGAGCAGTGCCTGGTCTTGCCAGCTCAGAAGGCGCGGCACGCTGTCGCGCAGCTCGGCGGGCAGGTGCCCGGCAAGGAACCGCAGGGCCTCCGCCTCACGCTGCAACCCGCTGCCGAGCTTGAGAACGGCCGAGGGGCTCGCCTCGCCCTCTCCGAAGAGGAAGACGACGATCCGGTTCCGCTCGTTGCCCGAGTAGTCCTCCACGAGCAGCCAGCGGGAGGCCGCCAGATCCAGGCTGCGCAGGGCGGCGTCGATCTTTTCCACGGCCGGCATATCTTCAGGCAGCGGCTTCGCTACCCGGACGGCGAGGCCGGCCGACCGCCGCAGGCGCTCCCGCAGGTTGTGCGGCGCGAACAGCCGCTCGAAGAGGTAGGACGCGATCCCCGGATCTCCGGCGGGGAAGACGAAGCGGTCCACCTGGGCAAGCGTCATGAGCTCGCCTCCGCGACCTTCTGCCGGGCCAGCGCCCGCCGCGCCTCCCCGACCAACCCCGGATTCATCAGCAACAGCCCCAGCAGATAGGCTGCCGCGCCAACCACCACCGCAGCGACGAGCCCGGCCTGACCTGCCAGTCTCTGCCAGCCAAGAACCGCAGCGGCCATTCCCGCGCCGGCCAACAGGCTCGGTCGAAGCGCGGCGAGCAGCGCCATTGGGCTCACTCGGGCCAGCCGGCAGACCGCGATCACGTTGAAGAGCAGCGTGACTGCCGTGACCCCTGCCATCGTAAGAGCCACCGCCACCGGGCCGGATCGTGCTGACAGTAGGAGCAGGGGCACCATGAGAACGGCTTTCGCGACCGCGATCGCGGCGAGCAGCCCCGGCCGGCCCGTGGCTTTGAGCACATCCCCGGCGTGCGCGCCGAGCGCCCTGAGCCCGGTGTAGAGCGCCAGGGCCTGGAGGATCGGAGCCGCCTCCCGCCAACGCTCGCCAAAGACGGTGACCACCAGCGGCTCGGCCACCAGCGCCAATCCCAGCGAGGCCGGCACGGTGAGCAGGGCTATCCAGCGCAGCGCCCCGACGTAGAGCTTGCCCACCTCCTCGCCTGAGGCGTGAGCACGAGAGAAGGCCGGGAAGAGCACCTTGCTCACCACCCAGATCGAGACGATCACCGTCATTTCCGGAACTTTGTAGGCCATCTGGTAAAGGCCGAGAATTCGCGCGCCCAGCATCCGGCCGACGATCACGAGGTCCGCATGATGGGTGACCGCGGCCAGGACGTTCACCGCCACGATGCCCCGGCCATAGGCGAGCATCGGCCGGACCAGATCGGCGGACGGCCACCGCCACTGCGGCCGCCAGGGGACCACGAGCCAGAGCGCGACCGTCCAGGCGGCCAGCCCCACGAGCTGACCCCAGACCAGGCTCCAGACGCCGAAGCCCGCGAGCGCCAGGCCCACGGCCACTCCGGTTTTGCCGAGGGCCATGGCCACCTCGGGGATCAGCCGTACCCGGAAGCGCATGTCCTTCTGGCAGATGGCGTCGTGCGTGGTGCCCAGGAACTTGAGCGGGAAGCTCAGGGCCAGCGCCCGCAGGATCGGCACGCCCTCGGGGCTGTGAAAGAACTCGGCGATCCAGGGCGCGGCCACAAGAGTGAGCGCGCACCAGACCAGCCCGGCGAGAGCGTTGCTCACGAACGTGACCTGCGCCGC
The DNA here is from genome assembly GCA_035536935.1 of Thermoanaerobaculia bacterium. Lineage (GTDB taxonomy): Bacteria > Acidobacteriota > Thermoanaerobaculia > Multivoradales > UBA5704 > DATMER01. Next base: position 48,027 of record DATLNC010000042.1, read on the forward strand.
TTCCTCCCTCCGGTCGGGCCAGAAGATCAGCGCCGAGCCCGTGCCGAGGTCCGCGACCGTCTCCACGTAGGTGATGTAGACGAGCGCGAAGGCGAGGAGGCCGAAGTCCCTCGGCGCAAGGATGCGGGCGAGGACCGCCAGCGCGCCCAGCCAGAGCAGCCGGCTCGCCACCGTGCCGGCAAAGGCCCAGACCACGCTCCAGGCGGTGCTGTCCCTTCTCATGCTCCTGCCGTCCTCAGGATCGACACCAGGGCGCGCCGCTGCCTTCCGCCTTCTTTTCCTTGGGCCAGCACCTGCAGCGCCTTGGCGAGGAGGCAGAGGTCCAGGGCGGCCTGGTCGAGCGCGTCCCCGTCCAGCCAGCCCTCCAGGAAGGCGGCGGCGGCCTGCTCGCCCCGTCCCCGAAGCCCGGGCCAGGCGAAGAACGGCTGCAGGTGGACGAGGAAGTACGCCGCATCCTCGCAGGGGAGCCCCTCGCGGAAGCCCTCGAAGTCGATGGCCTGGACGCACTTCTGGTCCACGTAGAGATTGCCTGGCCAGAAGTCGCCATGATGCCCCACCAGATGAGCAGGGCCGATCCTCCCACCCAGCCGTTCCAGACGGGCCTCCAGACCGCGGGGGAGGCGCATCGTCCTCCGGCAGGCGGCGAGGTCGGCCGAGGCGCGGGCGAGCAGCGCTTCGGGCCCCGCATCCCCTTCACTCCGGGTGTGACCCTGGAAAAGGCGCAGCCAGCGGCCCGCTCGCCGGAGCGCCACTGCCAGGGCCTCCCACTCCGGACCGCTTGCCGACCGCTCCCGGCGGATGACCTCGTCCAGGCCCGAGCCCGAACAGCGTTCCATCACCACGGCGGCCTCATCCTCCAGGAGCCCGAGAGGCCGGGGGACAGAGAATCCGGGATTCGAGGCGAAGAGGCGGTGGAGGAGATCTAGCACCTCGTGCTCGTGCCGCGCCCGCTCCCGAGGCGGCCGGGATTCCCCGGGGCGCGACCTCTGGACTTTGACGACCACGTCCTGCGGACCGGGGGCCAGGGCCTCGATCACCAGCGAATCCATCCGGCGGTGGATCCGGCGCACTCCCGCCCCGGTGAGGCCGGCGCGGGCGAGGAGCGCCTCGGCTTCCGCGTCGGAGGAGCCGGTGTGGGACTCGATCTCCGCTAGAAGATCGGCCACGTTCACGTCGAGCCGGAACTCGCGCTCGACCTTCTCCCGGCCGCGCTCGCCCAGATCGCGGCCCAGGCCGGGCTCCTCGATCAGGCGCTTCAAGGCGGCGGCGATCCCCTCGGCGTCGCCGGGCTGGGCGAGAAAGCCGCTCACGCCGTCCTGCACCAGCTCGGGGATGCCGGACAAGTCCGATGCCACCACCGGCCGGCCCGCGGCCATGGCCTCCATGAGCGCGACCGGGATGCCCTCCATCTGCCCGTCCGGCGCTACGACGCTGGGGAGGACGAAGATGGACGACTGGCCCAGCCGGCGCGTCACCTCGTTCTGCGGCAGCGAACCCGCGAGCTTCACCACGTCCCCGAGGCCCAGCTCCGCGATCCGGCGCTCCAGGCCGGGCCGCAACGGACCGTCGCCGACGAGCTCGCAAAGGAAGGCGGTCCCCTGCTCCTTGAGGAGCCGGCAGGCCTCCAGCAGCACCGCGTGCCCCTTGTAGGGGCGGAGCGAGGCCACGCAGAGGATTTTGGGAATGCCCGCGGGGGGCGGCGGAAGCCTGCGGTAGACGGCGGGATCGATGCCCGCGTGGATCACCCGCACCCGGCCCTCGAGCTCGGGGTAGAGGCGCTCCAGGTAATCCTGGTTGAAGCGCGAGATCGCCCGCACGAACCGGGCCGTGGCGAGCTTCTCCCGCAGCAGGACACGGCTCACGAAGATGTCGTGGGCGTGCACCGTCACGCTCCAGGGGATGCCGGTGAGCGACGAGACGATCAGGGCCAGGGTGGCCGGGTGGGTGGCGAAGTGGGCGTGGAGGTGCTCGGCGCCCTCGGCTTCCAGGCGCTCGGCGATCCACAGCGACTTGGGGAAGATGGCCAGGGTCTTCACGAAGAAGCCGGGGCTGGAGGCGCTCGCCGCGGCGAGCCGGCCGAAGAGCCGCAGCACCTGGCCGGGCCGGCGCCGCAGGGCGCGCAGGCTCGCCGCCGCCACCGGTGCCGAGAGGAGGGGCGCGTACAGGACCCGGCCCATCCAGGGGAGCGCCTCGCGATGGACCACCTCCGGCCGCTCGTGGAGGATCGGTACCAGACGCACCGGCCGGCCCTGGCGCTCCAGCTCGATCACCTCGCGCAGGATGAAGGTCTCCGTGACCAGCGGGAAGCGCGACAGCAGGACCGCCATCGGAGCGCCGCTCATGGCGCCTTCTCCTCCCTGGCTATCAGCTCCCGAGCCATCAGCCGCAGGGCAGCCGCGAATCCGAACAGCAGCCAGAGGTAGCGCAGGAAGTGCCCGTGGAGGAACACGCTGGAGACCAGGTAGCCTACCAGGGCGATCTCGAAGGCGCGGGCGAAGTCGGCCGTCGCCGTGTCTCCGCGGGCGAGCAGGACGGCCCGCGCCCGCCGCAGCCCGAGGAACGCGGCGGCGATCACGCCGGCGAACAGGGAGAGCCCCAGCAGGCCCGTCTCCGCGGCGATCTCCAGGTAGAGATTGTGCGGAAAGTGGACCTCCCCCGGCTGCTCGTAATCCCGCGCGGAAAAGCCCACCTGGTCGGCATAGCGGTCGAAATGAACCGTGTAATTGCCCGCGCCCACGCCAAGGACCGGGTAGTCGAGGAACATGGCCCAGGCAGCCAGGGCGTAGAGCTTGCGCTCCGCGAAGGAGCTGTCCGGATCGACCACCTCCTCGCCGCCCGGGAGGATCTCGCCGATCGTCCCGAGGCGCCGGACGAACTCCGGCGGCGAGACGAGGACCAGAAGGGCGAGGACCAGGACCCCGAGCCCCACGTGCCGGGGGCGGACCCTGTGCGATGCCATGAACAGCAGGAGCACGCAGCCGAGCGCGAGCGCTCCGCCGCGGGAGTAGGTCAGCACCGCGCCCCCCAGAATGAAAGCCGTGGCCCCGAGGGCCAGCACCTTGCCGCGCAATCCCTTGGATTCGACGGCGAGCGTCAGACCGATCGGCACCAGGACGATCAGGATCTGGGCGAAGAAGTTCGGATCCCCCAGCGGCCCCGCGATCCGCTTCTCGAACACGTCGCCCCAGATATGGGCGTCCTTGATGCGGGCGAAGCCCCAGAACTGCCGCTCATAATCGCCGGTCAGCGCCTGAAACGCGCCGAGCCCGCCGAGCAGCGCGCCCGCGGCCACGATCGTCCAGGCTCCCTGGCGCAGCCGCCTGGGCGTCGCGGCGAGCACGGCGATCAGCGCGAAGATCACCCAGGCCTTGACGCTCTCGGCGATGCGGTCGTCCGCGAGGTCCCGGTCCCAGGCCGCCAGGCTCGAGATCAGGAGCACCACGGAGTAGGCTGCCAGGAGCAGGAACAGGGGGAGCCGGGGCAGCCCGCGGAAGCGCTGCGCTCCCTTACCGCGGAAAGCGGCCAGGGCGATCGGCACCACGAGGAGCTGGAGGAGCGAGGGCAGGCCGTGCTCCCGCACCAGAACCTGGGAGAGATTGAGGTAGACGAAGAGCGCGAGCAGCACCAGCCCGAGCCCGGGCCGCGCCAGGAGCGCCGCGCAGAACGCGAAGGCGAGCACCAGGGCGGCCGCGTTGGCCCAGGTGAAAGGGTTCTCCAGGTGGCCCAGCTCCGGGTGCTCGGCCACTACCCAGCCCAGGATGCAGGCCCCGACGGCTGTGAGCAGCAGGAGGAGCCCTGCCGCGAGCGGAGCCGGGTTCCTGGACAGCGGGGATGGGCTGGACGGCAGCATGGCCGGTCAGGTGGTGCGCGGGCCGCTCAGGCGTTCGAGCAGGAGGGCCGCGGCAGCGCCCAGGAACAGGCCCAGAATGCCGGAGACCAGGTAGTTCCGGGCGGGGGTCGGGTGGATGGGTCGCCGCGCCGTCGCCGCCCTCTCGAGCGTGTGCATGGTGTAGATGCGGTACATGCTCCGCGCCTCCCGGCGGGTCGTGGCTGCGACGGCATTGGCCACCGCCGCCACCAGCTTGCTGTCCGGCCCTTCCACATCCACCTTGATGATGTTGGTGTTGGGCAGCACCGACGCGCGGATGTGGTAGTTGCGGATGTCCTTGTCGGGAACTTTCATGCGCTTTGCCGCGTCGACGCGCGTCTCGGCGGCCGAGGGGATGCGGGCGAAGGTCGCCACGACGGTGCGGCGCTCCAGGGTGTCGAGGCTGCGCAGGACGTCCTCCGTCCCGGAGACCTGGGAGTTGGGGATCACGGCCATGGTAGTGGTGGCGCGGTAGACAGGCCTCTGCCGGGAAGTGGCCCAGGCAGCAGCTGCAACGGCGAGCGCGACGGCCAGCAGGATGACCCACCAGCGCCGCGTGAAAGCACGACGGTAGAGATCGGACGTAGGCACGGTGCCGGGTCCCTCCTTGAAATGGATAAGGAGGCGCGGTGACCCTGGCAGGGACCGCGCCTCAGTTAGCGCCACGGGTGGAGATCACCACCGGCAGCGTGCGGGCGAGGATCGCGAGATCCAGCCCCAGGCTCCAGCGGTCCACGTAATCCAGGTCCAGGCGCATGCGCTCGCTGTCCGGCAGCGAGCTGCGGCCGCTGACCTGCCAGAGCCCGGTGATGCCCGGCTTCACGGAAAAGCGCCGGAGCTGCTCGCGCTTCGGGAACTTGCGGAAATCGCAGAGGAGCAGCGGGCGCGGCCCCACCAGGCTCATATCCCCCTTGAGGACGTTCCAGAGCTGCGGCAGCTCGTCGATGCTCCACTTGCGCAGCCGGCGGCCGATGCGGGTGACCCGAGGGTCGCCCTCGATCTTCAGGAACGTTTTGTCCTCCAGACAGGACGCGAGCTCGTCCTGCATCCTCTCCGCCCCCCGCTGCATGGTCCGCAGCTTGTACATGGCGAACTTCTGGCCTTCGAAGCCGATGCGCTGCTGCACGAAGATCGCGGGCCCCCGGCTGGTCAGCCTGACCAGCAGCATCGCGATCCCGATGACTGGCGCGGCGAGGACCAGGAGGATGGCAGCAAGGGTCACATCGAAGGCCCGCTTCGCCACCGAAGAGACGGCCGGAGCCTCCAGGTGCCGCACGGCGTACATGAAGTTCGCGGTGTCGTCGAGGGAGATCACTCGTGCGCGTGGGCCTCCGCGCTTGTCGTCGGATGATTGGATACGTCGAGCGGAATCTTTAACCATGTGGACATCCCATGAAGTTTGTCGATCCCGCGGACAGCATTATTCAGCTGCCAGCTGCTTGTCACAGCGCCCGGATTGCAATACCGGTGCCGCCTTCACTCAAGTAGGACAGGGGGGAGGGGCGGATGGAACAGGCCGAGCCGCGGGGGACCGCCTCCCCCGGGCGTACGAGTGGTTCCCCCGCGTGTACGAGCGACTGCCCCGTGCGTACGAGCGACTCCCCCGTGCGTACGAGCCACTCCCCCGCGTGTACCAGCCACTCCCCCGCATGTACCAGCCACTCGTACGCGTGTACCGACCACTCTCCCCGACGTACGAGCGTCCCGTCCCTGCGTACCGAAGCCCGGTACGAAGGGACGGAGGACTGGTACGGAGAGACGAATGGCCGG
>DATLNC010000043.1:0-8230 GCA_035536935.1 Thermoanaerobaculia bacterium
CCCCGGCACGGGGGAGAGGGCTGGGGAGAGGGGGGATGGGATCAACCTATTTGCGATTTCTCTTGACCTTCTTGGTCTTCACGTCGAGCGCCCAGAAGAGGTTGCGGATCGCGGAGGGGGTCAGGGTGACCGCGTCCGAGCTTCCGGCCGCCGCCGTGGCTGACGTGCCTGTGGAGGTGCCGAACATGAAGGGGTAGAGGTTGACCAGCGGGATCTCGCCGTCGTACTGATCGTTGATGGCGTCGATGAACAGGTTGGCGACGTAGGCGTAGCCGAAGGCGTTCGGATGGACGCCGTCGTAGGAGAAGATTCCGCCGGTCAGGAAGTTCTCGGTGAACGTGATGCCGCCGACGTTGATGCCCCTGGTGGCGAGCTCGCGGAAGACCGCGTTCGCGTCCACGAACGCCGCGCCGACCCGGGTGGCCTCGCTGCGGATGATGTTGTTGTAGGCCGCGATGCGGGCCGTGATCGTGGCGATCTCGGCGGCGCTCAAGACCGAAGAGTCGGAGAGCGGCTGGCCGCTGCCGCCGAGCGCGACCGGGATGCCCTTGCCCTGGGCCAGCTCGGCCCGGGCGGTGAGGAGCACGCGGTCGTTCGGAGTCAGGGGGCCGTTGGGGCCGATCAGGAAGACCAGTTGGCCGTTGACGAGCACCACCTGGTTGTTGGCCGGATTGACCACCACCGGGGGGATCGTGGTCACGAAGGGGATGCCGGTGACCTCGGGGATGTTGGCGATCGCCATCTCGACGCCGCGGCCGGCGAGGGCGTTGATGATCGTCTTGTAGTCGGCCTCGAACTGGGCGACCGGCGTGACGGTCACGCCCTCGATGACCCGGCCCGCGAGGGCCGCGCCGAGGACGTCGTTGTTGCCGATCCAAACGGTGGCGAAGGTCGGGTTGAGCGCGATCGCCTGCTGGAGCTGAGTGCCCTTCCCGCGCAGGATCAGGTCGTGCAGGCCGCCGTTGTCGGTGACCGTGGCGACCACGTCATGGACATCGGCGCCCGGCACGGCCAGGTTGTTGTAGGGCCGCTGGAGGGTCAGGTTCTGCGGCTGGCCCGAGCCCGCCTTGGGGCCGATGGTGAGCGGCGCCAGGTTCTTGAGCTCCAGGACCGCGGGGATGCCGGGATCGCTCACGTACGGCTGCTCGAAGCCGGCGCCGTTGCTGCTGCCGGTAGCCTGGCGGGCGATCAGGATGGGATAGCTGTTGAGTTGGGCCGTGCGCCCGAGGCCGCCGCTCATGAAGCCGGCGGTCAGGCTGTCGCCGATCGCCACATACCGGGAGAAGTCGGCCTTGCCGGTCTCCACCTGCGCGAAGGCCGGTATTGGCGCCAGGGGCAGGATCAGGGCGAGCGTCAGGACGCCCGCGAGGGTCTTCAGACGAAACATACGATGAATCTCCTCTCGTCTCACCAATTGAGGGTGAAGGCCAGCAGGACCGCCTGCGTGTTGTAGTCACCGAAGAAAGCGCCCTCGCCGGGGAAGCTCCGGGCGCGGGACCGCTCGTCGAAATCGAGGTACATGAGGGCGACGTCGTAGCCCAGGCCCGGGCCGGTGCGGCCGTAGCCGACCGTGATGCCGTTGCGGTCCGCGTCCGGCAGCAGCGGGGAGACCGACTCCTCGGGCTGCGGGCTCTCGTCGAAGACGTAGCCGAAGCGCCACTCGCTGGTCGGGCTGGCGGTCCAGCGCAGGCCGAGGCGGTAGTTCTGCGCGTCGTCCCACTCCTCGGGGATCTCGGCGTCGGGCAGGGAGTTGGTCGCGCCGCCTACGAACTCGATGGGAACCGTGCCGAAGGTGCTCCAGCCCGTCCAGTTGAAGTCCGTCTCCAGGAGCAGGTTCTGGGTCAGGGCGAACGCCAGGCCGAGGCTCGCGGTGTCGGGGAACTCGATGTTGGTCTCGACCGGCAGGTCGCGCTCGAAGGGGAGCTGGGCGCGGAGCGCGGCATCGAACTGCGCGTTGCCGGTGGAGATCTGGGTCAGCCGGGCATCACCCTCGTAGTCCATGTCGATCTTGCTGCGGTACGAGAAGCCCCAGGAGAAGCTGTTGCCGATCTTGTGCAGGATGCCCACGTTGAAGCCGTAGGCCGTGCCGAACTCGCTCTCCAGGTTCAGCCGGCCGATGTCGGCCACGCGCTGGGTGAAGGGGTTGATCGTGCCAATGTTGCGGTTGAGCTCGACGTCGCTGAAGCGTGCGACGGCGCCGATGCCGAGGCCGAAGTTGTCGGTGATCTGCCAGCCGATCGTCGGGTTGATGTCGATCGCGCGCAGGGCCGCCTTGGTGCTGAGGAAGCGGCCGGCGAACTGGTCGGGATCCTCCCAGGAAGTGGTCAGGCCGAACGGGGCGTTGATCCCCAGGCCGAACTTCCAGGTGTCGTTGACGGGCTGGACCCAGTACAGGTGGGGAGGGAACTCGGACAGCGCCTCCTGCTCGGCGTGGTAGCCCTCGCCCGGGAACGGGTTGGCGCCGTCGAACTCGGCCTTGGTGCTCGTGATCCAGGTGAAGCCGGTCGAGACCTGCCTCTCGTTGACGAAGGCCAGACCGCCGGCGTTGTGGAACAGCAGCGACGGATCGTCGGCCTGGGCGGTGAACGCGCCCGCCATGCCCATCGCCTTGGCGCCCTGCTCGAAGATGCTGAATCCGGCCGCGTACATGGGGGCCGTCGAGGCCAGCGCGCCGATCGCAGTGATCGCCACGACCGCCAGGGCCCTCCCGATGATTCCTCCTCGCCTGCGCATCCCTTTCTCCTCCTCTATGTCCATGCTTCTTCGAATTGCGGTTGCCTTATCGGGGAAAATCGAACGAACATTCAACAAGACTGGAACGTTAGTCCCAAGCGGGTAGGGTGTCAACGCCCCTCAGGGTGGGCTAGAGTAGGCGCGGAGGTGACGTGAATGTTCGAGCATACGATCCAGGAGGAGACCTTCCGCAAGGTCAAGGAATATCTCGGGGAGCTCTTCGAGGAGCCCTATCACGACCCCGAGAACGACCATTTCTACGTGCGTTACGGGACCACGGTCCTGGAGATCTCGGTCGAGCCCTACGGCCCGGAGGAGGCCATGGTCACGATCATGTCCTACTGCGTGCAGGACGTGGAGGTGGAGGACGACCTGCTGCTCGGGCTGCTGGAGCTGAACCACCAGCTCCTCTGCGGATCGTTCTCGGTAGTGGGCAACGACATCTTCTTCGCCCACTCCCTGTTCGGGAGCAGCCTGGAGCCGCGCGACCTGCTGCGGGCGATCACCTCGGTGGCGACCCTCGCCGACGACTACGACGACCGGATCGTGGCGCGCTACGGCGGTCAGACGGCGCTCGAGAAGATCCAGGACACGGGCGGCTGGCGCAAACGCGCCGGGGACACGATGTGATGCTGGATGTAATGACCTACCAGCGGCCGCCCTTGACGGCCGCTTCGACCTCGCGGTCGAGCTCCCGCTCCTTCTCCGCCTGCCGCTTGTCGTAGAGCTTCTTGCCCTGGGCCAGCGCCAATTCCAGCTTGATCCAGTTGCCCTTGAGGTAGACCTCCAAGGGGATGACGGTCATGCCCTTGGTCAGGGTGCGGCCGAAGAAGCGCTCGATCTGCCGGCGCTTGAGGAGCAGCCGGCGGTCGCGGTCGGGCAGGTGGTTCTCGCGGTTGCCATGGCTGTAGGGGCTGATGTGGGCCCCCACGAGCCAGGCCTGGCCGTCGCGGAACTCGACGAAGCTGTCCTTGAGCTGGACCTTGCCCGTGCGCACCGCCTTGACCTCGGTCCCTGAGAGCGCGATGCCCGCCTCCTCGGTCTCCAGGACATGGTAGTCGTGCAACGCGCGCCGGTTCGAGGCCAGCAGGCGCTTGACCGGCTCCTTGGGCTTGGTCGCGGGGACGGGCTTGGTCGCCATGCTCCAATGCTATCCTTTTTCCCTCGATGAGAGCCCTCCTTGCCTTCCTCGGGCTCCTGTTGCTCGCTTCCCAGGCCCGGGCCGACGCGAAGATCTCCGACCTGCGGGCCGCCCTGGACGGCGACCGCGTCCTCGCCACGTTCGCCCTGACCGGCGGGCTGGACCGCCGCCTGTCGCAGCGCATCGACTCCGGCCTCCCCACCTCCATCCTCTACGAGATCGAGCTGCACAAGGACCGCAAGCGGTGGTACGACAACCGGCTCGACCGCGCTACCCTGGAGGCCGTGGCCGTGCATGACGCGGTGGCCCGCACCTACACCGTCCACCTCAAGCTGGACGGCGAGCTGATCGAGAGCCGCACCGTGCGCGACCGCGAGGCCCTGGAAGCAGCCATGACCCGGATCGACGGCGTTCCCGTCTTCACCCTGGGCGAGGGCACCCCCCGCGGCGGCCGCCTGCTGATCAAGGTGCGGGCCGAGCTCGGCTCGCGCACCATCCTGTCGTTCATCCCCGCGGCGATCCACACGGAGTGGAGGGACTCCAACAAGTTCCGGTACCACGGCCCCCGCCGGGAACCCTCGCCGTGAGCTTCCGCGACCGGATCGAGCGCCTCCTCAGGAACTACCGCGTCCTCCTGGGCGGCATGGCCGCCCTGCTGCTCCTCTTCACCCTCCTCTTCTACCTGTCGCAGCGCGGGAGCGACCTCCCCGCCGCGCTGGTGACGAACCGGGTTCTCCTTTTCGTCCTCTGGTACGTCAACGTCATCCTGATCCTGGTCGTCGCCTTCGTCCTGCTGCGCAACCTGATCAAGCTGCTCGTCGAGCGCCGTCACCGCATCCTGGGCTCCAACTTCAAGTTCAAGCTGGTCGCGACCTACGTCGGCCTGTCGCTGATCCCGGTCCTCGTCCTGTTCTTCATCGCCATGGAGCTGCTCCAGGGATCGTTCGACCGCTGGTTCAACACCCCGCTGGCGCCGGTGCTGGAGCGGGGCAACGCGGTGGCTCACGCCTTCTACGACCGCATCGAGAGCACGGCCCTGCACGACGCCTCCACGGCCCTGCAGCAGGTGAGGGGGATCGACCTCGAGCAGGCCGAGGAGCGCCCGCGGCTCACCCGGCGGCTGCAGGAGCTGCTGGCCGAGCTCGACCTGGACCTGCTGGCCGTCTACGAGGGGGAGGATCTCGTCAACGCCGTGGTCGATTCGCAATCGGGCATCCCCGACCTGCCCGAGCCGGGCCGCGACTTCCTCCGGGAAGCGGCACGGCAGGGCCGGGCCGTGCGAATGGACGCGCCCGCCGGAGTGCCTGGCCGGCTCGTGCTCGCCGCGGTGTCGCAAGCAGGGCGCACCGTGGTGGCCGGGACTCTGCTCGATCCTGTCGTGGCGGAACAGACGGACCAGCTCGTCCGGGATTTCCAGTCCTACCGGCAGCTCGAGGTGCAGAAGGACGACCTGCGGGCCAGCCACATCCTGCTCTTCATCATGGTCACGCTGCTGGTTCTCCTCGGCGCCTCCTGGGCCGGGCTCTACCTGGCGCGCCGGGTGACCGTGCCGATCCAGGCGCTGGCCGAGGGGACGCGGGCGATCAGCGGCGGCGACCTCGGCCACCGGGTGGACGTGGAGGCGGACGACGAGCTGGGGGTCCTGGTCGACTCGTTCAACCGGATGACCGCGGAGCTGGCGAGCAACAAGGAGGCCCTGGAGCGGAGCAACCGGGAGCTGGTGGAGGCGCAGCGGCTCGCTGCCTGGAACGAGGCGGCGCGGCGCATCGCGCACGAGATCAAGAACCCGCTCACGCCGATCCGCCTGTCGGCCGAGCGCCTGCTGCGCAAGCACCAGCAGCGGGATCCCACGCTCGGCACGGCCATCGAGGAGGGAGTGGAGATCATCGTCCGCGAGGTCGTGACCCTGCAGGGGATGGTGGACGAGTTCTCCCGCTACGCCCGCATGCCCCGCCCGCGGCCCGCTCCGGTCGACCTGTCGCGGCTGGTGGGGGACACGCTGAATCTCTACCGCGACCTCAAGCCCGGCGTGGAGGTCGAAGGGCAGGTCGAGAACGGGACCTCGCCCGCCATGCTCGACGCCGAGCAGATGCGGCGGGCGCTGATCAACCTCCTGGACAACGCGGTCGAGGCCACGGAGGCGCCCGGAAAAGTGACGGTCTCGGCCATGCGGGACAACAGTCATCTCCGGATCCGGGTAGCGGATACGGGCCGGGGTATTCCGCTGGCCTCGCGGGAGAAGCTCTTCCTCCCCTACTACTCCACCAAGGGCCGGGGCACCGGACTGGGGCTGGCAATCGTCCACCGCATCGTCACCGACCACCACGGCTCAATCCGGGTGGAGGACAACGTGCCCCAGGGGACGGTGTTCACGGTGGAGCTGCCGGCGGAGTAGGATTGATCCCATTCCCCCTCTCCCCGGCCCTCTCCCCCGTGTCGGGGGAGAGGGAGCCCGCACAACCCGTATAGAATCTAGGGGATCTCCTGGGAGCCCTACATGATCGATCGCATCCTGGCTAACAGCTACCGGATCATGGAGAAGGTCGGCGAAGGCGGCATGGGGGCCGTGTATCGCGCGGTCGACCTGATGCTCGACCGCGACGTGGCGATCAAGGCGATCCGGCCCGAGCTGGCGCGGGAGCCGGAGATCGTCGAGCGCTTCCGCAGCGAGGCGCGCCTGCTGGCGCGGGTGAGCCACCCCGCCATCGCCACGATCTACAGCTTCTTCCAGGACGGCGAAGACCTCTTCCTCGCCATGGAGTTCGTGCGCGGCCGGAGCCTCTCCCGGGTCCTGGAGAGCGAGGGCGCGCTGCCTTGGGACCAGGCCGTGCGGCTCCTCTCCGCCGCCATGGAAGGGATCGAAGTCGCGCACCGGGCCGGGATCATCCACCGCGATCTCAAGCCCGACAACCTGATGATCGGCGAGCCGGGCAACGTGAAGGTGATGGACTTCGGGATTGCCCGCGCGGCCGGGAGCGGCCATCTCACCCGCACCGGCCTGCTCGTCGGCACCCTGCGCTACATGGCCCCGGAGCAGATTCAGGGGGAGGAGGCGGACCACCGGGTCGACATCTACGCCCTCGGCGCCGTCCTCTACCAGACGATCACCGGGCGGTCGGCGTTCGACGGCAAGAGCGACTACGCCATCATCAAGGCCCAGATCGAGGAGATGCCGCCGCCGCCGAGCACGGTGGTGACGGGAATCCCCGGCTGGCTCGACCGGGCCGTGCTCCGCGCCCTGGCCAAGAAGCCGGCCGACCGCTTCCAGACCGTCGAGGAGATGCGCCGCTTCCTCGCCACTCGCGGAGGAACTGTCACGGGCGGCGAGGCGACCCGGGTCACCGGCACCCGTCCGGAGATCGCGGAGCTGCCGACCGTCGTCACGCCCCCGCGGCCGGCACCCCGGCCCTCGCTGCCGACGGCGCTCTCCCAGCCTCAACCCGAAGCGGGCTCCTACCGCCCGATCCCCTCCGGCGGGATGGGCTGGAAGCTGGCCGTGGGGATCGCCGCCGTGCTGGCCGTGCTGACCGGGGTCGGAGTCGCCCTCTGGAGCGGGGAGGAGCCGGTCACCGAAATCGTGGCGAACGGTGCCACGGTTCCGGCGCAGAGTCTCGCGGTTGCCCCTCCACCCGCTCAGCCGGCGGTGGAGCCTCTCCCGACCGCGACGCCGGAGCGGACTCCCGAGGAGAGGAAGCCTCGCATGGAACCCACGCCCTTCCCGAGGCCCGAGCCCACTCCAGCAGTGCAGGAGCCCGTCACCCCTGTGGTGGAGACGCCGGCCGCGCCGCAGCCCGAGCCGTCGCCCCGGCTGCCCCCATCGCCCAAAATTGCCGAGGAGATCCCGGCGGCTCCGATCGAGGAGCTGCGCCGGCTGGGCGGCGAGTTGCAGGCCGAGAGCGCGCAGCTCCTGGAAACCTACCTTGCCTTCCTGGAGACAAAGGAGGACGGCGGGGCCGATATCACGGACGCCGACGAGGAGCTGGAGGGTCTGATCGAGGCCTTCTCCGAAACTGCGGAGAAGCTCAACAACCAGGTCGCAGGCGGCGGTTTCTTCGCCCGTCTGCGCAACCGCAAGGACACGGACGTCCGGCCGCAGCTCGAAAAGCGCTTCAAGGCCCTGGCCGACCGCGGGGTCCAGGTGGACCGGCTCATGAACCAGGTCCAGCCCGGCCCCGAGGTCCGCCAGGTCTGGCAGGGCATCCGCACCCGCTGGCAGCGGGTGGGGACGATCATCTCGGGGCTGAAGTAGCCTGGGGTTGAAACCCCAGGCTAGAAAAGTACAGCCCCTCCCGGGGCTGGAGGCGCAGCAGGCTGCGCCTCGTCACAGACGCTTCCAGAAGCTCGCCCCCGGAGGGG
>DATLNC010000044.1:0-57715 GCA_035536935.1 Thermoanaerobaculia bacterium
AATACTTCGATCGGCGAGATAAGAAGCGGGCCGCGCAGCGTCTAGTCAAGCGCCTCCATGACCTCGGCTTTACAGTCACTCTGGAGGAGGCCGCCTGACTACCTGAGCCACCGTGGCGAGCCACGAGTTTCTTCAGAGAACACGCTCTGAGAGCAGGCGCCATCGGGCGCCCTGCCCCGAGAAGAGCCTCGTAAATCCAAACAAGTTGCGCATAGTAAGATCGTAGAGGGCCGATGTCAAGCTCTCTCGTGCGCATCGGCTTGCCTGGTGCAATCAAGCTCCGGGGGAACTGTCCGCCCCGGCGTGTGAGCGTCCCGCCCCGGTCTGGGGAGCGCTCCCCCGGGGACGGGAGCGACTCCCCCCGCTCCGTGGACGGCTCCCCCCGAGGTGCGGGCGATCCGCTCCTGCGCCGGGACGGTTCCCCCCGGTTGCCGCGCCGCTCCCCCGGACGTGCGCACGGTCCGCCCCAGAGGGGGAGAGAATCCCCCGGCTCCATGGCCCTTTCCCCTTGACCCGCGCGCCGCCCGCCTCTGCGTGCGCACTGTCCGCCCCGAGGCCGGGAACGTCCGCGCGAAGAGGGGAGGATCGCCCCCGTCGGTGCGCGATGCTCCCGGAACGGGGCGAATCGTCCGCGTGAGCCTGGTTTTCACGCATCGTGCGCATGCAGTGACTCATTGCCACCAAGAAAGCGTCTAGCGACTAGACAGAGACTCTATCGTGAGGCAGACTAACGCATACTGAGGAGGGCAAGATGTCCGCGAACCGGCGTAGAAGATCCTCGAGTTGGTGCTCTTTGACAACTGAGAGGGACGGCGGCCTCCGAGTCCAAGGACTCCGCCGTCCCGCCCCCTATGGGGGTTTTCCGACTCTCACGTCAGGGGAGCGGATATCCTCGTGCCGTGGAGGTGTTGGTATGGGAAGGGTGACAGTCTGCCTAGATGCTGAGACCGAGGCCCGCATGAAAGAGGCCGCGAGCGCGGCGGGTGTCTCCAGGAGCCACTGGATCGCGGCTTTGATTCGGGAGAGGACAATGAACGAATGGCCAAGGTCCGTGGCAGCTCTGGCGGGAGCGTGGGCTGACATGCCGACCGAGGAGGAACTCCGACACGAATTTGGTAAGGATGTGACACGAGAGCCGATCTGATGTACGTCCTAGGCGGTTGAGTTTCCTAAGAGAGGTTTCGGGCAATGCTAACTAATCTTAGCCTGAAGAATTTTCGTGGATTTGAGGATCACTCAGTCACGCTTCGCCCAATGACGTTGATCGTTGGGCGGAATAATGCAGGCAAATCATCTCTCGTCGAGGCTTTGAGGTTGCTGTCCATTGTGACTACCCGCTTTCGAGCGCTGGGCTACCGCGAAGGCCCTTCATGGGGAGGCATTCCGAAGCGTGATCATGGTGTCAGGCCCTCGCTAAAGGGCTTGGAAATAAACTTCCCTACGCTTTTCTTTCGATATAGTGAACCCCCTGCTATCATTGAGGCGACTTTTTCAAACCAGACCGGAGTCCGAATCTACGTAGGCGGCGAGGATCAAGTGCATGCAGTGATCCTTGACTCTAAGGGACGTGCCATTAAGACAAAAGGAGCTGCTCTAAAGTTGGAGCTTCCAACTGTAGAGATACTTCCACAAATCGGTCCTCTTGAGCCCACTGAGACCATTCTCAGCGAAGAGTATGTCCGACGCGCTGCATCCTCCAGTCTTGCGTCGAAGCACTTCAGGAATCAGCTCGGTACTTGAGAACTAGGCACCAGCAAGTCATTGTCGCGACACATTCCATCGAGATTATGTCAGAGGTAAGCCAGAAGAGATCCTGATAGTAGATAGATCCAGGGCCACATCGCGTTTCGCGTCAGGTACTCCAACTGTACAGCGACTAATTGACCATGTCGGCAGCGTACACAATGTGCAACTGGCAAAGCTTTGGAATGCTCGCAAATGTCTTTTGCTTGAAGGGAAAGACATAAAGCTGCTGTCCATTATTCACCGTAAGCTCTTCCCCGAGAGTGATGCGTTAGAGTCAATGCCCCACCTTCCTGTCGGTGGCTGGGGTGGTTGGCCCTACGCAATCGGATCCTCAATGCTGCTCAAGAATTCTGGAGGTGAGACAATCGCGGTGTAATGCATACTCGACTCTGACTACCATTCCGAAGCTGCGATAACGAGACGCAAAGGTGAGGCTGCGCGTCACTCTGTTCGCTTACATATCTGGGCGAAAAAGGAGGTCGAGAATTACTTTTTGCTGGCCGCCCCAATCGTGCGGGTTATAAAGCATCGAAAGCCAGCACGCATGCAGGAGTCTTCCATCGAGGAAGTGGAATCTCAGCTAGATAGTATATGCGAGCAGTTGAAGGACGAAGTCTTCGATGCGGTGTCAGCTGAGATCCTGGCAGAGAACCGAGCTCTCGGCGCAGGCGGCGCAAACCGCGAGGCACGGAAGGTCGTTAATGATCGATGGGGGACAAGAGAAGGAAGGCTGGGGACTATTTCAGGCAAGCAAGCGTTCTCGGTTTTGTCCGAGTGGAGCCAGGTACAATTTGGGGTTTCACTAAGTCCTCTGATAATTGCCCACGAGATGCACGCGTCTGAGACGGACGCAGAAATGGCTGGCGTAATTGCTACAGTTGGGCAGAGCGAGGACTTTTAGGACTTGCGGCGGTATACTTCCCGCTCATCGTCTCCAGAATTTCCCATGACCCGGAGCCGCCCCGCGGCTTATTCCAGGAGGATGAACATGGCAGACCCCACGACGGTCAATTCTCAGATCACCGACGCCGTCACCCAGTCAGGTCCCACCAGCGTCAACAGCCAGATCACCGATGCCGTCACTCAGTCCAACGTCAAGGTGCTGGGCGAGGCTCCGGCCATGGCCATGGGAACGGTCTATCAGGTGATGGCCCAGTCGGTCGGCCTGAGCATGCAGAACGCGGTCAGCGCCCAGCAGCAGATGAACACCATCGCCCAGGCCGCGACCGCTCAGGGCGTCAATCTCATCTACAGCGTCCCGACCGAGTTCGAGCTCGGCGACTTCGATGACCATGACCACGACGAGCACGAAGAGAGCCGGGAGCCCTGAGCCCATGGAAGAGGCCTATTTGAAGCTCGCACATTCCGTAACCCTGGCCATGTACGAAGCCGTCGCCAGCCAGCAGCGGTGGTACTCGACCAATGCGGCCGTCACGGCCCAGGCGGTCCGATCCGTGCTGTCCGCCCCGGCCGATTCGCTGCCGGATGCCGTCGCCTCGGCCCTCGACCTGCTCGCCCCGGAGGGAGACGCACAATGAATCTCAATCCACAGATCGTCGAGGCCGTCGAGAAGGTGCGCGAGATGGTGATGAGCGCTCCCGACCAGAATGCGAACGCGCTGGTCCAGCCGCTCGTCGCGCAAGCCATGGGCCTCGCCGTTCAGAACGCGGCCGCCCATCTCCAGAGCCTGCAGGCGCTCGCGGCGGCGGTCACCGGCCAGGCCGCCGCTCTGATCCTCGAGGACCCCGACGCGGAGCCCTCCGCAAACCGGGCGATCGAGATCATGCAGCAGGCGGTCCGCGCGGCCATCCAGCAGCTCGCCGAACTGAAAAATCTGGCGCAGGCACCGGAGGGCGTCAGGGAAGGGTGACGCGGATCACCCGCCCGTCGGCCAGGAAGCTGTCCAGCGTACCGGACTCCACGATGACCAGGCGCCCCTGGCTGTCGAAAGCCATGTCCACGGGATAGTCGAGGTTTTCGATCAGCACCTCGCCGTCGCTCGCCGGACGGCCGTTGAAATCGTTGTATTCCTTCGGTGTGGTGCGCAGCAAACGGCCGGTGAGAGGCGCATACATATTGGAGTACTCCAGCACGTAGAGGAAGCCGTCGGGCCCGATGGCGCCGGAGATCGGCAGGCGGTTGAATGAAACCATGCGGAAGCTGCCGTCGGGCCGCACTTCGGCGACTCCGCCCTGGGCATCCTGGCTCGCCGCGTTGCTGCAGAAGAACAGGGTCACGTAGAGCCGGTCGCCGGGTCCCTGGAAGACTTTGACGGGCACCGCCTCCAGCGTCTGGAGCCGGTTGGGGAAGACGGTGGCCAGATGGAGCGAGCCGTTTTCCTGATCGATCCGGAAGAGGTCGTTGCCCGCGGCATCGGCGACCCAGACCGAGCTGCCGCGGGGCAGCAGCCCGTAGGGGTTCATGGCGTAGACGGGGTCGCCCGCGTGATGACCGAATCCGTCCGCGACCGGGTAGTGGACGCCGTCGGGATTCTCGAGATCGAGCTCGGCCTGGCCGAGGTCCGCCAGCAGCACGTCCCGCCCCGAACGGTCAGCCGCTCCGCCCACGATCTTGCGGACCTCGCCGAAGGAGATGCCCGTGTCGGCGGTGTCGGAACGTGAGCGCTTCTCGTAGTTCGCCGGGCCGCGGTTGTAAAGGATCGTGTAATAGAGATCGCTGCCCAGGATCTCGACGCCGTTGATCCCCGCCTGATAGGGCACGTAGCCGCGCGAGCTGACGTCGAAAGCCATCATGAACTGGGAAGGTTTTCCGCCGATCCAGGGCTGGAGCCCGCGGGCTTCGGTGTAGCGGTAGATGGCCGAGGTGTCGGTGTCCCGGTCGGAGATCAATTCGCCCATCAGGTCCGTCTGGGCGTTGCCGGCCGTGCCGACGAAGAAGGTGCCGTCCGGCTGGACGCGGGAGATGGAGCGCGCGTTTTCGAGGTTCTGCGCCAGCACCTCGCAGCGGGATTCCGACTTGCCGCACTTTCGCGCGTCCAGCGCCGACGCAGAGGGTGCCAGAGCGCAGAGCATGCAGAGTGCAACGAGACCTCTGACCATGAATCACCTCCGGTTGAGTGTGACGACGACGGCCCGGTTGTCCCGGTTCATGTACTTGCGGGCGACGCGCTGGACATCCGCGGCAGTCATCCGCAAAATCTTTTTCAATTCGCCGTTGATGAGCTCCGGGTCGCGGTAGTAGATGGCGAAACGCGTCAACGTCTCCGCCTTGCCCCGGGGAGTGGCGAGGACCTGTTTCCAGTAATCGCTCTCCTGGCTTCTGGCCAGGGCCAGCTCGGCCTCGGTCACGCCGTCGCGCTGAATGCGCGCGATCTCCTCGTCGAGGACCTGCTCGGCCCGCTCGACCGACCCGCCGGGCGGCAGGTTGAGCTGGATCCTGAAGAGGCTCGGTCCGCGCGACTCTGACATTCCTTCCCCAAGGCCGGCCACCAGCTTGGTTTCTACCAGCGCCCGGTGCAGCCGCGACTTCGGTCCCTGTCCCAGGATGTCGGCGAGCAGGTTGAGCGCGTACCAGTCGGGATGGTTGCTCGGCACGGTCTTGTAGGCCGACAGGTACTGCACGTGTGGCGCGCGGGCGTCTTCGAGGACCGTGCGCCGCTCCCCGGACGCGGCCGGCTCCGCCGCGTCGATCCGAGGGAAGGGACCGCGGCGCG
This sequence comes from Thermoanaerobaculia bacterium, assembly GCA_035536935.1. Lineage (GTDB taxonomy): Bacteria > Acidobacteriota > Thermoanaerobaculia > Multivoradales > UBA5704 > DATMER01. Next base: position 5,420 of record DATLNC010000044.1, read on the forward strand.
GAAGCGTACCGAAATGTTTTTCGACCGCGCGCTTCGCCTTCGCCGGATCGAAATTACCCGCCAGGGCCAGGGCGGCGTTGTTTGGAGCGAAGTACGTCCGGAAGACACGCTGAGCGTCGGCGGCGGTGAGGGTCTTCAGGTCGGCCTCCGAGCCCTCCACGCCATGTTTGTAGGAGAAGCCCGTGAAGCTCAGGTCGAGCAGCGTCTCGGCTGCCTTGGCATAAGGGTCGTTGTTCGATTGGCGCTGTTTCAGGATTTCGGCTCGCAGGCTGTCCAGGCCCGCGATGTCGGCGCGCATCTGGCCGGCGAGCAGCGCCAGGGCGGGCTCCAAGCGATCGGCGGGGATGGAAAGGGTATAGCTGGTGCGCTCCTGGTTGTTGGAGCCGCGGCAGGCTTCGTCCATCTCCGCATCCGGGATGAGCAGCTTCTCCTTGCACTGTCGCTGCAGGTCCCGCAGGAGCGCGGCATGGAGCAGGTTGGCGACACCCGTCTGGCCGGGACGCTCGTTGCGCGAGCCGAAGTCGTAGGTGATGCTGACAGCCACCAGGGGAGCGCTCCTGTCCGGGGCCAGCAGCACGCGCATTCCGTTGGTTGTCTGGGAGTCCGTGAAAGTCACGGCGGAGATCAGGGACAGGAAAAGAGCAACGGCGGATGCGAACATGGCTCGATTATAGCCCTGTGTCCTCCCGAGAGGTCGCTCCCGCCGCGGCCGGAGGACTTGACGATCACGTTTCCCCCTGGCGAGACCCCAGGCATCCCGGTTGCAATTCCGCCTTTTCAGAAGGACCGAAAACCCGCTGTTCCGGGCAAGGAGGAAAGGCTGTGGACAGACAGGCTCTGGGGTGGACTTTGGCAGTGGGCCTTCTGGTGTCGAACCATCTTTCGGCTCAACCGATCAACGATCTACAGTCCCGGTTGGAAACCATGAGAAACGATCAGAAGACCCGCATCGAGGTTGAAATCGAGTTTCGGCACAGGGGGAGCGCTCCCCTTCACCTGAACAAGCAGAAGAAGCGCGCCAAGGCCATCATCTTCTACGGTCCTCGGGGCGTCGAGAAAATCGAGCGGCAATGGTTGAGCAGTTCGACCCGCTTCTCGGCATGGAGCGACCAGAAAGGCAAGGAGGCTCCCCTGCTGGACGACATCGAGGCCCTTGAGCTCGTCAACCCGGCCGGGATGCTGGAAACCTTCCTGAGCGAGGCCACACTGTTGAGCGAGGAGAAGGTGACCTGGCAGGGGCAGCCGGCCCGGCTCCTGGTGCTCCGTCCCGCCGCGTCCCAGCCGGACCGGAAGGACGGGAAGGTGCCCGCGCAGGGCGAGGAGACCGAGCCCGCGCCCTTCGCGGACGAGGCAAAGGTCTGGCTCGACGAGAACGGCGTCCCGCTCGCCATGGAGCGCGGCTTCGAGTTCCGGCTCGGACGGGCCCTGTCCGTGACGGAGAGCCAATCCTTCACCTTCCAGCAGGTCGACGGTCGCCTGTTGGTCGCCGAAGCGCGGGAGAGCTACTCCGGGACGGGGCTGGCCGTGCTCCACGGCCGGGAGGACAAGAAGGTCAAAGTCGTCGCGGTGCACTAGTATCTCGTCACAGTCCGAGTGACGGCTAGGGTTTCATGCAGGGGCGGCCCTTGTGGCCGCCCTCCGGAAGGGCACCCACAAGAGGTGCCCCTACAGAGGGATGACCCATCTTTTCCGGCGTGACAGGGTACTAGCAGGGTTCCCCTCCCGAGCCTCCTTCTGATAGGCATACCGGAGCGGCTCCGGCCGCCTTTCCGAAGGAGGTTCGACCTTTGCGCCAGATTCTTCTATCTTTTGCTTTGCTGCTCGGAGGGATCGCCGCCGCCGCTCAGGAAGCACCCGCTTCTCCCGCTCCGGCGGCTCCGCCCAAGCCGCTCGAGGACCGGGTCGTCACCACGAAGCACAAGGCGACGATCGGCGGCGCCTCGATCGCCTATACCGCCTCGGCCGGCACGCTCGTCCTCCGGGACGAGGAGGGCAAGGCCAAGGCGTCCATGTTCTTCGTGGCCTACACCCGCGAGGGGGTGCAGGACCTCGCCAAGCGGCCGATCACGTTCGCCTACAACGGTGGCCCCGGGTCCTCTTCGGTCTGGCTCCACATGGGCGCGTTCGGGCCGCGGCGGGTGGTCCTCGACGACGAGGGGAAGGACCCGGGTCCGCCCTACCGCCTGACCGACAACGGCGAGTCGATCCTCGACCTCACCGACGTGGTTTTCATCGATCCGGTCATCACCGGCTACAGCCGCCCGGCCCCGGGGGAGGATCCCCGGCAGTTCCATGGCCTGCGCGAGGACGTGGAGTCCGTGGGGCAGCTCATCCATGTGTATGCCACGCGCAACGGGCGCTGGTCGTCGCCCAAGTTCCTGGCGGGCGAGAGCTACGGCACCACGCGCTCCGCCGCCCTGGTCCATCATCTCCAGGAGCGCTACGGGATGTACTTCAACGGGGTGGTGCTGATCTCGTCCATCCTGAATTTCCAGACCGCGCGCTTCCAGGTGGGCAACGACCTGCCGTACTCGCTCTTCCTGCCGACCTACACGGCCACGGCGTGGTACCACAAGCGGCTGCCCGCGGACTTGCAGGGGGACCTGCGCAAGGCGCTCGCCGAGGCCGAGAGCTTCGCCATGGGCGAGTACACGCTCGCCCTCGCCCAGGGGAACGACCTGGCGCCCGAGCGGCGGCGGGATATCGCTCAGAAGGTGGCGCGCCTGACCGGCCTGTCGCCGGAGTACGTGGAGCGCGTGAATCTGCGGCCCGTGATCCATCCGTTCACCAAGGAGCTGCTGCGCGCCGAGCGCAAGACGGTCGGCCGGCTCGACAGCCGCTTCCAGGGGATCGACCGTAGCGCCGAGGGAGAGGAGCCCGAGTTCGATCCCAGCTACGCCGCCATCCTCGGCCCGTTCTCGGGGGTGCTCAACGATTACGTGGCGCAGGAGCTGGATTACAAGAGCGACCTGCCTTACGAAATCCTGACCGACCGGGCGCAGCCGTGGAGCTTCCGCGAGTTTGAGAACGGCTATGTGAACGTGGCCGAGGACCTGCGCGAGGCCATGGCGCGCAATCCGGCCCTGAAGGTGTTCGTGGGGAACGGCTACTACGACCTGGCGACGCCGTACTTCGCCACCGAGTACACGTTCGATCACCTGGCTTTCGATCCGGGGTACACGGAGCGGGTGACCAAGGCGTATTACGAGTGCGGGCACATGATGTACATCCGCAAGGGGGACCGGGAGAAGCTGAAGCGCGACCTGGCCGCGTTCATCCGGGCCGCCGGCGGCGGGTAGATGCGCAAGCTCCTGGTCCTCCTGACCTGGGCGCTGCTCGCGATGGTCGTGACGGTGGTCTGGGCGGTCTTCCACCCGGATTCCGTACTGGTCGCCAAGGCCGAGCAGTGGCGCTGGGTCGGACCGTACGCCCAGGAGCTGCGCCGCAGGGGGCCGGAGCCGTTCTCGATTCCGCCGGAGGGGACGGGGGAGCAGATGGCGGAGGAGATTCCCGCGCCGGCCGCGGCCCTCCCCCCTCCCGACAGCTCGGCCGGGGGCGCAGGTTGAAATTCCGGGAGATACCGAGCCGGAGGGGGTGGAGCGGGTCACGGTCAAGCCGGGGATTCCGCTGCTGTCCGAGCCGCGGCCGGGAGCTCCCCGGGTGCTCACTCCGGAGCGGATCGCCGTCCTCAAGGTGCTGGACCGGCGGCCGGGATGGGTGCAGGTGCAGTACGGCGATGTGACGGGCTGGGTGCCCAGCCGCGACTGGATCGGACCTGATCCCCCTTTCGGCAGCGATCCCGACCCGGTGCGGCCGATGACGGGACGCGGCCCGGACGAGCAGCGGCTGGGCTGGGCGAGGGCGCGGCTGATGCCGCCGGAGGTGGTCGGAAACGTCGGTTCCTATCTGGTCTACACGGACCTCCGCGACCCGCCGCGCCTGAGCTTCTTCGACCGGGTGGCCGCCGGGCTGGACGCGGCCTACCGGTCCCGCTACCAGGTTTCGCCGATCGGAGATCCGGCCGAGGCCGTGGTGCTCTTCAGCCGCGAGAGCGATTACCGCTCGTTCCTGACCCAGGCCACGAGCGTGGCCGAGCTGCCGGCGTCCGGCCACACGGGCCACGGCATCGTGTCGTTGTACGACGGCCGGCGTCCGGCCAGCGAGGTGGCCTCGACGCTGGTGCACGAGCTGGCCCACCTGCTCAACCGCCGGGCGATCGGCCCGGCCCTGCCGAGCTGGCTGGAGGAGGGGATCGCGGACGATCTCTCGCAATCGCAGATCGACCGCTCGGGGAGGCTGTTGCCCGGCACGCTGGGCGGCGTGACGGTCCGCGTCGGGAGGCGGATCGAGATGCACGGCGCGCGCGCCGCGCTCCAGGATCTGCTCGACGCCGCGGCGGCCGGCAGGCTCCGTCCGCTGCCGCAGCTTCTGTCGCTCGACTGGGACGACTTCGTGCGCCAGGATGGGGAGCTGAACTACGCGCAGTCTTCGTTCTTCATCCGCTACCTGCTGCAGGGGGAGCAGGGCGCGCTCGCGCCGGGATTCCGTGCGTTTCTCAGAGAGGTGTCCGAGGGGAAGCCGCCGGAGCCCGAGACCTTGCGCGAGAAGCTGGGGAGGACGTGGCCGATGCTGGATGCGGGGTTCCGGTTGTGGGTTCTGGGTCAGAAAGCTCAGGTGGGGTAAAGGGCTTCTTCCTCGCGCCACACCGCTTCGCCCTCGGCATAGTGCTCCCGCTTCCAGATCGGCACCTCGGCCTTGAGGCGCTCCAGCGCCGTGCGGCTGGCCTCGTAGGCCGCGGCGCGATGCGGAGAGCCCACGGCGATGACCACGCTCGACTCGCCGGCCGGGACCTCTCCCAGGCGATGAACGATCGCGACTCGCGTCCCGAGAGCCTCGAGGTCGGAGACGATCTTCGCCAGGGTGTCGGCGGCCATGCGGCGATAGGCGCTGTAGGTGAGCTTCTCGACTGCCCGGCCGGCATGATGGTTGCGGACCGTCCCGAGGAAGACCACCACGGCGCCGAAGCCGGGGGCCTCGACGCTCCTGACTGCCCGGTCGACGTCGATGGGGCCGTCCACCAGCTCCGCCAGTCCACTCCCGCCGGAGACGGGGGGTAGGAGAGCCACTTCGATTCCGTCCTGGAGAGGCTCGTCCAGACCCGAGATGCGTCCGTCCACGGCGATGGCCAGGCGGGGCCAGAGGGGAGCGAGAGCGGGGTGGTCGCGGTCGAGCCGGGCGCGCAAATCGGCGACGCGGCTGCCTTCGGGCAGGTCGATCTCGGTCTCCGTCGTGCCCAGGGCATCCCCGGCGCTGGCGAAGGCGAGCAGGCGGATCTTCATGCGTGGGATGGTAGCAGGGGGCAGCCGGAGCCGCCCCCTGAGGACGGGGTCAGCGGTCGGTGCGGCCTCCAGACGGGGTCCGGACCGATTCCAGGAAGCGGTCGAACTCCGACTCAGCCTTTACCTTCTCCCATCCGTAACGCTCCTGCAGGGAACCGACGAGCTTGTCGCGGTTGCCCTCGGAACGGTCGAGGTCGTCGTCGGTGAGGTTGCCCCAGAAGCGCTTGACATCGCCCTTGAGCTGCTTCCAGCGGCCTTCAAAGATGTCGTCGTTAGCCATGGTTGGCTCCTTTCGTGAGATACGACGGTCCACCCTGGGTACAAAGCAAAATCCAGGCCCGAATCGGGCCGGTAACTGGCCGATATCCTCATATAATCCGCGCGCCGAAGGAGGGAACGTGGCGATCCTGGAGAGCAAGGTCAAGCGGAGCGAGGCATTCGAGCGTCAGGCGGAGCACTGGCGGCAGGAAGTGGAGCGGCTGCGCGAGGAGGAGGAGGTCCTGAAGCTCGGCGGCGGCCTCAAGGCGCAGGACAAGCAGCGCGCCCAGGGCAAGATGACGGCGCGCGAGAGGGTCGAGGCCCTCTGCGATCCGGGCGCCCCCTTCCTGGAGCTGGGGCTCTGGATGGCTTACGGTTTCTACGAGGAGTACGGCGCCGCGCCGTCGGCCGGCGTAGTCATCGGCATCGGCAAGATCCACGGCCGGGACGTGGTGGTGGTCTCGAACGACGCGACGGTCAAGGCCGGCGCCTGGTTCCCCCTGACCGCCAAGAAGGTCCTGAGGGCGCAGGAGATCGCGCTGGAGAACCGGCTGCCGATCGTCTACCTGGTGGATTCGGCGGGCGTCTTCCTGCCGCTCCAGGATGAGATCTTCCCGGACCGCGAGCACTTCGGCCGGGCGTTCTACAACAACGCCCGCCTCTCCGCCGAGGGGATCTTCCAGATGGCGGCGATCATGGGCTCGTGCGTGGCGGGCGGCGCCTACCTGCCGATCATGAGCGACGAGTCCCACATCGTGGAAGGGACGGGATCGATCTTCCTCGCCGGCCCCCATCTGGTGCAGGCTGCCATCGGCGAGCGCATCGAGAGTGAGGAGCTGGGCGGCGCCCTGGTCCAATGCGACATCTCCGGCGTGGTGGACCATCGGCATCCGGACGACGCTTCCTGCCTGGAGAAGATCCGCAGCCAGTTCGCCCAGCTCGCGGCGGGGGAGCGCGCCCCGTTCGCCCAGCGCGAGTCGGTGGAGCCGCTCTACCCGGCTGAGGACCTCTACGGCATCATGCCGATCGACCGCTCGCGGCCCTACGACGCGCACGAGCTGCTGGCCCGTCTCGTCGACGGCAGCGAGCTCGACGAGTACAAGGCCACCCATGGTCAGACGCTGGTCTGCGGCACCGGCTGGATCGGCGGCTGGGCGGTCGGCATCGTGGCGAACCAGCGCTCGATCGTCCCGCGCAAGACCGGTACCGGCGCCGCGGACAAGGAGCTGCAGATCGGCGGCGTCATCTACTCGGATTCCGCGGCCAAGGGAGCGCGTTTCGTGGAGCTGTGCAACCAGAAGAAGATCCCGCTCCTTTTCATTCAGGACGTGACGGGCTTCATGGTGGGCAGCCGCGCCGAGCGCGGCGGGATCATCAAGGATGGCGCCAAGATGGTGAACGCGGTGGCGAACTCGACCGTCCCCAAGATCACCCTCTTCGTGGGCAACTCCTACGGAGCGGGCAACTACGCGATGTGCGGCAAGGCGTACGGCCCGCGCTTTCTCTATGCCTGGCCGTCGGCATCGATCGCGGTGATGGGGGGAGAGCAGGCGAGCAAGACGCTGCTCTCGATCCAGCTCAAGAACCGGGGAGCGGACGTGTCCGAGGAGGAGAAGACGGAGCGTCTCCGGGAGATCCAGGCGCGCTACGCCGCGGCCATGAATCCGCGCTACGCCGCCGCCCGCCTGTGGGTGGATGGTATCATCGATCCGGCACAAACCCGGGAAGTGATCGCACGCTCGCTTGCGTGCACGGCGATGAACCCGCATGTTCCGGAGTTCAGGACGGGTGTGCTGCAGACCTGATGGGCTACTTGAGTGCCTCGATCAAGGCGATGTCTTTCTTGAGAATATCGTTGACCAGCTCTCCGACCTCTACGCCCTTGGCTTGGGCGCGCTCGGTCAAGTAGCCGAGGATCTCCTCGTCCAGATAGATCGGCATGTTGAGCTTGGCTCCGGGGCGGTAAAGCCGCCCACGCTCTGCCTTGGAGAAGTCGTACTCTCGCTTCATAGGTTGGCCTCGTAGCGCTGCTCTTCGCGCTTCGTCGCCGGGCGGGTGGAGATGATACGGACGGCTACATTGCCGTCGGTCTGCTCATCGAACGTATGCACGACCACTAGGATATCTCCTCGGGAGGATCGGCCCAAGGTGACCCAGCGATCTTCCTCCCCACTGTGCTCCTTGTCATAGAGATTCATCGCCAGAGGGTCAAGCAGAACGGTTGCCCCCTGCCCGAACGTGACCCCATGCTTACGGAGGTTCTTCTTCGCCTTGTCGGGATCCCATTCGAGGTTGAGCCGTGTAGGGTCCACCAAGCAGAGCCTATGCTCGGTGGAAGGGCTGTGCAAGCGGGAATCCCCGGCCCTCTTCTGTGAGGAAAAGGGCCGGGTCCGGAGTCACTAACCCGTATCCCACCTCCTCAGGATCATCTGGATCTCATCGCGGTGGGTGCTCTCGTCGCGGATCAGGTCGTCGAACTCGACGGCCAGTCCGTAGTGGCCGAGGGCCTCGGCCTGCTTGCGGCGGAGCACGTAGCGGCCGATGGTCTCGATCTCATCCTCCAGGGAGTTGCGGAGCATCTCCTTGGAATCCCGGGCGGGCTTGACGGGCGCGGGCTGCGTCGTCGGCGTGCCGCCCAGGGCGACGATCTTGTCCGCGAGGAGCGCGGCGTGACCGAGCTCGTCGGGGATCTCGCTCTCGAAGAACTGCCGCAGCTCCATCCGCCACTGCCCCTGCACCTGGCTGGCGTAGGTGCGGTAGCTGATGACGGCCGCGTACTCGTGCGCCAGGTCCACGTTCAGCCCCTTGAGGAATTCTTCCTGGCTCACCTCGGCAGAACCCTGGGTCTGCCGCTCTTGTTCCGTAGTCGTTGCCATGTATTGAAACCCTCCTCTCTTTCTCCGGTAGATGCATGCAAAATCTTGACCTTCAGAGCCGTGTGCTAGGCTTGCCCGGCCTATGAAGACGATCCGGATCGGCAACGGCCAAGGCTTCTGGGGAGACAACGTCGATGCCCCCGTGGAGCTGCTGCGCGGCGGGAAGATCGACTATATCGGCATGGATTACCTCGCCGAGGTGACCCTGTCGATCATGATGCGGCAGAAGCGCAAGGACCCGCGCCTGGGCTATGCCACGGACTTCATCGAATTCATCCGCAGAGTCCTCCCCGAGATCAAGGAGCGCAACGTCCGCATCCTTGCGAACGCGGGCGGGCTCAACCCCCGCGCCTGCCGCGAGAAGATCTTCGAGGTGGCGCGCGAGCTCGGCGTTTCCGGTCTCCGGGTCGGGGTGGTGGAGGGGGACGACATCTTTCCCCGCCTGCGCGGGTTGATCGACGGCGGGCATCCTCTCAAGAACATGGATACCGGCGAGCCCCTGGCTCCCATGATCGACCAGGTCATGAGCGCCAACGCCTATCTGGGCGCGCGGCCCGTCTGCCAGGCCCTCGGCGATGGCGCGCTCATCGTCCTCTGCGGCCGGATCACCGACACCGCGCTGGCCTTGGCGCCCATGATGCACGAGTTCGGCTGGGCCGGGGACGACTGGGACCGTCTCGCCGCCGGCACCATCGCCGGCCACATCATCGAGTGCGGCGCCCAGTGCACCGGCGGCAATTTCAGCCGCTGGTGGGAGGTCCCCGACCTCTGGAACGCCGGCTATCCCGTCATCGAGGCGCGTGAGGATGGCACCTTCACGGTGACCAAGCACGAGGGGACCGGCGGCATGGTGACGGTCGATACCGTGTCCGAGCAGCTCCTCTACGAAATGGGCAATCCCCGCGAGTACATCACTCCGGACGTGATCGCCGACTTCACCTCCATCCGCCTGGAGCAGGAGGGCAAGGACCGCGTCCGCGTATCCGGCATCCAGGGCAAGCCCAGGACTCCCTTCCTGAAGGTCTCGGGCTCCTACCTCGCCGGCTACAAGGCGAGCGGCCAGCTCACCCTCTCCGGCCCGCGTGCCGTCGAGAAGGCCCGGCTCGCGGCCGATGTGGTCTGGAAGCGGCTCGAGCGGGCCGGGGTCACCTTTCGCGAGGAGGACCGCAGCGAAGAGCTGCTCGGCACCGGCGCCTGCCTGCCGGGCATTCTGGACGCCGTGGCTGATGATCTGCCGGAGGTGGTGCTCCGGCTGGGCGTGCGCGACGAAGATCCGGGCAAGGTGGACCGCTTCGGCAAGGAGATCGCGCCGCTCATCACCGCCGGCCCCCCCGGTGTGACCGGCTTCGCCGGCGGCCGGCCCAAGGCCCAGGAGATCGTGGCCTACTGGCCCGCGCTCCTCGCCCGCGAGGAGGTCGAGGGCCGGGTCGAAGTCACGGTCGAAGAAGCATGAGGGGCTGGTACGCCGGCCTGCTCGCCGGCCTCCTTCCCGTCCTGCTCCTCGGCTTCGGCTACAGCGCCCTCGCGGACCGCACGGCCTTCGTGCTCTGGGCCCTGGGGTTGTCCGTCGCCTGGGTTCTCCTGCTGCGACAGGGCATGGAAGCTGGGCTGCGCAGGCCGCTGCTCGCGGGATGGCTCCTTCTGTTGTTGTCCGCGGGGCTCGCCGGCTTCGCCTGGCTTGAATCCAGACATCACGAATCGCTGGACCTCGGCTTCCGCGCGGTCCTTCCCGGGATCTATCATCCCGCCCTTACCTCGCCGCGCAGCGCGGGAGTGGCCGCGGGGCTCCTGGGCGCGGCGGGGCTGGCCGGGTTCGGCCTGGGTTTCCTGAGGAGAGAGGCGCGATGAGGAAGAAGGTCCGTCTGTACCAGGTGGCCAATGCCCGCTCGGGGGACAAGGGAGACGCCAGCAACGTCGGCCTGATCGCCAAGAGCCCCCAGCTCTTCGAGCTCATCCGCGAGCAGGCGACGCAGGAGCGGGTCAAGGAGCACTTCCGCGATGTCTGCCGCGGCGGAGTCGACCGCTACGAAGTGCCCAACCTGCTGGCGCTCAACTTCATCCTGCACGACTCGCTGGGCGGCGGCGGCACTGAGAGCCTGAAGACGGATGCCCAGGGCAAGACCCACGCCCAGGGGCTTCTCCAGATGGAGATCGAGGTCCCGGAGGAGCTTCTGTGAACGACCGTCCGTACGAAAGGCTGGAGGTCCGGCGCGAGTGCGACCTGCTCTGGGTCACGCTGAACGATCCAGGGCGCGCCAACGCCCTGTCCCCGGCCCTGATGGAAGAGCTGACCTCGCTCTACCGCTCGCCGCTGCGCTCCGAGGGCATCCGTGCTGTGATCCTATCCGGCGCGGGGAAGAACTTCTCGGCCGGTGCGGACCTGGAGCACCTGCGCTCGCTCCTCGACGCGAGCGAGGACGAGAACCTGCGCGACTCGCTGCGCATGCGCGACCTGTTCGAAGCGGTGCTGCGGCAGGATACGCTGACCATCGCCCTGGTCCAGGGCTCCTGTGTGGCCGGCGGTTGCGGTCTGGCCACGGCGCACGACTTCGTGATTTCCGCGGAAGACGCCCGGTTCCTCTACAGCGAGGTGCGGATCGGCTTCGTCGCGGCATTGGTAGCCACCTACCTCCCGCTGCGCCTGCGCGGCTCGGACATCCGCGAGCTCCTTCTGTTCCCCCGCTTCCTGGAGGCGCGCCAGGCGCTGGAGATCGGCCTGGTCAACCGCGTCTGCCCCGCGGAGGACCTGCGGAAGGTCGGCGAGGCGCTGGCCGCGGAGATTCTGGAGACGGCGAGCTCGGAATCGATCGCCCGCACCAAGCGGTTGTTGCTGGATGTGCTCGGCCGGCCGCTCGATCAGGCCATGCTCCATGCCGCGGGCGTCAATGCCGCGGCGCGGGGGACGGCCGACTGCAAGCACGGCATCGCGACCTTTCTGGAGACCAAGAAACCCCCTCGCTGGAGGGATTGAGGGCGGAGCTGTATGCGCCTGATCCTGTTCGACATCGACGGCACGCTGCTGGAATGCGGACCCCAGGTCCGGCCGATCCTGACCGACATCCTCGTCGAAGTGTTCGGCAGGATCGGCAACATCAACCGCTACGACCTGAGCGGCCGGACCGATCCGCGCATCGCGCTCGACCTTCTTATCGAAGCCGGGTTATCCAGGGAGGAGATCCTGCCGCGCCTGCCCGAGGTGAGGACGAAATATGCCGAGAGGCTGGAGCGGGAGCTCGACGGGCAACGCATGCGGCTGCTTCCCGGGGTCTCCGAGACCCTGGAATTGCTCGCCCGGCGGAAAGACGTCGTCCTGGGGCTGGTGACGGGCAACTGGGAGCCGGGGGCCCGGACCAAGCTTTCCCGTTTCGACCTGAACCGGTACTTCGAATTCGGGGCGTTCGGCTGCGATGGGGTGGAACGATCGGACCTGCCGCCCGTGGCCCTGGAGCGGGCGGAGCGGATCACGGGCCGGCGCTTCCGTCCCGAGGAGGCATTGATCGTGGGAGACACGATCCACGACGTGACCTGCGCCCAGGCTCACGGCATCCCGGTGCTCGCGGTCGCGACCGGCCGGACGACCGCCGAGACCCTGCGGGAAGGTGGGGCGGATCGGGTCGTGGCGGATCTGACCGAGATCGCGGATTGGTGAGCTAAGCCCCGACCGGCCCGCCGGCCCTCTCCCACTCCACCATGCCGCCGGTCAGCTCCACCACCCGGCGGACTCCGAGAAAGCGCAACGCGAGGCTCGCCGCGCGCATGGCCGGATCCTCCGGCTCCTGCCCGACGACGATGAACTCGGTCCGGTCGTCCGTCCCATCCGGCAGCATCGTGATCCCCTCCGGCGGAGCGGAAAGGGCGCCCGGGATGTGGCCGCGGTCGTACTCCTCCCGCGTGCGCACGTCGACGATCCGGTAAGGGGGGAAGGGCGCGCGTATCCGGCGGCGCACCTCGCCCGCGTGGGTCTTGAAGATCACACCATCGAAATGTGGGTCCATGTGGCCTCCTGGCTGGGGGGATGCTATCCCACCAGGTGCCGGCGGAACCAGCGCTGCGTGGCGTTCAGGGCTTGGATGAGCTGGGGAGTGGGTCCGACGAACGGGTGCCGGGCGCCGAAAGTGTGATTGGCGCTGGGGATTCTGAGCAGCTCTCCCGAAGAGGCTTCGGCCAGTCGGTCCCCCTCGGTTGCCGGGACGCTCTCATCGTCCTCGCCATGGACGATCAGCCATGGGGCGCGGACCGCGCGGGCGGCGGTGAGGATGTCGAGCTTGTCGCCGCGGGTCTCCAGCTCCTCCAATAGACCGAGCCCCAGGGCGAGCTGCTGGCCCGTACGGGCGTTGACCACCGGGAAGTGGCCGTCGCGGCGCCAGGCATCCTTTTGCTCGGGAGTGTAGCGGTCGAAGCTGGCCACGGACGCCCAGGTGACCAGGGCACGCACCGGTTCGCGGGCAGCGGCAAGAACGGCGTTGCCGCCCCCACGGCTGTGGCCGAAGAGCCCCAGACGGGTGCGGTCCACCCGGCCGGGTGCGAGCGTCTCGCCGGTCGCCTCCAGCACGGTTAGGAGATCGGCGAGCTCCCGGCCGTGGGTGTTGGCCTGGAAGGCGTCCGGGGCGGTCACGAGGTCGTCCCCAGGGAGCATGCCCGTGCCGGAGAGATTGACGCGGACCACGACGAAGCCCCGGTCGGCCAGCAGGGCCGCGAGATAGGGGAAGAAGCCCCAATCCATGAAGCCCTTGAACCCATGGCAGACGACTACTGTCGGCCGCTCACCCGGTTCGTCCGGCAGGTCAATCATCCCATGGAGAGATCCGAGCGTGAAGGGGACGGTCGTGCTCATGATCGCATTGTAGACTCACCCCCATGGCCACTAAACCATTGCCTCTCGACGGACTCGAGATCGGCGAGCCGGACGGCTTCCCGGTTCCCCTCCGCTATGGGCCGGTCGAGGAGGAGCACCGGGCGCTACGGGAGGGCGCCGGCATCGCCGACTTCTCCTGGCGCGGACGCCTGGAGCTGCTGGGCAAGGACCGTCTCCGCTTCCTCCACAACTATCTGACTTGTGACGTGAAGGGGCTGACCTCGGGCGCCGGAGCCTACGGCTTTTTCACCAATCCCCTGGGGCGCATCCTCTCGGACGCCGTGGTCCTTGCCCACGAGGATCGCCTGTGGGTCGAGGTCGGTCCGGGCCAGGAAGAGCCGATCGCCACGCACCTGAAGAAGTACCTTCTCGCCGACCGGGTGGAGATCCGGAGCCTGGACGACATGCTGCCGATCACCGTCCTGGGCCCTCGCGCCGAGGCGATCCTGGGAGCCGATCTCTCCTCGCTTGGGGAGCCCTGGAGCCACGGCCGGATTTCAGTCCATGGCACCGAGGTGGAGCTTCAGCGCCGAGGGCTCATGGGAACGTCCGCCTGGACACTATGGGTCTCGGCCTCGGTGGCGGCACCCTTAGTCGAGAGGCTGATGGATGAAGGGGCGCGAACGGTGGGTTTCGAAGCGCTGGAGGCGTTGCGCGTCGAGGCGGGCATTCCGCGTTTCGGACGGGACTTCGGCCCCGACAACTTCCCCCAGGAGACCGGTATCGAGGAAGCGGTCAGCTACACGAAGGGCTGCTACCTGGGACAGGAGGTCGTGGCCCGCATTCACTATCGCGGGGGCGTGCAGAACGTGCTGCGGAAGCTGGTTTTCGAGGGGATCGAGCCCTCGCAGGGCGTGGCGCTGCTCCACGATGGCCGCGAGGCGGGGAGGGCCACTACCGTCGTCGGCTCGATGGGACTCGGAATCCTCCACCGCCGCGCGGCCGAGCCGGGCACCCGGGTAGAGGTGGAGGGCGGGGGGACCGCCCTCGTTAGACCGTGAAGGACGAGCCGCAGCCGCAGGAACCCTTGGCCTGCGGATTGAGGAACTTGAACCCGGCGCCGGCCATGCCCATCACGTAGTCGACCGTGGTGCCCTCCAGATACCGGGCGCTGACCGCGTCGACGTAGATCGTCAGACCGTTCTGCTCGTAGATCCAGTCGTTCTCTCTCGCCTCGTTTTCGTAGTCGAGGGCATATTCGAAGCCGCTGCACCCGCCGCCCCGCACCGCGATGCGGAGGCCGTGCGTGGCGTCGATGCCCTCCTGCTCGCGAGTGATCTTCACCATCTCGGCCGCCTTGGGTGTCAAGGTGACGGGGGTATCCGCCTGCGGGGCCGTGTGAGTATCCGGCTGGATGGACTGCGTATTTTCCATGATGCTTCTCCTCCACTGAGGGAACAGGTAGGGCCAGAAGGGAATTTCACGCTAGTTGAGCCCAGGTGTCAAATCCCCCGCGATATGATGACCCCGTGCTGCGGGCCATCCTCTTTGATTTCAACGGCATCCTCGTCGACGACGAGCCGGTCCACCTGGAGATGTTCCAGCGCGTGCTCGCCGAGGAGGGAGTCTCGCTGACTGCCGAGGACTACTACCGCGACTATCTGGGTTTCGACGACCGGGGGTGCTTCGCCGCCGTCCTCCAGAAGGCGGGCGAGCCGGCCACGGTCCCCCGCCTGATGCGCCTGATCGCCCGCAAGGCCAGCTACTACCAGGAGCGGATGCGCCAGAGCGGCTACCCGTTCTTTCCGGGCGCCGCCGAGCTGGTGCGGGAGCTGGCCTCCGCCGGCCGCATGCTCGGCATCGTCAGCGGTGCCCTGCGCGAGGAGGTGGAAGGCGCCTTGCGCCAGGCGCGGCTCCTGGACCTCTTCAAGCTTTTGGTGACCGCCGAGGACGTGAGCGAAGGCAAGCCCGACTCCGAGGGCTATCGGCGCGCGCTCGAAGGACTCAACTCCCTGCCGCCCTTGCCGGAGCGCCTGTTCCATCCCCACGAGGTGCTCGCGATCGAGGACAGTCCGGCCGGCCTCTCGGCCGCGGCGGACCTGGGGCTGACCACGCTGGGTGTAGCCCATACCTATTCTCCCGAGCGCCTGCGCACGGCCGATGCCGTGGCGCGGAGCCTGGAGGGAATGACCGTCGAGCGTCTGGAGCAGCTCCTCGCCGAGGCGAGCCGCAGGTGAGCCTGCTGGACTCCGGGGTCCGCCGCCAGGCCGAGCAGTTCGTCCGCCCGCTCTACGCGGGGCTCGACGGCGTCCAGACCTTCGGTCAGGTGGAGCGGCTCCGCGCCCGCATCGCCGCCATCCGCGGCGAGATGGACATCGACGAAGATCTGCTGGAGCTTTTGCTCCTGCTCCAGGGGGTGGTCGACCGTCTGGGCTCGCTGGCTCCGAGGGGCCGGCTCGATCTTTTCCTGAAGGGCCTTGGACTGGCGGACGACCTGGCCCGGCGGGTGCGCAACGGGCTCGGACGGCTGCGGGAGGATCCCCGCGGGCTCGAAGAGGAGCTGGTCCACGACGCCCTGCTCCTGGAGTCGGCCGGCGTGGTCGCCACGGCCGAGCGGCTCATGGCGGCGGGCAAGAAGCGGACCCCCGTGGCCCGCGCGCTCGCGCAGCTCGATCCGGGCCCATCCGCCGAGCGCTATCGCACGCCGCGCGCCGGGGCGCTGGGCGCGGAGAGGCGCCGGGAGGCCGAGCTGTGGATCGAGGAGCTGAAGCGGAAAGTGGCGGAGGAAGGAATCAGTTGATCGGGAGCCGTTCCGCGAACCCTTCCTCGTAAGTGTGGAAGAACCCGATCGCCTGCTCCGGGAAGCGCCAGCAGTAATAGCCGTCGCCGCTGTCCCAGTCGACCAGCCAGAGACCTTTGACTTCGCAGCCGATGGAGCTCACCTGCTTCGCCCAGAAGCTGATGATCTTCTGGTACTCGTCCTCGATCTCCTCCCGGCGGTCGTCCATCTCTTCCCGGCTTCCCACGGTCGTAGTCAGAGACTCGATCCGGCGCACGGCCGCCGTGGTCAGGTCGCGTACGACCGGGAATGTAGACAGAGCTTCATCATAAGAGAAAATCCTTTTGCTGCGGCGCTTCTTGGACATAAGAAACAGATTGTACCAGAGACGCACCTGGGGTAGATTGACTCCGGTGAACATCAAGGACAGCCCAACAGAGAGGGTATTGGGGCCACGGGGCCACGTCGAGGTCATCGCCGGCGGCATGTTCTCTGGCAAGAGCGAGGAGCTGGTCCGGCGCCTGCGCCGGGCGGCCATCGCCCGCCAGAAGGTGCAGGTCTTCAAGCCGGGCTCCGACAACCGCCACGATCCCTGCCTGCTGGTCACCCGCGACAACCGCGAGCTGGAGGCGGTGAGCGTCACGTGCAGTTGCGAGCTGCGTCAGCGGCTCGATCCTGCCGTCGAGGTCGTCGGCATCGACGAGGCGCAGTTCTTCGACCTCGAGCTGGTGGGGCTGGTGAGCGAGCTGGCCGACCGGGGGCTGCGGGTGATCGTGGCCGGCCTGGACCTCGACTATCTCCGCCGGCCGTTCGGGCCGATGCCGCAGCTCCTCGCCCTGGCCGAGTACGTGGACAAGATGCACGCCGTCTGCATGCGTTGCGGCGAGCCCGCGTGCTACAGCCAGCGCACGGCGGGCGGCAGCGAGCAGCTCCAAGTGGGAGATACGGAGTCCTACGAGGCGCGCTGCCGGGGCTGTTACGAGCGGTTCGAGCCTTCGGCGTCCAGCGGGACCGGCTGATTGTTCTGGTCGACGTGGACGTAGACCACCTCGGCCTCGGTGACCTTGACCCGTCCCGCGCCGCGAGTTCGGCGCTCGGCCTCCACGACCACCTTGACGGTGATCGAAGTCCTGCCCAGGCGCACCGTCTCGGTATAGAAGCTGACCAGGTCGCCGACGAAGACCGGAGCGTGGAAGACCACCTCGCGCATGGACACGGTGACCAGGCGGCCGGTGATGTGGCGGTGGGCCTCCACCGCGCCCGCAAGGTCGATATGGGAGAGGATGATGCCGCCGAAGATCGTGCCCAGGGCGTTCGTATCCTTCGGCATCATGATGACCCGGATGGCGGGCTGCGTCGGTCCGCTGCTGGCGGTGGGGTGGTCCATGGCCGTCATGCTATCCTAAGGCTCGTCTCTTGAGCCGTTTACCCACGACAAGATGCCGGAATCCGGTCCGTTCCCTTCGCAGACAGTCCCTTCGGGGCCGACCGATGCCATGCTCCTGCGGCAGGTCCTGGAGCGGCGTCCGCAGGCGCTCGAGGATCTCTATGACCGGCACGCGCCCACCCTCCTGGCGCTCGCCCGGCGCATTCTGAACGGTTCCTCTGACGCCGAAGAGATCCTGCAGGAAGTCTTCCTCCACGTTTGGAACAACGCCGCCCGCTACGACCCGGGGCGCTCGTCGGTCTCCACCTGGCTGGTGCTGATCACCCGCAGCCGGGCCATCGACCGCCTGCGCAACCGCAAGGTCGTGGAGCGGGTGCACGAGGCCGCCCATCAGGAAGATCTGGTCGGGCATGCATCCCCCGAGGGGGTGGAATCCGTATTCTTCCGAGAGAGGCGCCAGCGGGTGAAGTCCGAGCTGGACAAGCTGCCTCCCGAGCAGAAGCAGGTTCTGGAGATGGCCTTCTACGAGGGCCTCTCCCAGAGCGAGATCGCCGACCGGGCGGGTCTGCCGCTGGGCACGGTCAAGACGCGGACGCTGCTCGCCATGAAAAAGCTGCGGGGCGCCCTGCGCTCCGACATCCGGGAGCTTTTGTGAACGTGGATCTGTCCCCCGAAGACCGCACCATCCTGGCCTCGCTGGAGGAGCCCGAGACGGGCGCGGGCGAGACTACGGAGGCTGACGAGACGCTGGCGCGCCTCTACACGGAGGTGCTGGGGCTGGTCCCCTACGAGCTGGAGCCGGCGGCTCCCCGGCCGGAGGTCAAATCGCGGCTTCTGTCCATGATTCGCGGCGACGAGACCCTGCCCGGAGACGAGACCCAGGAGATGGAGCCCCGGCCCACTCCGCCGGTCGTCCTCGCACCGGCCCCGCCTGCCCCGGTCCCTGTTCCTATGGCTTCGCGCGAGATGCCAGCCGCTCGCGGCATGGCCATGTCGGCGCGGCGGCGGAGCATCTGGCCGATGGCCCTTGCTGCCGCGCTGTTCCTCGCCCTGGGCGGCCTCTGTGGTTGGCTTTTCCTACGTCAGGCGCGGATGGAGGAGACCATCGCCCGTCTGGAGACCGAGCTGGCCACTGAGCGGCGGGAGGCGGAGCAGTCGGTCGCGGGGATGCAGGCGGCGATGGAGCGGATGCGGGTGAACTTCTCGCTGGTGACGGCCCCCGCGGTGAAGGTGATGCCGCTACGGCCGGTAGACCCGCAGAATCAAGGCCGCGGCATCCTCTTCGTGGCCGCGGACAACCAGCACTGGTACCTGGCGGTCCACGAGCTTCCGCCTGCCCCGCCGGGCCGCGACTACCAGCTGTGGTGGGTTGCCGAAGAGGGAATGTTCAGCGGCGGTGTCTTCGATCCCGGCGCCGGGGAGAAGGTGGAGCTCTACTCGGAAACCATGCCCGGCGGGACGCGGGACGTGATGATCACCCTGGAGCCCGCACGGGGCGGCTCGAAGCCGACCGGCCCGGAGGTCCTCCGGGCGGCCGGGGTCTATCAACTCTAGGAAATCCGAGCCCGCCGCTCCAGGACCTTCACGCGCTTGTCCAAGTTTTTATAGCTGCTTTGGATCAGCGCCTTGAGGTCGCTGAATTCCAGCGCAACCTCCGGCTTGGAAGCATCCAGCTTCTCATTGACCATGACCACGCCTTCGGCCACCTGCTTGATGTCATCCCGCAGGGCCTCGACCTTCACATCGGTCAGACGGAGTTGTTCATCCATCTTGTTGAAGCGTTGAGACATCTCCTCCCGGAGCCCCTGGATCTGCTGGGAGGTTCCCTCGCGGAGCCCCTGGAACTGCGGAGTGAAGCTTTCAGCGATTCCTCGAAACCGCTCGTCGATTCCTCGAAACCGCTCGTCAATTCCTCGAAACCGTTCGTCGAGATAGGCGATCAGTTCTGGGTCCATGCGTTCTCCGTAGCGTTCAGGGGATAAAGGCTACCATGGTCCCTCGGTCAACGGAAGCCCTCGAACGGCACATCGTGTGCATCGTGCCCTCGGCGTGTCGAGCACGAATCTTTCGTTCCGCCGGTTGCCCGTCGGCGCCGAGGTGACGCCCGAAGGGGTTCACCTCCGGGTCTGGGCTCCCAAGCGAAACAAGGTCGAGGTCGCATGACGGTTGCGCTAGAGCGGCGGGAAGTCGAGATGGAGGAGGACAGCGGACCCGAGCCGCTGCCCGCGGCCCGGCTGACCCGCGAGTGGCTGGTGACCAACGGGCTGGGAGGCTACGCCGCCGGCACGTTCTCGGGCGTGGCCACGCGCCGCTATCACGGCACCCTGATCGCGGCCCTGCCGGCGCCCCTCGGACGGACGCTGATGCTCGGCCAGCTTACGGAGGTCCTCCGCCTGCCGGACGGCACCATCGTCCCTCTGGGCGGCGAGTCCGGACACCTGGGGGAGCTCCGGCTGGAGTCCGGGCTCCCGGTCTGGCGCTACGCGGCCCACGGCTACGTCCTGGAGAAGCGGGTCTTCCTCGGACACCTTCAGAACACCGCCTACGTCCTCTACCGCCTGGCCGAGGGGACGGGGATCGTCCGCCTGGAGATGCACCCGACGCTCCACTTCCGCGGGCATGACGAGCCGGTCTCGAAGCCTCTGGCCGAGCCTTTCGTCTTCACTCACGTAGGGGACCGCTATGAGATCTGCGGCTCCGATCCCCGCCTGCCGTCCCTGCGTATGGCGATCCAGGGCGCCAATCCGACCTTCACGCTGGCGGGCCGCAGGATCACAGAGGTGTCCTACGAGGTCGAAAAGCGCCGCGGGTACGACTGGAGCGGCGATCTCTGGTCGCCCGGATTCTTCGGCGCCGATCTGGCGGCGGACGAGGCTGAAGTGGCGTTGATCGCCTCGGTGGAGAGCTGGGAGACGATGCGCGCACTTTCCCCTCGGGAGGCTCTGGCAGCCGAGTTGGAGCGCCGCGAGCGGCTGGCCGGGATGGCCGGCGACGAAGAGGCAGCTCTGGCCCTCGCCGCCGATTCGTTCGTGGTGACCCCCGGCCGGGCCGAGGACGCGGCGCGGGCGCGCGCCGCCGGCGACGAGGCGCGCAGCATCATCGCCGGCTATCACTGGTTCACCGACTGGGGCCGGGACACCATGATCAGCCTCGAAGGGCTGACCCTCACCACCGGACGCCACTTGGAGGCCGGCTACATCCTGCGCACCTTCGCCCGCCACGTTCGGGACGGGCTCATCCCGAACCTGTTCCCCGAGGGCGACCGCGAGGGCCTCTACCACACGGCCGACGCCACTCTCTGGTTCTTCCATGCCCTCCATCGCTATATCGAGGTCACGGGCGACCGGGTCACCCTCGACCTCCTGCTGCCGACCCTGCTCGATATCGTCGACCATCATCTCCAGGGGACCCGCTTCGGCATCGGGGTCGATCCCGAGGACGGGCTGCTGAAGCAAGGGGCGGAGGGGTATCAGCTCACCTGGATGGACGCCAAGGTGGACGGCTGGGTGGTGACGCCGCGCCGGGGCAAGGCGGTGGAGATCAACGCCCTCTGGTACAACGCCCTCATGCTCCTGGAGGGATGGCTGCGGGAGCGGAGCCCCGACACGGCGCAGAAGATCGCCGAGCACGCCGAGCGCGCCCGGGAGTCGTTCAACCGCCGGTTCTGGTACGAGGCCGGAGGCTACCTATATGACGTGGTCGATGGGGAGGGGTTGGACGACTCCGCCTGCCGGCCGAACCAGGTCTTCGCCATCTCTCTGCCTCATCCGGTCCTGGCTCCGGAGCATTGGGAGCCGGTGATGCGCGTCGTTCGCGAGCGCCTGCTCACGCCGGTGGGGCTGCGCTCGCTGGCACCCGGCCATCCGGATTACACACCGATCTACGACGGCGATCTCCGCTCCCGCGACGCGGCCTATCACCAGGGGACCGTCTGGGGCTGGCTGATCGGTCCTTTCGTGGATGCCTGGCTGCGGGTCCATCCCGAGGACCGGCAAGGCGCGCGCGCAGCGCTCCAAGGATTCCTGCCTCACCTGGGAGAGGCCTGTCTCGGATCGATCAGCGAGATCTTCGACGCCGAGGAGCCGTACACCCCCCGTGGCTGCGTGGCCCAGGCCTGGAGCGTGGCAGAGGTTCTGCGCTGCTGGGTCAAGACGGAAGGCTGATAGGCGACATAGTATTTTTTTATGCGACATTTGAGATCTCGATGTCGCCAAACAAATTCTTAGGCGACATTCAGGCTCTAGATGTCGTCTACAATCCAAGTAGACGACACTTAAAGCTCGAATGTCGCCTACAATATCTTTGTGCGACACTGAATGTTTCTATGTCGCGCAGTAAGTTTTATTGTCGCGAAAAAGATCGAGATGTCGTCTAAAAAGGTTTTTGGCGACATCGGATCTCTTCAATCCCATCTGCAGCGCGCGGCGTCGCGCTCGGACGCCGAGGCCAGGCGGCAGGGGGATGGGCGGTTGCGGTTGCCGCTGGGAACGAGACGGCAATCCAGGACCAGCCGGATATCGGCGACATTGCCGGTCAGGTCGATCTCGGACTCCACGTCCTTGAAGCTCTCCTTCGAGATCTCGTAGCGGTATTTGCCCGGGAAGAGGTGCGAGACGATGTCCGCCGTCGAGGTCTCGACCGGCACGGAGGGCAGGCTCCGGGGGTAGATCCTGACGATGGCCCCGTCCTCGGGCGAGCTGAGGATGCAGAGGCTGCGCTGTGGCGACTCGCCGCTGGCGGCGAGGAAGTCCTGGACATGGCGGAGCAGCGGCTGGACCTTCCTGACTTCGGCCGCAGGCAGGAGCTCGACACGGGCCGCGGTCTCTTCCAGGAGGTCGGCCGCGGCGTCGCGGAAGGCGGTCAGCTCCGGGTAGGGGAGGCCCCGCGGGACTTCCTCCCGGGTGGCGGCGAGCAGCGCCAGGACCTCCGGCTTGGAGTAGAGGTTCCGCTCCTCGGGCAGGGT
Organism: Thermoanaerobaculia bacterium; assembly: GCA_035536935.1. Classification (GTDB taxonomy): domain Bacteria; phylum Acidobacteriota; class Thermoanaerobaculia; order Multivoradales; family UBA5704; genus DATMER01. The sequence goes on from DATLNC010000044.1 coordinate 27,817, forward strand.
CTTCATCCCGACGTCGAGACCGGCCGCGATCCGCCGCACCTCGCGCTGGAACAGCTCCCCGAGCAGGGTCAGGTACTCCTCGCCCAGGAAGGGGGACGCGCTGTCCTCGACCGCGGCCTCGATCCGGAAGGGGCCGCTCCCCGCCAGCCAGCGCACGTCGCGGCTTGCCGAATTGTGCAGCCCGCCCGAGGTGGCGACCGTCTGCACCGTGCCCCCTTCGAGCGTCGCCAGGTCCGGGGCCGTGTTGCGCAGGCGCAGCCGGACGGGCTCCTTGGTGCCCAGGACCATCCACTTGATGGGGGCGGACTGGAGAGGGCGGAGGCTCAGGAACGGGGGGAAGCGCCGGATCTGCACCGCGTCGATCCGCCCTTCGTCGCGCGCCGGGTCGAAGCCGGCGGCGACGGAGCCCGACAGCCGGTGCGGGCCCAGGCCGACCCGCGCGCAGACCGAGCGCCGGGACACCGCCACGAACGGGCCGGCCGGCCGGCCGTCGATCAGGACCCCCTGGCGGGCCGCTTCGTCGGGGAACCAGCCGCAGGCGCAGGCCACGCCGTCCTGAACCCACCGCGAGCCGCAGCGGGAGAGGCGGGGAGCGGAGGGGGCCTTTGCAGCCGGCACGATCCGCGACTGCTCCAACCCCGAGGCCTCCACCAGCCGCTTGCCCTTGGGATCGAGGTAGACCACCGGCAGCGGCCCCATGGAATCCAGGTTCGCCGGGAGCTGCACCCGGAGCCGCGGCTCCGGCCCCTCGGCGGGCTGGGCCTCGACGCCGGCGATCTGCCAGCGGCCGCCCGGCGGCGTTTTAGCCAGGTTCAGGGGGATGATCTCGATCGTCTCGCCGGGGGAGACCAGGGGCGGCAGGCGGAGGAGGCCGTCCAGGCGCCCGACGGTCTTGCCCGGCCGCGCCATGATGGGATCGAGCTCCGGCCCGACCGGGCGCGAGGGGACGTCGGGGAGGAGGCCGAGGCTGGCCGTGGCGAGAAGAGCGAGGAGGGTTTTTCCCATCCTCCGGGAAGTTTAACAGGTCAGCGGGTCGGCTCCACGCGGTCGGAGCTGCGCCCTCCGAGAACCGGGAAGGGATTGACCGGGGCGCCGTCCCACCAGCGCTTCTCCGGCGTCAGGCGGAAGATGGCGAAGTGCAGGTGGGGTCCCTCGGGATTGGCGTTGCCCGAGGTGCCCACGTAGCCCAGTACCTGGCCGCGGCGAAGCATCATCCCTTCCTTGATGCCGTCGGCGTAGCGCTCCAGGTGGGCGTAGTAGTAGGCGTAGGTCTCGCTGGGGTCGAACTGGTAGATGGTGAGCCCCCCCTGCTTGCTGGTGAACAGCTTGGCGATCTTGCCGTCCTCGACCGCCATCACCGGCGTGTTGCGGGGGGCCATGATGTCGATCGCTTCGTGCACCCGCCCGCCGCCGCGGGAGTCTTCGAAGGTGTTCTGGAGCTGCTCGGGGCGGATCCCCTGGACCGGGAGGACCAGGTTCCGCTGCGTCAGCTCGGCGGGCGCCGGGAGCGCCGGCGGCCGTGCTTCGGCTTGGTGCCCCTCCAGCGGGCTGGGCTGCACCCAGGGGCGGGCCGCGCCGGTGGGGCTCTGCGGCGCGGGAGTGGCCGTGGCAGACGGCTGCCGCTGGACCTCCGGCGCGGGCTCCGCGGGCGCCGGCCGGGCGGCGGCCTGGTCCTGCTGGCTCGGTACATCGGCCGCGGGCAGGCCGCCCTCGGTGCGGAACCCGGTGTAGGCCCAGACGATGAAGAGTACCGTCAGCGCGCCCAGCACGAAGCCGCCGAGCCCTGCGGTCATCACCGCCGCGTTGGTTTTTCTTTCATCGCTCATGGTCTTGTTCCTTTATGGCCGGAAGAGGACGGGCGTCCCCGGCTTGACCAGGCTTGCCACGGTGAGCGCGTCCCAGTTGGTCAGGCGCACGCAGCCGTGCGATTGCGTGCGGCCGATCGTGCGGGGCTCGGGCGTGCCGTGGATCCCGTAGTGCTCCTTGCTGATGTCGATCCAGACGCTGCCGACCGGGTTGTTGGGGCCGGCCGGGATCTTCGCCTTGGTGTGCTCGGGGTCGGCGTCCCAGAACAGGTCCGGGTTGTAGTTGAACGTGGGGTTCTTCGCCACGCCCTTGACCTTCCAGTCGCCGATGGGCAGCGGGTCGTGCTCGCTGCCCGAGGTGACGGGGGCGTAGAAGAGGACGTCGCCGCCGCGCTCCACGACCAGCGAGCCGTTCTCCTTGGACACGACCACCCGGACGTCGCCGGCCTCGGCGGCCGGCGCCTGGGCGCGGACGTTGGGCACGCGGACCGTCTCCCCCGCGGCGAACCTGGCCTTGGGGTTCAGCTTCTTGAGGAACTCGGGGGTGGCGTGGAACTTCTCGCTCAGGAGCTCCTGGACGGAGGTGTAGCCCAGCGCCTCGAGCTTGGATTTCTCCACCATGTCCTCGGGGATCTGGACGAACGGCCCGTCCGCGTCCTCCTGGGTGATCGCGTACTCCGCCAGGGCCGGGCCCTTGCCGGCGATACCGGCTGCGTGCAGGTTCTCCCAGGTCGTCGGGTCGAGCTTGCCCGTCACGGGCAGGTCGTGGGCCTCCTGGAAGGCGGAGAGGGCCTTGCGGGTGTTCATCCCGGCCTTGCCGTCGATCACGCCGGGCGAGAAGCCGGCCCGGTCGAGGAGGACCTGTATGTCGAGGTCCTTGGCCTTCTCCATGGGAGTATTGGGAGTATCGGCAGCCGCGGGCGCCGCGGGCTGTTGCTCCTTCTCGATAGGGGGACGCGCCCCCGCAGCTAGAGGGAGTAGAAGAAAGAGGGCAAGAAGCATCTTCGAGCTTCGGAACATTCTCGGGTCTCCAGTCATGTCAGGCAGTCGTCAGGCGGCATCGGGCCGCTTCCCACCTGAAGATGCAACGGCCAGGCCATCCCCATGAAAGAATGGGCGGCAGATGAATCAGAAGACCCTCAGCCGCTACTTCTTCATCGCCATCCTGATCGGCGCCACCGCGACCTTCCTCTACATGGTCCGCATGTTCGTCGTGCCGGTCCTGCTGGCGGCGGTCTTCACGACGCTGTTTTACCCGATGTTCGAATGGTTCATACAGAAATTCAAGGGCCGCCGGACCATCGCCGCCTTCGTCTGCTGCGTGCTCCTGCTGCTGGCCGTCATCCTGCCGATCCTGGGGGTGGCCAACCTGGTCACCCTGGAGGCGATCGACGTCTACCACACGGCCGAGGCCAAGATGTCCGAGATCATGGCCAAGGGGGGAGAGGGTCCGTTCGGCCAGTTCCGCAATTCCCCCTGGTTCCGGCAGTGGGGGCTGGACAAGGTGAACTGGAAGGCGAGCATCCAGGATGCCGCCAGCACCGCCGGCTCGTTCCTGGCTGTCGTGATCAACAAGACCTCCCGCGGCACGCTGCAGGGGCTGATCCTCCTGTTCACGACGCTGTTCACGATGTTCTACTTCTTCCGCGACGGGAAGACCCTGCTGCGCAAGCTGCGCTACCTGATCCCCCTGGACCGGGAGTACAAGAACGCCATCGCGGCCCGCTTCTCCTCGGTCGCCAGGGCCACGGTCAAGGGGACTCTCCTGATCGCCCTGGTGCAGGGCACGCTGGCCGGGCTGACGCTCTGGATCTTCGGCGTCGACTCTCCGTTCCTCTGGGGGGTGGTGGCCACGTTTTTCGCCATCATCCCGCTGGTGGGGGCCTGGCTGGTGCTCTACCCCGCGGCCTTCATCCAGATGGCGACCGGCCACATGGGGCAGGGGATCGGCATCCTGCTGGTCACGGTGGTGGTGATCGTGAACGTGGACAATCTGATGCGCCCGCGCCTGGTCGGCCAGGAGACCGGGATGCACGACCTGATGGTCTTCTTCTCGACCCTGGGCGGCATCGCGATGTTCGGCGCCATGGGCTTCATCATCGGACCCATGATCGCCGCGCTGTTCCTCACCATGCTCGACATCTACAGCGAGGAGTTCAAGGAAGACCTCGAGGGGACGATGACCCTGTCCTCGATCGTCGCTCCTTCTCCCGCACAAACCCTGAAGACTGGAGACCCCTGAATGGCAATCAAAGAGTCGATCCTGCCCGAGTTCGATCACGAGATGAAGACCACCCGCAAGCTCCTGGAGCGCGTGCCGGAGCAGGACGCCGGCTGGAAGCCGCACGAGAAGTCCATGAGCCTGGGCCATCTCGCCGTGCACCTCGCGCAGATCCCCATGTGGGGATCGATGACCATGGGACAGACCGAGCTGGACATGAGCCCCCCGGGCGGCCGCCCCTACAAGACGCCCGAGTTCGAATCGACGGCCGCCGTCCTCGCCGCCTTCGACGAGCACGTACGGCAGTCGCGGGAGGCGATCGCCGGCGCCGCCTCCGACCAGGAGTTCATGGTCCCCTGGACGCTCAAGAACGGCGGCCAGACCATCTTCACCCTGCCGCGCGTGGCGACTCTGCGCTCCTTCGTGATCAACCACGTCATCCACCACCGGGGCCAGCTCTCCGTCTACCTGCGGCTCCGCAACGTGCCGGTCCCGTCCATCTACGGCCCGTCGGCGGACGAAGCCGCGTGACAGGTGTATCCTTGTAACTCATGGTTTTTATGATTTCGAGGGCAGGTCAAGTGGGGGCTTCAACAGCTCGTCGGGAAAGGGGTACATCAACATGAGGGATGTCATGCGATCGGGGCGGCTGCGGGTCTGGCTGTCTGCGCTGGCTGTAGGAGCCGCTTTCGCGCTGCCGGCCGCGGCCCAGTTCTCCGAGACGACCGACGTGGTCGTGATCGAGGTGCCGGTGCAGGTGATCGGCAAGGACGGCGAGCCGGTGCGCGGTCTCACCGCCGCCGACTTCGAGGTCTCCGAGGGCCGCAAGAAGCTGCCCGTCACCGGCTTCGAAGTCCTCGATCTGGAGGTGGAGCAGCGCTCCGCCGCCGAGATGCCCACCGCCGCCCGGCGCCACTTCCTGATGCTCTTCGACCTGTCGTTCTCGGAGCCCAAGTCGATCATCAAGGCCCGCAAGGCGGCCGCCGACGTGGTGGACGCCCTCCATCCCACCGACCTGGTGGCCGTCGCCACCTACAGCCAGGCCAACGGCCCGCAGCTCATTCTCGGCTTCACGCCGGACCGCCGGCAGGCCAGGCTCGCCCTGGACACTCTCGGCCTGCCCAAGCTCATGGACCGCGCGCCCGACCCGCTGCGCCTGGTCATGTCGCAGGAGATCCGGCAGCTGAAGGCCCAGTCGACCCTGGGCGGGGAGGGGAGGGGAGGGCAGGCCGCGGGCAGCCACGATGAAGCGGTCCTCGAGCAGCTCGAGACCATCGACCGGGCACAGGAGCAGGGCAACCAGGCCGTCCTCAAGAACAAGGTCACGGCGCTCACGCGCTCCTTCTCGGACCTCGCCCGGCTCATGAACGGCGTGCAGGGACGCAAGTACGTGGTCTACCTCTCCGAGGGATACGACAGCTCGATCATCGCCGGCACGACGAGCGACGCGGACCAGGCGCAGATGAGCGAGTCGGCCATGTCCGGAGAGATCTGGAACGTGGATTCCTCCACCCGCTTCGGCGACACCTCGGCCGGCAACGACGTGGAGCAGATGCTGGAGGCGTTCCGCCGCTCCGACTGCTCCATCCAGGCCGTGGACATCGGCGGCCTGCGCGACGCGGGCGACCGCGACGCCAATCCGCGCGGCAAGGACGCCCTGATCCAGATGGCCCGCGGCACCGGCGGCGAGATCTACGAGAACTTCAACGACCTGTCAACCGCCATGGAGAAGATGCTGACGCGGACCAGCGTCACCTACGTGCTGGCCGTGCAGCCGGAATCGGTCAAGAAGGACGGCACCTACCACAAGCTCAAGGTCGAGCTGAAGAACGGCAAGAACGGCCGGGTGGTCCACCGTCCGGGCTACTACGCGCCCCAGGTCAGCACCGCCAAGCAGAACCCGATGGAGCGCCTCTTCTCCACGGCCAGCCAGGTCATGGGCAGCGAGGATTCCGGCCCGATCGGCGCGTCGGTCATGATCGCCCCGTTCCGCAGCGCGAGCGATTTCGCCTACGTGCCCGTGTTGATCGAGGTCGACGGCCCCGCCCTCCTCGCCGGCAAGCAGGGTCCGACCCTGCCGGCCGAGATCTTCGTCTACGCCATGGACGAGGCCGGCAACGTTCAGGATTACCTGACCCAGACGATGGGCCTCGACCTCGCCAAAGTCCAGGGGGTCCTGCAGCAGAGCGGCCTCAAGTTCTTCGGCCACCTCGACCTGCCGCCGGGCAAGTACTCGGTGCGGGTGCTGGTGCGCAACGGCGTCACGGGCGCGCACGGCCTGCGGGTCGTGCCCCTGGAAGTGCCGGCCTTCGCTCAGGCGGCCCCGGTGCTGCTGCCGCCCTTCTTCCCGGAGGCGCCCGGCCGCTGGCTGATGGTCCGGGAGCAGCCGCGGGGCGAGCAGAAGGAAGTGCCCTACCCGTTCATGCTCAAGGACCAGCCTTTCATCCCGTCGTCCAAGCTGGTGATCGGCTCCGGCCAGGAGGCCCAGGTCTCCCTGGTGGGCTACAACCTGGGCAGCGGCGACGTGCAGGTGAAGGCGCAGGTCTTCGGTGCGGACGGCAAGGAGGTCGCGCCCGGCCAGATCCAGGTGCTCGGGCGGGAGAGCGGCGGCGCGGGCGGACCGGACCGGCTGGTCGGCACGTTCAAGGCCCCCAATCTGCAGCCTGGCGAGTACACGCTGCTGGTAACCCTCTCGGCCGGCGGCCAGGCGGATTCCAGCTCCACCCGCTTCGTGGTCAAGGGGGGAGCGGCGCCTGCGCGCTCGGGAAGCTAGGAGGCGCTCGATGAGTAGGAAGGTCGCAATCTGGGTCCTTGCAGGCGCCCTGGCGGGCATCCCCCTCCGGGCGCAGGACAAGGGGTTCGCCGAGACCACCGAGGTGGTGGCGGTCGAGGTCCCGGTGCAGGTGGTGCGCGACGGCGAGCCGGTGCGCGGTCTCACCGCCGCGGACTTCGAGATCTACGAAGGGCGCAAGAAGCTGGCCATCACCGGCTTCGAGGTGGTCGACCTCGAGGCCCCGGCCACCGCCGCCCGCGCCTCGGCCGTGCCCGCGGCGGCCCGGCGCCACTTCCTCCTCCTCTTCGACTTCTCCTTCTCCGACCCGCAATCGGTCGCCCGCGGCCGGGAGGCCGCCCGCGACCTGGTGCTCGGCCTGCACTCGGCCGACCTGGTTGCCGTGGCCACCTATCACGCCTCCCACGGCCCCAAGCTGGTGCTCGGCTTCACCTCGGACCGCCGCCAGGTCGACACCGCCCTGGAGGGCCTTTCCGACCAAGCGGGGGAGGGCAACGATCCCCTGCGCCTCGTCCTCAAGCGCTCGGGGAAGGGCGGCCGGGAGCGCCCGGCGGCCTCGCCGGACGACGTCATGTCCTCCGAGTCGAAGGGCTATGCCGCGGGCTCCCAGGACGCCATCCTCGGCTACAACGACCAGCTCCAGGACAGCATGGGCAAGTCGGACCTGGAGTCGCAGAAGCGGGCCGTGACCGCCCTGACCCGCTCCTTCGCCGACCTCGCCAAGGTCATGGGAGGCGTGCAGGGCCGCAAGCACGTGGTCTACCTCTCCGAGGGGTACGACAGCCGCCTGCTCCAGGGCACCACCGATACGGCCGCGCAGGAGGAGATGAACGCGGCCTCGGCCTCGGGCGAGCTCTGGAACATCAGCTCCGAGGACCGCTACGGCAGCACCAAGACCATGAACGACGTGGAGCGCATGCTGGAGGAGTTCCGGCGCGCCGACTGCGTCATCCAGGCCGTGGACATCGGCGGCCTGCGCGCCGGCGCCGGCGCCGATAACGAGCTCGGCAACCGCCGCACCGGCGGCAAGGACAGCCTGCTGCAGATGGCCCGCGGCACCGGCGGCGAGCTCTACGAGAACCTCAACGACCTGTCCGCCGCCATGGACAAGATGCTGAAGAAGACCAGCGTCACCTACGTCCTGGCCTTTCAGCCCGAGAAGCTCAAGCTCGACGGGGCCTACCACAAGCTGCGCGTCGAGCTGAAGGACGCCAAGGGGATGAGGTTGGTCCACCGGCCGGGCTTCTACGCGCCGCGGCCGTTCGCCGAGCGCAACCCGTTCGAGCGGCTGCTGGAGGCGGGCAGCCGGGTGATGAGCGGCGAGGAGGCCGGCCCGCTCGGCGTGTCGGTGCTGGCCGCGCCCTTCCGGCTCTCCGGCTCCGACTCCGCCTACGTCCCCGTGGTGATCGAGGTGGACGGCCCGTCCCTGATGGCAGGCGGTACCGCGTCGAATCGGCCGGGCACACTGCCGGCCGAGATCTACGTCTACGCCTTCGACGCCGCGGGCGCCATCCCCGACTACCTGACCCAGACGCTGGGGCTCGACCTCGCCAAGGTGGAGCCGGTGCTCCGGCAGAGCGGTCTCAAGTTCTTCGGCCACCTGGACCTGCCGCCCGGCAGCTATTCGCTCAGGGTGCTGGTGCGCAACGGCGCCACCGGCTCCTACGGTCTGCGGGTGACTTCGCTGGAGGTGCCGGACGCGGCCCAGGCGTTGCCCGTGCTGCTGCCGCCGTTCTTCCCCGAGGCGCCGGGGCGCTGGCTCATGGCCCGCGAGGCCGTGCCCACCGGCGAGAAGCCGGCCCCGTACCCGTTCATGCAGAGGGACCAGCCGTACATCCCGGCTTCCAAGCCGGTCCTCCCCCAGGGCGAGCCGGCCGCGGTCTCCCTGGTCGGCTACAACCTGGGCGGCGGCGAGGTCCAGGTCCGCTCCCAGGTGCTGTCGGCGGACGGCCGGGAGATCGGCCCGGCGGACGTGCAGGTGCTCGAGCGGGAGCGCGGCACGCCCGAACGCCTGAAGGGGACGTTCCGGCCGCCGAAGCTGGAACCGGGCGAGTACCTGCTGCAGGTCACGCTCACCGGCGCCGGGGGAACCCTGGGGACCAGCACGACGCCCTTCGTGATCGGGAAGAAGTAGACTGGGTTAAACTAGAGTCCTGAAGTCGATCTGAGAGGGAAGTGACAAAGGGGGGCTCTTTTGCCGGGAGGTGTCCTGTGCGTGGCTCTCTTTTTGCCGGTTTCCTGTTTTTGACGGCCCTGTTTCCGTCCGCAGCCCAAACCCAGAATTCACAGTTCTCCGACTCGGCCGACGTCGTCGCCGTCGAAGTTCCGGTGCAGGTGCTCCGGGACGGCGAGCCGGTCCGCGGCCTCACCGCCGCGGACTTCGAGGTCTGGGAGGGCAAGCGCAAGCTGCCCGTCACCGGCTTCGAGGCCCTGGACCTCAACTCGATGCCGGCCGGCGACGAGCGCTGGAAGTCGCCGCAGGCGATCTCGGCCCGGCGCCACTTCCTGCTTCTCTTCGACATGGGCTTCTCCTCGCCCAAGGGGGTCGAGAAGGCGCAGGGGGCGGCGCGGGACCTGCTCGCGGGGCTCCACCCGTCGGACCTGGTGGCCGTGGCGGCGTACCTGCCCTCCGTCGGGCCGCAGCTCCTGCTCGGCTTCACCTCGGACCGCGCGCAGGTCGCCCAGGCCCTGGCGGCGCTGGGCAAGCCGGAGATGTTCAACCGCGCGGCCGATCCTCTCCGCCTGGTGCTCGGCGACGGCGCGGGCGGGGGCCTCGGCGCCGGCCCGCCGCGCGACCAGGCGGAGATCATCGCCGACATCAAGAACGCGACGACACCGGAGGAGCGCCAGGATCTCATCCAGGAGCTCAAGGGCGCGTCGTTGGGCGCTGCGGGCGAGCCCCCATTCGTCGACGGGGCCGGCGCGCACATCCAGCGGGCCGAGCGCACCGCCCAGCAGCGGGCCGTGACCGCCATGGCCCGCGCCTTCGAGGACCTCGCCAAGACCGTCGGGAGCCTCTATGGCCGCAAGTACGTGGTCCTCTTCTCCGAAGGGTTCGACGCCGCCGTCTTCACCGGCACCGCCAACGTGGACGAGCAGCTCAGGGATGCGCTCGTCACCACCAAGGGAGCCTCGGCCTGGGGCATCGACTCGACGAAGCGGTTCGGCGATACCAAGACCATGAACGACCTCGAGTCCATGCTGGAACAGTTCCGGCGCGCCGACTGCGTCATCCAGGCGGTGGATGTCGGCGGCCTGCGCGAGGGGGCCGGTCCCACGATGCAATGGGCCGGCGGCCGGGACAGCCTGTTCCTCCTGGCCGAGAGCACCGGCGGCGAGCTGTTCGAGAACTACAACGACCTTTCTGCGGCGATGGCGCAGATGCTCCGGCGCACCAGCGTCACCTACGTCCTGGCCGTCCAGCCCGAGGGGCTCCTGCGCGACGGCGCCTATCACGAGATCCGGGTGGAGCTGAAGAACGGTGCGCGGGGGAGCCGCGTCGTCCACCGCCCGGGCTACTACGCGCCGCGCCCCTACGGCCAGCAGAGCCCCACGGAGAAGCTCCTCCAGACCGCCCGCGGCTTGGTGGGAGGCAAGCTGGCGGGGGGCAAGGACACGGGGACGATCGCCACCTCGGTCCTGGCCGCGCCGTTCCCCAGCGGAGCCCCGGAGGCCTACGTGCCGGTGATCGTCGAGGTGGACGGCCCGTCGCTCAAGGCCGGGACGGAAGGCTGGTTGGTGCCGGTGGAGATCTACGCCTACGCCTTCGACGCCAACGGCCAGGCGCGGGACTTCTTTTCGCAGACCGTGGGCCTGGAGCTCCTCAAGGTCGGCGCAGCGCTGGAGCAGAGCGGTCTCAAATTCTTCGGCCACCTCGACCTCCCTCCCGGCACCTGGGCCGTGCGGGTGCTGGTGCGCAACGCCGCCACGGGCGCGGCCGGCATGAAGTCGGTGACGGTCGAGGTGCCCGAGTTCGCCAAGGCGGAGCCGCTCCTGCTGCCGGCCTTCTTCCCCGAGCCGGCCGGCAAGTGGCTCACCGTGCGCGAGAACCAGCCGGGGGTGCAGGTGGCCTACCCGTTCATGGTCGGCGAGCAGGCGTACATTCCGGCCTCGCTGCCGAGGCTGGCCCCCGGCCAGGAGACGCCGCTCTCCCTCGTGGCCTATCATCTGCGGCCGGGGGAGCTGCAGGCCGAGGCGCGGGTGCGCACGCCGGAAGGCCGGGACGCCGGCACCGGGCGCATCCGGATCGTCCAGCGCCACGGAAGTGCCGGGGCGGGGGGCGCCGAGAGCCTGAGCGCCATGTTCGAGCCCCCTGTAGGGCTCGCGCCGGGCGAATATCTGCTGACGGTCACCCTCACCGGCCCGGCCGGCGAGAGGGAGAGCAGCGTGGCATCATTCGCGCTGGATAGGAGGTTCTGATGCGGTTTGCCTGCGGTCTTCTGATCCTCGTTCTGCTGCTCGGCGCTCCGGCCGCCAGGGCTCAGACCTATTCCGAGTCCACGGACGTCGTCGTCGTCGAGGTGCCGGTGCAGGTGCTCAACGGCGCCGGCGAGCCGGTCCGCGGGCTCACGGCCGACGACTTCGAGGTCTACGAGCGGGGGCGCAAGCAGAAGATCGTCGGCTTCGAGGTGCTCGACCTGAAGGTGGACGTCCCCGGCGAAGCGAAGACGCACAAGGCCCCCCCGCCGGTATCGGCGCGCCGGCACTTCCTGTTCCTCTTCGATCTCTCCTTCTCCTCTCCCAAGGCGGCGGGCAGGTCCAGGGAGGCGGCGCGCAAGATCCTGGAAAAGCTCCATCCGTCGGACCTGGTGGCCGTGGGCTCCTATATCTCCACCAAGGGGGCCGAGCTGCTGCTCGCCTTCAGCGGCGACCGGGACCAGGCCCTCATGGCCATCGACCGGATCGCCAAGCCCACGGGCCTCGACTACGCGCCGGACCCTCTGCGCCTCGTGATGGGAGGCGGCGCAGTCGAATACGGGGGCGGCAGCAGTGAGAGCGAAGAGGGGCGCGGATCCGCGCGCGAGAGCGTCGCCGCGTCCATCGCCGGGGCCGAGGCCGATTTCAACCAGGGCACGGTAATGAGCCTGGAACGGGCCGACCGCATCCAGCAGGAGCGGGCCATGACCGCCATGACCCGCTCCCTGACCGAGCTCGCCCGCATGATGCAGGGCGTCCGCGGCCGCAAGCACGTCGTCCTGTTCTCCGAGGGGTTCGACGGCTCCCTCCTGCGCGGCACCGCCAACGTCGACGAGCAGAACGAGATGGCCTCGTCCTCGACGGCGGGCGAGTACTGGAACATCGATTCCGAGAAGCGCTACGGCAGCACCAAGGCCGCCAGCGTCGTCGAGGACATGCTGGAGGAGTTCCGCCGCGCCGACTGCGTCATCCAGGCCGTCGACGTCGGCGGGCTGCGCGAGGGCGCCCGGCCCGAGGACCAGTGGGCCGGCGGCAAGGACAGCCTCTTCCTCATGGCTAAGGAGACGGGCGGCGAGCTCTACGAGAACTACAACGACCTCGACGTGGCCCTGACCGACATGCTGGAGCGCAACAGCGTCACCTACGTGCTCGCCTTCCAGCCCGAGAAGATCGAGCGCGACGGCGCGTACCACCGGCTCAAGGTCGAGCTCAAGGCGTCGCAGAGAGGCCTCCGCCTGGTCCACCGCCCCGGCTACTACTCGCCGCGCCCGCACGACCAGCAGAACCCGCTGGAGCAGGCGCTGTCCGCCGGCGAGCGCATCCTGAGCGGCTTCGACGGCGGCACGATCCACACCGCCGTGCTGACCGCCCCGTTCCGGGTCGCCGGCCCGGGCGCCGCGGACGCCTACGTCCCGGTTTTGATCGAAGTCGACGGCGAAACCCTGCTCGCCGGAGACAGGAAAGGCGGGACCCTCCCGGCCGACATCTTCGCCTACGCCTTCGACTCCAGCGGCAAGGTGCGGGACTACTTCTCGCAGAACCTGACCCTGGACCTCGCCAAGGTCGGGCCGGCGCTGCGGCAGAGCGGCCTCAAATTCTTCGGCCACCTGGACCTGCCGCCCGGCGAGTACTCGGTGCGCGTCCTGGTGCGCAACGGCGCCGGCGCCTGGGGCCTCAAGGCGGCCTCGGTGAGCGTCCCCGACTTCGCCGCGCCCGTCCTTCTGCCGCCGTTCTTCCCCGAGCAGCCCGGCCAGTGGCTCATCGTGCGGGAGGCGCCGCGCGAGGGGGACCGGACGGTGCCCTATCCCTTCCTCGCCGGCGTGGAGCCCTACATCCCGTCCTCGCTGCCGAAGCTCGCGCCCGGCAAGCAGGCCGCGATGTCGCTCGTCGTCTACCACCTCCAGCCCGGAGAGCTGCGGGCCGAGGCGCGCATCCTGACCCCGGACGGGCGCGAGGCGGGCACGGGCGAGGTCCGGATCGTCCAGCGCCACGGCCCCGGGGAGGACGGCGCCGACCGTGTGGCGGCTACCTTCGAGCCGCCGGCAGGCCTGCGCCCGGGCGAGTACCTGCTGCTCCTCACCGTGGTCGACGCCCGGGGAGGCGCCGAGAGCAGCGCGGCGGCCTTCACCGTGCCCGGAGCCTCGTAGTCCATGCGCCGCTTGCTGTGCATCCTGCTGCTCGCCGCGCTCTGCACCCCGGCGGGCGCCCAGACGTTCTCGGAAGCCACCGACGTGGTGGTCGTCGAGGTCCCGGTGCAGGTGATCGGGTCCGACGGCAAGCCGGTCCGCGGCCTGACCGCGGACAACTTCGAGGTCTACGAAGGGCGCAAGAAGCAGTCCCTGGTCGGCTTCGAGGCCCTCGACCTGGCCTCGCGGCCGGCGGCCGACGGCAAGGGGGCGGCGCCGCCCCCGGTCGCGGCCCGCCGCCACTTCCTGATGATGTTCGACTTCACCTTCTCGTCCCCCAAGGGCCTGATGCAGGCCCGCGACGCCGCCCGGACGCTGGTGGAGCAGCTCCATCCGTCCGACCTGGTCTCCGTCGCGAGCTACACCGCGGACAAGGGCACCGAAGTGCTGCTCCAGTTCACGGGCGACCGCGGCCAGATCCTGGCCGGCATCGACCGTCTCGGCCTGCACGCCTTCCGCAACGAGGACCGGACTCCGGACCCCCTGGGGCTGATCGTCGTCGAGGACATGTTCTCGGACCCGGTCATCAATACTGGCGGCGGGGGCGGCGGGGGCGGCGGGGGCAAGGCCGGCATCGACCCCTCCCAGATGGAGCGCATCATCGGCGCCGAGCTTGCCCGGACCGCCCTGGTCACCCGCGAGCGGTCCGTGGCCAACATGACCCGCTCCTATGGCGAGCTCGCCCACATGATGGCCGCCGTGCGCGGCCGCAAGTACCTCGTTCTCTTCTCCGAGGGGTTCGACGCCGCGATCCTCACCGGCACCGCCAACATCGAAGAGCAGATCGCCATGACCCAGGGGGCGAACCTCTGGGACATCGACAACACCGAACGGTTCGGCAGCACCAAGACGGCCAGCCAGATGGAAGAGATGCTGGAGGAGTTCCGCCGCGCCGACTGCGTCATCCAGGCGGTGGACATCGGCGGCCTGCGCGCCGGGGTCGTCGGCGAGGCGCAGTGGGCCGGGGGCGAGGACAGCCTCTTCCTCATGGCCAAGGAGACCGGCGGCGAGCTGTTCGAGAACACCAACCAGCTCGACGAAGCCGTGTCCAAGGTGCTGGAGCGGACCAGCGTAACCTACGTGCTCGCCTTCCAGCCCGACGTCGAGCGTGACGGCAAGTACCACCGGCTCCGGGTCGAGCTCGAGAACGGCCCCAAGGGGGCGCGGCTGGTTCACCGTCCGGGCTACTACGCGCCGCAGTCGTACGACAAGCGGAGCCCGCTGGAAAAGGCCATGGTCGCCGGCCAGGCGCTCGTCGGAGCCGAGGAGAAGGCGCAGATCCGCACCGCGGTGCTGGCAGCGGCTTTCCCCGTGCAGGAAGGGCCGTCGTACGTGCCCGTCCTGATCGAGGTGGACGGTCCCAGCCTAACCGCGGGCATGCAGGGCAAGTCGCTGCCCACCGACATCTACGCCTACGCCTTCGATGCCGAGGGCCGGGTGCGGGACTTCTTTTCCCAGACCGTGGGCCTGGACCTCTCCAAGGTCGGGCCGGCGTTGCAGCAGAGCGGGCTCAAGTTCTTCGGCCATCTGGACCTGCCGCCGGGCGATTGGTCGGTGCGGGTGCTGGTGCGCAACGGCGCCACCGGCGCGATGGGCCTCCAGGTGGCAACGGTGCACGTGCCCGAGCTCGCGCAGGCCGGCGCGGTCCTCTTGCCCGCCTTCTTCCCCGAGCCCCAGGGCAAGTGGCTGATCGTGCGCGAGGCGGTGCGCCAGGGGGACCGGGAGGTGCCGTACCCGTTCATGGTGGGCAGCACGCCGTACATCCCGGCTTCGCTGCCGGTGCTCGTGGCGGGGCAGGGAACGTCGTTTTCCCTGGTCGGCTACCGCCTGAAGCCGGGCGCGCTGCGGGCCGAGGCCAAGGTCCTCACCGCCGACGGCCGCGAAGCCGGCGCGGGCACGATCGAAGGCTTCGAGCGCCTCGATCCCGGCGCCGACGGCGCCGACCGCATGGTGGCGACCTTCGCCCCGCCGGCCGGCCTGAAGCCCGGGGACTACATGCTGATGGTGACGGTCACGGACTCGGCGGGGGCGGCGCAGACGAGCGTTACGCCGTTTCAAGTAGCGGGGGTCAATTAGCGGCGGTAAGATCCCCCGCGTGACAGAGACGACGATCCACCTCAAGCCCGGCCGGGACAAGTCGGTTCGCGAAGGCCACCCCTGGATCTTCTCCGGCGGCGTCGGCCGCCTGGAGGGTCCGGGGGACGCGCCCCTCGCCCGCGTCCTCGACTCCTCCGGCCGGTTCCTCGGGCTCGGCTTCCACAGCCCCCGCTCGCAGATCCGCGTACGCATGCTCGGCCCCGAGCTGGACTTCCGGAAGCGGATCGCCGAAGCCCTGACCCTCCGCGCCGCGGTCCTCCCTCCGGACACCACCGGCTACCGTGTCCTCAACTCCGAGGGCGACGGCCTGCCCGGCTGGACGGTCGACCGCTTCGGCGACGCCCTGGTCAGCCAGATCACGGTCGCCGGGCTGGAGGCCCTGCGGGAGGAGGCGTACGCCGCCCTGGCCGAGGCTTTTCCCGGAATGTCCATCCTGCAGATGAACGACCTGCCGGCGCGGAGGGCCGAGGGGCTGCCCTTCGGCGGGGTCGAGGCGATCCTGGGGGAGCCGCCGGCCGAGGCGCCGTTCCTGGAGCACGGCTTCCAGCTCACGGCCGAGCTGTCGGGCGGCCAGAAGACCGGCTTCTACTGCGACCAGCGGGAGAACCGCCGCCGGGTGGAGGGCCTGTCGGGCGGCCGGACCGTCCTGGACCTCTTCGCCCACGCAGGCGCCTTCGGCCTCTACGCCCTGCGCGGAGGAGCCGAGCGGGTGGTCCACGTGGAATCCTCCACGCGGCTCATCGAGCGCGGCCGGGAGCAGGCGGCGAGGAACGGCTTCGAGCGGGCCGAATGGGTCAAGGCGAACGTCTTCGAAGACCTGCGGGAGCGCACGGACCGCTACGGCCTGGTGGTCTGCGATCCGCCGCCCCTGGTGCGCAAGCGTCCGGACGTGGATGCCGCGGCCCGCGCCTACAAGGACTTGAACCGCCTCGCCCTGCAGAGAGTGGAGCCCGGAGGATTCCTCCTGACCTTCTCCTGCAGCGGCGCGGTCGACTCGAAGCTCTTCCGCCAGATCCTCTTCGCCTCCGCTATGGAGGCCGGCGTGCGCGTCGCGCTCCTGGAGCCCCTGGCCGCGGCCCCCGACCATCCTGTCGACATCCGGCATCCTCAGGGCGAGTACTTGAAGGGCTGGCTGATGACGGTGCGCGGCCCCGTGTAGGGGCGGCTCTTGGCGCGCCGAAAACCGTTTCCGGCTCACAGGAATGGATTTCAGCCCGCCGAAGTCTCTTCGAGCGCGCTGGAATGGATCCGGAGCGCTCGATGAAGCTTACAGCGCTTCGGGGAAGACTTTGGGCGCCTTGGACTCGAATCCGGCACGCTCGAAAAGACTTCGAGCGCGTCGAAATCAATTCGGCTCCAATAGATTGGATGATAACCCCCCAGATTGACTCCGGAGGACTCGGAATTGATTTCGGCTCCAAAATATTGGATAACGGCGCGAAAGATTCCAATCTGGTGGCGCCGAATTGATTTCTACTCCAGTAGATCGAATCCGGACGCGAGAAGATTCAATCCGATGGACCGGGTTTCATTTTTGCGCGCCTGTTTTCAATTCCAAGGCATCAGGACTGATTCTGGCGGGCTCGAATTGATTTCTTATCCAATATATTGGATGTCGTGCGCTCGCCGCCAAATTTTGGAGGCGAGCTCTATTTCCATGGGCGCGAGATCACGCAGGCATTGATCCCGCCGACTCCCATCGACAGCTTGCCGGCCGGACCGGCGGGGGCGGGCACGGCCTCGTCGCCGACGAAGTCGCGGTGGAGGGCGGCGATCTGCGGATTCAGCTCGCCGTGGGAGAGCGGCGTCGGGAAGATCGTCCCCCGCTCGTAGCCAAGGTACTGCGCGGTCAGCTCCCAGCCCCC
The DNA here is from genome assembly GCA_035536935.1 of Thermoanaerobaculia bacterium. Classification (GTDB taxonomy): domain Bacteria; phylum Acidobacteriota; class Thermoanaerobaculia; order Multivoradales; family UBA5704; genus DATMER01. The sequence goes on from DATLNC010000044.1 coordinate 45,198, forward strand.
CGCGGCGGACATGCCGTGGCCGAACGTCCCCTTGCGGGCCGTGACCAGGACCGAGTCCGGGAGGATCGAGCGCAGGTTGTGGACCTCCTGGTAGTCGCCCGGGGTGGCCGTGGCGTGGAGGTCCCAGGTGGCGATCTCGTCCGGCCGGATGCCGGAGGCGTCGAAGGCCTGGCGCATGGCCTCGGTCGGCCCCTCCACGGAGGGTGTAATGATGTGGTCGGCGTCCGAGCTGACCCCGACCGCCAGCGGCTCCATGCCCAGCGGCTTGAACCCGAGCGCCGTCATGTGCTCCAGGTCGCCCACGATCCAGAGCACCGACCCGCCGGCCACGTGGGTGCCGCGCATGCCGGTCAGGGGTTTCGAGACGTTGCCGTCGGCGGAAGTCACGCGGGCCGAGTAGAAGCCGCCGACCGAGAGCACGTTCGGCGGCGGGTCGGTGGCGCCGACCACCACGGCCTTGGCCTCGCCGCGCTCGATGGCATCCATGGCGAGCTTCAGGGTCACGCCGAAGGTGGAGCAGGCCGCCACGGGCCCGAAGGCCAGGCCGGTGATCCTGCCGAGCATGGAGATCTGCGCGGCCGGGGTGTTGTGGAGGTTCCACACGACGTTCGCTGACACGGCCAGCCAGGGGGGCTGGGGCGCGCCCCAGCGCTTCTGGGCCTGTCCGAAGCGGCGCTGCTTCTCCTTGAGGACGCTCATCTTGCCGCTCTCGACGCTGCCCTCGACGCTCATCGATTCGATCTCGGCCAGCTCGGCGAGGTAGGCGTGGAGATCGGGGCAGCTCGCGGCCCAGAAGTGCCACCAGGCGCGGTCGGCGTCGGAGCGCTCCTCGGGCGGCAGGGCCTCAGGGGGCGCCGGAATATCAGGGGCATTGGAGCGTTCCTCGGCCGGCGAGTCCCACCACGCCTGGAGCTGCGGGTTGCGCTCGGCCCAGAAGCGGTCCCAGGCGCGCTGGGCGCGGTCCAGGGCGAGGGTCGACTGCGCGATCGTCATGACGTTGCCGATGCCGCTGCCCACGTACACATGGGCCTGGGTGCCGAGGCGCTGGAGCTCCTGCTCGATGCCGGGGTTCTGCCCCAGCGTCTGGATGAAGGCGCCGACCGCGTACAAGGTGGTCGGATCCATCTTGTCGTGGAGCTGGCGGTAGCGGCTGGGCGGGAAGCGGGCGTCGATCCAGCCCTTGTACTCCTCGAACGAGAACTCGGGGTTGCCCACCAGGAAGTTGTTGGGGCCGTAGCCCTCGAACGGAGACAGCCAGCTCTCCGACGACGCGAGGTTCCTCGCGAACGCCTCGACGTTCGGCGAGCGGGGCGCGACGACCCCCCAGCCAAAGATCCCGACTCTACGCAGAATGAAGCCCCCCTCTCCGGGGGGATTGTACACAACGCCAGTTAAAAGAATCCCGCCGGACCTCCCACCTTCCTGGTGAGGGGATTCCATCGGCTATAGCGACGCCACCATCCGAGCATCGCGACCCTCATCGCGGGCCAGAAGGCAGAAGGCGCCGGGGCAGCCGCACGTCTTCGCCTTCGACAACAGCCTGGCGCAACCCACCGTCTACTAGTCGAGCTACGTCCGGGCCGCGAACGTCCCGCGGTCCCAGACCATCGACGTCCTGCAGGCGGTCTACCAGGGGAGGTCGTTCGCGAACCCGGCGTCCGCGTTCCAGCAGCACTTGCTGGGGCCCCAGCCGAACGTGGACATCCGGACCGACAACCCGGCCATCGGGGGCGTGATGACCGCGGACTGGCGATCGGCCAGGGCATCTTCCCGTTGACGACCTTCCCCCGGCAGCCTACCGCTCTCGACGACATGACCGAGGCCCGCGCAGGGACTGCTCTCGCTGGACGACATCGAGCTCTGAGGCCACATTGACACTTTGCCAAAGGCGGCGTAGACTGCCTAAGTGATTGTTTTTATTAATCTTTATCGACGGTATACGCAGGGCTTCGGGGATGGTGCGCGGGATCGGGAATGGTCAACTGGAACAAGTTTGATGCAGCCGACTATGATCTTGAGTTCAATGAAGAGAAGCTCTCTGCGCATGGCGTCAGCGTGGAAGAAGCTGCCGAGTTACTTTGGAATGAAATGATCGTCCGCAAAAATAAAGGATTCAAGGATAGAGTTCAAATCCTTGGCCGCGCGGATTCCGGACGAAGCATCAAGCTCATCGTTCACATCCAAGGCAAGACGCTTCGTGTAATTACAGGATGGCCGTTATGAAACATCGAAAGCCTCAGAAGTTGTCACAGGAGGAAGTGGATAGCCTGGTGATTGCCGAGGCGGACGATCCTGATGCGTGGGAAAAAGAGATCCTCGTGCCTCCTTCGAGATCACCGCGTCCGGAATGGTTGACGCGCTCGAAGCATCTGGACCTGGCGGCAAAGTTCTACGTTTTATCTGTTCTGCACAGACTAGGAGCCGAAGCCAATCTGACTCTTGCGCAGCCGTTCGGGGCCGATATCATGGTAGTGCAAGAGCCTGGTCATGCGCTTACGATCGATGTAAAGACGCTTTCAGGAACGAAAGAGTGGCTCATCGACCGGTTTCGTGCGGAAAAACACCACTACGTCGTATTCGTCTGTTATCGGGAGCCTGTGCAGGATCCAGCCGCGGTTCCGGAGGTCTACATACTGCCATCCGAGCAGTTGAAATCCCGGGTCGCCGGTATTCGTGAGAGCAGTGTCCCGGTTGAGTCGCTGACGCAAGAGTTTGATCCGCGTGAGATCTGGCAGCAGTTGGTGCCTGCGGCCTGATCATTCAACTCCACAGACGCGAAGGGCGCCCTTGCGGGCGCCCGTTCTTCTACCACTCCAGTTGCTGTCCGGGAGGTTGCTTGCCTTTGGCCCAGCGGGTCTCGCGGAGGGGACGGCTGAGGTCTTTGAGATTGCTGCCCTTGCTGCGCGCCAGGAGGCCGAGACCGGCCAGGGCGCCCACTCCCAGCACGGCCGTGCGCGGGCTCACACCCTTGAGAGAGCCGCGCCGGCTGCCGTTCGAGCTCTCGTTCTTGACGTTCTCCGCCCCATCCTGGATCTCCAGGCGGCTCTCCACCTCGTGAACCCCCTTGATCTTCTGCACTTTGGCGAGCAGCTTGTCGAGCTCGGAGGCGCTCACCGGGCCCGAGAGGATCACCCGGCCGTCCGCGCACTGCACCTGGAGGGCCGAGGGATTGGAAAGGTGGCGGCCCAGCTTGGAGCGCACCCGACCCTCCAGCTTGACGTCGTCCGGGCTGCCCTTGCGCAGGCGCGAGGTCGCTCCGGCCACGAGGCCGCGGGTGCGGTTGCCGACGTCGGCCGATGTCCTGCGCAGCGCCTTGCCGCTCACCTTGAGGCCGTGCACGGCCTTGTCGCGGGCCAGGGCGCGGCGGCGGCGGCCACCGTCCGGATCGAGAAGATACATGAGGCCGGCGCCGAGGCCGACCCCTCCGAGTAGGGTCAAGGGGTTGTGTTTTTTCATGGGAGTGTCCTCCTTTCGAACATCCGTGTCAGTGAAACCGTACCGGCTCGACCGGCCCCGCGGGGATGTCCCCGCGCAGCACCGTCTCGCCTTCTACAGTGGTCCGCCCCTCTTCCATCAGCGCCTTGAAGCGGGCCAGGTCCTCGTCCATCTCCGTCTCGGGATCGCGTCCGAGCAGGGCGGCGATGGCGTGGCCGATCGAGCCGAGGGCTCCGGCGGGGGGGTGGATCGAGACCTGGAGGTCGACCCGGGTCTCGGTCTCGCCGGTGGGGGTGAAATGCACGCTCCCCGAGTTGCCCAGGGCGGCGCCGGGCATGCTCTTCCAGGCCAGGACCCGCTCGGGCTCGAACACGCTCAGACAGGCATCCCACTCGAGGTGCGTGCCCGCGGGGCCGCGGACCACCCAGTGCCAGCAGTTGCTGCCGGTGCGCTCGACGTCCACGACGTTGGCCATGAAGCGGGGGAAGTTCTCGAACTCGGCCCAGTAGCCGAAGACGTCCTCGATCGGAGCGCCGACGAGGATCGTCTTGTGGATTTCCAGAGTCTGGGTCCCCGAGGAAGCCATGCCGCGGGCGATCAGTCCGATCCCGACCGTGCCGATGGCGAAGCCGAGCGGATCACGACGGTGGAAGCCGGCGAAGGCCAGCGCGCCGCCGGCCGTGGTGGCCAGCAGCCTCTTGGCCGGGGGCCAGGGGGGCGCTGTCCGGTTGCGCTTGCGCGGCTCGCCCTGGAGGGAGGAGACGCTCTCCGCGCTCTCGTGGACCCGGAGCTGGTCGTCCACCTTGCGCACGCCCCGGACGGAGCGCACGGCCGCGAGCAGGCCGGCCACCTCGGAGTCCAGGATCTCGCCCGCCAGGGTGATCTCGCCGTCGTCGGCCAGGACCTCGATGGCGTGGGAGTGGGAGACGAACCGGCCCATCTTCGACCGCACCCGGTCTTCGAGGACGCGGTCTTCGACGGGCTCGGCATTCAGATGCAGATGCAGCCGGGCCCCGGCCTCGGCGGCGAGCCCGCGGCTCCGGTGAGCGAGGTCGCGCGATGCCCGGCCCACGGCGGTCCCCCCAGCGCCGAGGACGTGCGCGGCTTTGCTGCGGACCATGGCCCGGCGCCGGCTCCCCCGTTCGGCATCGAGCAGGTACATGAGACCCGCCCCGATCCCCAGACTACCCAAAAGTGTCCACTGCTGGCGACGTTCCATAAGCACCTCCGCCGAGAGCGGGGTGCAAGGGGCGTACCGGAGCTACTCGGTCAGGATCCGCACGCCGCCGTTGGTGCTGCGCACGTGCAGCTTGCCGCCGCCGCCGTTGATGTCGCCGGTCAGCGACTTCTTCGTCTTGTGACCCCCTTCGACCGCCAGGTCGGAGTGGATGCCGCCGTTCGAGGTGGCGATGTCGACCGAGGCGCGGAGGTTTTCGGGGAGCCGCAGAGTGACGCTGCCGTTGGTGGTGCGCAGCGAGATGTCTCCGTCCACCTCGTTGAGCTGGGCGGTGATGCCGCCGTTGGTCGTAATGCCGTCCAGGCTGCCGGCCGCGTTGACCACGGTGAGGCCGCCGTTGGTCGAGCGCAGGCGGATGTTCCCCTCGACGTCCTCCACCGAGACGCCGCCGTTGGTGGTCGACAGCTGAGCCCGGCCGCGGGTGCCCACGAGGCGCACGCCGCCGTTCGTGCTCTCGAGGTTCGAGACCAGCTCCCGCGGCGCCTTGATCTTGTAGGTCACGCTCATGCTGACGCTGCTGCCGGACAGCCAGTCGAAGAAGCCGTCCCCCTCGTTCCTGGGGTATTTCGTCAGGATCTGCAGCGCGCCCGCGGAGGGCTGGACCTCGATCCGGAGCAGCTTCAACCCCTCCCGAGCCTTCTCCGCGTTCGCGGCCCGGACCTGCTTGATGGCCTCCACCTGGACCTCGTTGCGGTCCCAGGCCTCGACGGTGATGCCGCCGTTGGTGTTCTCCACCCGCAGCTCGCCGCCGGCTTGCAGGGGGTAGGTCTTCTGGAAAGTCTCCTTGACGGTCTCCGACGCCCGGGCGGGCGATGTCCAAGCCATTGCGAAAACGGCCAGGGCGGGGATGATCAGCTTCCGTAGGGTCATATCTCTCCTCCTTCTTTCAGTCCCCCTACGGCCGGAGCGGCCAAAAGGTTACAGGCATCTTTCTTGCGCGGGAAACGTTGTAGCCTCTAGCCATGGAGGAGGTGGGCGTGGCAGGACAACAACAGACAGACGATCTCAAGCTGCTGCTGGCGGTGATGCCGCCCCGGGTGCGGGAGACGATCGACAGGCACCCGCGCAAGGGGGACCTGATCGAGATCGTGCTCGACCTGGGCCGCCGGCCCGAGGTGCGCTTCCCCCAGTCGGGCGAGGACATTTCCAGCGAGCCGGTCGGCCGCGAGGACCTCGCCTATGTCGTGGAGAGGATCGGCCGCTTCGGCAAGGACAACCGCGCCGGCATCGAGCGCACCCTGCACCGCATCTCGGCCATCCGCAACCGGGTCGGGGACGTGGTCGGCCTCACCTGCCGGGTCGGCCGGGCGGTCTATGGGACGGTCGACATCCTGCGCGACGTGATCGAGGCGGGGGAGTCGATCCTCCTGCTCGGCCGTCCGGGCGTGGGGAAGACCACCCTTCTGCGGGAAGCGGCGCGCGTGCTGGCAGATGAGCTGAGCAAGCGGGTGGTGGTCGTGGACACGTCCAATGAAATTGCCGGCGACGGCGACATCCCCCACCCGGCCATCGGCCGCGCCCGGCGCATGCAGGTGCCGGCCCCCGAGCAGCAGCACGGGGTCATGATCGAGGCGGTCGAGAACCACATGCCGCAGGTGATCGTCATCGACGAGATCGGCACCACGGCGGAGGCCCAGGCGGCGCGCACGATCGCCGAGCGCGGCGTCCAGCTCATCGCCACGGCGCACGGCAACACGCTGGAGAACCTGCTCCAGAACCCGACGCTCTCCGACCTGGTCGGCGGCATCCAGGCCGTCACCCTCTCGGACGAGGAGGCGCGGCGCCGCGGCACCCAGAAGACCGTGCTGGAGCGCAAGGCTCCGCCCACCTTCGACGTGCTCATCGAGATCCAGGACACGGACCGTCTCGCCGTCCATCACGAGGTGGCCGAGGTGGTGGACCGGCTGCTGCGCGACATCCCGCCGCGGCCGGAGATCCGGGTGCGGACGGTCGGCGGCGAGGTGGAGATCCACGAGCCCACCCCGAGCTCGATGCCTCCCGCCGCACCGGTCCGCGCTGCCGTGAAAAAGCCCCGGCGGTCCAAAGACGCACGGGACATTCCGAACCCATGGGAGGCGCGGGAGGCGCGCACGGCCCGGGAAGCGGCCCGTGAAGTGCGCGAGGCGCCCTTCCCGGCCCAGCACGCCCGCCCGCCCAAGGGCAAGGCCGTGCGGGTCTTCCCCTACGCGGTGTCCAAGAGCAAGCTCGAGCGGGCCATCCGCAAGTTCCGCCTGCCGCTGCTCATCATGGACGACCTGGACGAGGCCGAGATGGTCATCACGCTCAAGGCGCAGGAGCGCCGCCAGCCGCGCCGCCTGCGCGACGCCGAGGCGCGCGGGGTGCCGGTCTTCATCATCAAGAGCAACACCATCGCCCAGATGGAGAACTTCCTGAGCGCCCATTTCGGCGCGGACGAGCCCGGCGGCAACGACGATGCCGCCCTGCGCGAGGTCGAGGAGGCGGTGGACGAGGTGCGCGGCCAGGGCAAGCCGGTGGAGCTCGCGCCGCAGGGCAACTACCTGCGCCGGCTCCAGCACCAGCTCGTCGAGCGCTTCGGCCTGGTCTCCGAGAGCCGCGGCGAGGAGCCCTACCGCCGGGTGGTGATCTTCCCGGGGTAGGGTCCTTGTAGGGGCGGCCCTTGTGGCCGCCCTCCAGCCAGGGCACCTACAAGGGGTGCCCCTACACAGACGGTTTGCCCATGTCGGCGAAGAACTTGCCCAGGGCGGCCATCACCATGCGCTCGATATCGGCCTGGGTCGGGTTCTGTATCGCCGACAGTGGAGCCGGCTCCTGCTCCTCGTCCGCGGGCCGCAGCGCAGCCGGCTCTCTGTCCTTGCCCGGATGGAGCTGCTCCAGCAGCCGTTGGAGGCGCCAGGCGTCGCCGCTTTCCTCGTCGCGCTGCGGGTAGGCCGCGCGGAAGAACCGCGAGGGCGCGAAGCCGATCACTTCGCAGACGTCAAGAATGTGCTTTATCTTCAGCTCGATGCCGCCGCTGAACAGGCGGCTGAGGCTGCCGCTGCTCAGGCTGAGCTTGCGCTCGACCTCGCGTTGGGTGATGTTGGAGAACTTGACCGCAGCAGATAAGAGATTTGTGAGTCGCACGACCTCGTCTTCGTTCATAGTGCCGATAGCCTACTTCATTCCTGAAGGGCGTGCCAAATCCGGCGCCGAAACCCGGAAACCTGACACCACTAGCGTTTGCGCGAAATCAATAAAGTCTGGCAGATTTCCGGGTAGGGGCGCTCCGTGACGATGTCGAATCCGGCCTCGTCCAGCCACCTGCGATGGTCCGCGGCGGGGTAGGCCATGCCGCTGCCGCTCGCCGACGCCACGAAATAGACCGAGGATTTCACGGCCTGCAGCGGCCCGGTCTCGTCGTCAGTTGCGGTCATCGTCCAGAGGAAGACCCGGCCTCCCGGCTCGAGGGCGCGCTGGACCTTGCCGTAGATCTCCTGGATGCGCTCCGGGGCGAAGATCTCCACGAAGTGGGAGAGGAGCACGGCGTCGTAGCCCTCGGGAAGCTCCTCGGCGAAGATGTCGCCGGGGTGGAAGCTCACCCGGCCGGACATCCCGTTCCGGCGGACGTTCTCGGCCGCGTTGTCGCAGACCGTGGGCAGGTCGAAGAGGGTGCCCTGCACGCCGGGGTTCTTCTCCAGCAGCCGCATCTGGACCGAGGCGTTGCCGCCGCCCACGTCGAGCAGCCGCCGTACGCCATCCAGGTCCCCGGGCTCGAGGCTCAGGCTGTTGATCTTGGAGAACTCGGCCATGGCCTTGTGGAAGAGGTCTTCCAGCCCCTTGTCCTCGGCGAAAGCCTGATAGAGGGTCTTCGTGTCCTCGTACCCGAGCGCCCGCAGGCCCACCGGGCGGCCGGCGCGGATCGAGTCGAGCAGCAGGTTGCAGGTCTTCTGCTGGACCTCGCGGGTGAAGCGGACGAAGCCCAGCATGCAGTACTGCGCCCCCTCGACCAGGTAGGCGGTTGCCGGCGGGGCATTGCGGTACGAACCGTCCGCGTTGCGTTCGGTCAGGCCCGCCTCGGTACAGCCCAGGAGGAGGATGCGCGCGCCGTGGCCGGAGATCCCTAGATGCCCGGCGACCTGCTCGACCGTGGCAGACCCGGCCCGGTCCAGGTAGGTGAACAGTCCCAGCTCGCACGACGCGGTCAGGATCTCGGTCCGGATATAGCCGTTGAGGCTCTCTCCCAGCGCCATCCAGGGGCTCTGCCCGGTTGTCACAAGTCCACCTGCCTTTCTTGGAAAGTCGGCGCAATCTAACATGAAACCTTCCTTCACGGGCTGCGTAGACCCTCTTGACGATCAACTACCCGGGTAGTACTATCCTGGTAGTTGAAGGGGAGAGACGACATGGATGAAACGGAATCCCATCACCTCGGAGATCTGCAGCTCGCCATCATGCGGATCCTCTGGAGCCAGGGTGAGGCGAGCGTTGCGGACGTGCACGAGGCGCTGGAGCCCGAGCGGGGGCTGGCGCTGACGACGATCGCCACGATGCTCGCGAAGATGGAGAAGAAGGGCGTGGTCGATCACCGCGCGGAAGGCCGGCGGTTCATCTACCGGCCGACCGTGAGCGAGGGCCAGGTGCGCCGGTCCATGGTGACGGACCTGACGTCGCAGCTCTTCCGGGGCGATGTGTTCGCCCTGGTGAACCATCTGTTGTCGGAGCACGAGATCGATGCGCGGGAGCTGGACCAGCTCCGCGGTCTCATCGCGGCCAAGGAGGACCGGTGATGTTCGAGAACCTGATGAACCAGGCCTCTGCCTGGCTGCTGACCTACTCCCTGCACAGCACGCTCTTCCTGGCCCTCGCCTGGCTCGCCTCGAAGCGGCTTGCCGGCCGCTGGGCGCGCCTGGAAGAGGCGATGTGGCGCTTCGCCCTGGTGGCGGCGCTGGTGACCGCCACGGTCCAGCTCGCCGCCGGCTGGGAGCCGGTCGCGGGCCGCTGGGCCTTGCGCTGGTCCCTGGAAACTCCGCCCGCCGCTTCCCCGGTGGAGACGGCCTCCCGGTCCCTGCTGCCGGCAAGGGCCCTGCGAGCCGCCCCGGCGGTCCCCGCCTCATCCCCGGGTCCGGCGCTGCCGTCCTGGCCCTTCGATCTCCGCTCGACCGTGCTCGGCCTCTGGGCCTGCGGCGCGTTGTTCCTCTGCCTGCGCTGGACCGCGTCGTACCTCCGCCTGAAGCGGCGCCTGCGGGCTCGTCCCGAGGTGGTCGGCGGCGGGATGTTCACCCTGATGCGCCAGCTCTCCGGGGACCTGGGCCTCGCTCCTCTGGTGCGCCTGACCTGCTCGTCGCGCGTCTCGGTGCCGGTGGCGCTGGGGCTCGGCCGGCCGGAGATCTGCGTGCCGCCCCGTGCCCTGTCCCACCTGGAGCCGGAGCAGCAGGAGGGGATGCTGGCTCACGAGCTGGCCCACCTGGTGCGGCGCGATCCGTTCTGGCTGGCATTCAGCCGGATGCTGGCGGGCGCGCTCTTCTTCCAGCCGCTCAACTGGGTCGCCTGCCGCCGGCTGCGGGAGCTTTCGGAGCGGCTCTGCGACGAGTGGGCGGTGGAGCGTACCGGCCGGCCGCTGTCGCTGGCCCGCTGCCTGGCCGAGGTGGCCGGCTGGTCGGTCCGATCGTCCTCCTCGCTGCCGGTCCCTAGCATGGCTGACCGTCCGTCCAGCCTGGCGAAGCGCATCCGCCACCTTCTGGACTATTCATCGCCCGAGCGCCGTGTCCGGCCCGTCTGGATCGGCGCCGGCATGCTGGTCCTGCTGGCTGCCGTCGCGACCGTGGCCCCGGGGGTCTATGCCGCGGTGGCCGTCGAAGAGCCGCGCCAGGAGACTCTCGTCGAGGCCGAAGAATCGGTCGAGCCGGAGGATCCCGCCGAGCCCGTCTACGAGATCGTCGACGACGAGATCGAAGCGCAAGTCGAAGGCGAGCTGGCGGGCATGGAAGCCGAGCTGGACGGCATGGATGCCAGCCTGGAAGCCGCGCTCGCGCCGCTGGAGGATCTCGACGGATTCGTAGGGGATTTCGATTTCGACTTCGATGGGCTGGCCGTTCTCTCCGAAGAGGAAGCTGACGAGATCGCGGACATGGCCGAGGAGGTCTCCGAGAAGTACGCCGACGAGTACGCGGCCCTGGCGGAGTCGATGATGGCCGACATGGAGCCGGAGCTGGAGCGCATCTCCGAGGAGATCAACAGCAAGCTGGCTCCCGAGATCGAGCGGATCTCGGAAGAGGTGAACCGGGAGCTCATGCCGGAGATCGAGCGCATCTCCGAGCGGGTCGCCAACGAGATGGAGCCCGAGCTCGAGCGGCTGCGCGCCGATGCCGACCGCCTGCGCCGGCAGGGCGGTCTCTCCGTGGAGGAGCGCGAGCGCATCCGGCAGCAGGCGCGGGAAATCTCCCGCCGTGCCCGTCCGAGCGAGGACGAGATGAAGGCGATCCGCGAGAGCCAGCAGAAGTACCGCGACGAGATGCGGAAGTTCATGGAGGATCACCGCGAGGAGATGGAGGCGATGCGCAGCGAGGCCCGCGCCCACTCCGAGGCCATGCGGGAACAGATCCACCAGCGGATGGAAGCCGATCCCAAGTTCCGCGAGCTGCGGGAGCGCCATCGCCGAGATGTGGAGCAGATCCGCGAGCGGCACCGCGAGGAGATGCGGCAGCACCGCGAGAAGATGAAGCGGGACAAGGAGAAGGAAAAGGACAAAGAGAAGGAAAAGGACGAGAAGCAGGTCTAGGAAAGATTTGGTCTAGGAGCGGGCGGAGAGCTCTCCGGATCCGGCCCCGTGGGGGCCTCTCCGCCCGCGTTCTAGCTTCCCCGCACGCTCCGCAGCATCTTCAGGAAGTTCTCCCTCTCGGCGGTCAGGGTCGCGTCGGGTCCCGTGGCCTTGAAGAACCAGGGTCCGCCGGGCCCCTCCACCACGGCGCCGTAGAGCCGGGAGTTCGGCTGCTCGGTCGCCGGCCCCGTCCCCATGTTGCTCGGCTTCAGCGTCCCGGCCACGTCGATCCAGGTGACGCGGAAACCATTGGCTTCGAAGGTCTCGGGCTGCGGATTCGAGCCGGGCGCGGGTTCCATCTGATCCACCCAGCGCTGGATGTTGGCCTCGACTCCGCCGCCGCCGCCCGGTCCGAAGAAGAAGACCACGAGGTCGCCGGGTCCGCCCGCGCCCGGAATCGTGGCCTGGGCCATGCGCATCGAGGTCGCCGGAGCCTGCTGCTGCCAGTTGGCAGGAAAGTCGAACTTGATGGACCCGCCCTCGGCCTGCCCGCCGCCCACCGGCTCGCCGCGGGAGGACATGGGTGCGGGCGCGCCCTGGGCCGTGACGTCGGGAGGAGGGCCCTCCTCGCCGCCCTTGCAGGCAGCCAGGGGCAGAAGGAGCACGGGGATCGTGAGCAGGGCTTTGCGGATCATCCGCCGAGCCTACTACAATCCCCTTCGGAAGCGCTCGGGGGCTGGTGCCTCCTGCGGTCTTCAAAACCGTTGTCCGGCGCCGGTTGCGGCGTCGGGGGTGGGTTCGATTCCCATGCGCTTCCGCCATTCACCTGGAAAGCTTGGTTTTGGGGGACCAGTTCCCCGTCCCTTCGTACCGGGCGTCGGTACACAGGAACGGGACGCTCGTATATCGGGGAGAGTGGCTGGTACACGCGTACGAGTCGCCGGTACGCATGGACGAGTGGCTCGTACGCATGGACGAGTGGCTGGTACACATGGACGAGTGGCTCGTACGGCTGGGGGCGAGGCTCGTACGCATGTACGAGTCGCTGGTACGGCCGTACGAGTCGGCGGTACACACGGGGCGGACGCCCGTACACATGGAATGGTCGCCGGTACACGCGGGGGAGTCGCT
>DATLNC010000045.1:0-13295 GCA_035536935.1 Thermoanaerobaculia bacterium
GGCCAGGTAACCTGGTTTGTGGCCGGCGGGACGCCGGCGCTCCCAGGAACAACCGTTGCTCGACAACGCAACGCAAGTTACACTCTCCGCATGCGGCGCAACGTCGTGGCCATGCTCGCGGCTTTCCTCGTCCTCGGAATGGGCGAGGAGCTTTGGGTGCGGTTCGTCCCCAAATACCTGGAAATCCTCGGAGCGGGGGCTTGGGCGGTGGCCGGGTATGGCACCCTCCGCGAGCTGCTCGACGCTCTCTATCCCTACCCCGGCGGCTGGGCGGCGGACCGGATGGGCCGGCGGCGAGCCCTCGAGCTGTTCGCGCTTCTCGCCGCGGGCGGCTACCTCTCCTACCTTCTGGCTCCGGGCTGGCCCTGGGTCATCGCCGGCACCGTGCTGGTCATGGCCTGGAGCAGCCTGACGCTTCCCGCCATCTTCGCGGTCCTCGGCGACAACCTCCCTTCCTCCCAGCGCGCCATGGGGTTCGGCGTGCAGTCGATCCTGAAGCGGATACCGATCATCCTGGCCCCTCCCCTGGGCGGATGGCTGATCTCCCGGCTCGGTTTCCTCGACGGCGTCCGGGCCGGGCTGGCGGTCACGATCTTCTTGGCTTTCGTCGGAATTTTCATACTGCGCCGCTCCTATGTGGAGCCTCCGGCACCCGCTCCGGATACCGAGCGCCTCGGCAGCCTGTGGCGCTCGATGGACCCCGGGCTCAAGCGGCTTCTGAGCGCCGACATCCTCGCCCGGTGGGCGGAGGGCATCCCCAAGGTGTTCATCGTCCTCTTCGTGATGGACGTGCTCGGCGCAGGCCCTGCCAAGTTTGGATGGCTGACTAGCCTTCAGATGATCACGGCAACCCTGGTCTACATCCCGATTGCGCGGATGTCGGACCGGATGGACCGGAAGCCGTTCGTCCTCCTCACCTTTGCCTTCTTCGCTTTGTTCCCCCTGATCCTGGCCCGGGCTTCGGGGACCGTGGGCTTGGCGGCAGCTTTCGTCATCGCCGGATTGCGGGAAACGGGCGAGCCGGCTCGCAAAGCGATGATCCTCGACCTTTCCGCCGCCCATGCCCGGGGACGATCGGTGGGCGTCTACTATCTGGCTCGCGGGCTCGCGGTGTTCCCGGCCTCTCTCGTGGGGGGATGGCTGTGGACCATCGACCCGCGTTTGCCTCTCTATGCCGCCTTTGCCGTCGGAGTCTTGGCTTGTGTGCGGCTAGTATCCGTCTGATGCGCCCGATGAGATGGCTCGCTCTCGCCTACTCGCTCTCGGACCCATCCTCCAGCCGGAGGGTGGCGATCTGGCGCCGCCTGCGCCAGCTCGGGTCGGTCTCGCCCGCCGGCTCCCTCCATCTGCTCCCCGACGGCGACGAGGCCCGCGAGGCCTTCGCCTGGCTCGCCCAGGAGATCCGCGACGGCGGCGGGCAGGCTCTCGTGCTGGAGGCCGATCACCTGGAGGAGAGCGAGAGGGCGCGGGTCATCGAGGCCTTCCGCTCCGCCCGCGACGAGGATTACCGCAAGATCGCCGAGGAGGCCGAGGCTCTCTCGCAAAATCCCGACCGCGGCAAGCTGGAGAAGCTCCGCCGCCGTTTCGACGAGGTCAGCCGCATGGATCACTTCGCCGCTCCCGAAGGTCCCCGGGCCGCCGCGGCTCTCGCCCGATTGGATGAAAAGCCGGAGCACGAGGTCCCCTCGGCCGACTTCGCCCGCTATCGGGGCCGGACCTGGGTCACCCGCCCCCGTCCCCATGTCGACCGCCTCGCCTCGGCCTGGCTCATCCGCCGCTTCGTCGATCCCGAGGCCACGATCCGGTACGGCAAGCCACGGAAAGGAGACGTCTCCTTCGACATGCCCGGCGCCGAGCTCGGCCACACCGGCAACCTCTGCACCTTCGAAACGATCCTGGCCGCCTTCCGCCTGGACGACCCCGCTCTCCGAGCGCTCGCCGCGATCGTCCACGAGATCGACCTGCGGGACGGGCTTTCCTCCCCGCCTGAAGCCGCCGGAATCGACCGCGTCCTGCGCGGTTGGCTGGCGGCGGGATGGCCCGACGAGGAGCTGGAGCGGCATGGCACCGCGCTCTTCGAGGGGCTGTACGAGTCTCTGAAATGAGAGACACCGTCCCCTTCGCCGAAGCCGTCCGCGTCTGGCTCCGCGTAGCGATCCAGAGCTTCGGCGGGCCGGCCGGCCAGATCGCGGTCATGCACCGCATCCTCGTGGACGAGAAGCGCTGGGTCGACGAGCCGCGCTTCCTCCATGCCCTCAACTACTGCATGCTCCTCCCCGGCCCCGAGGCGCAGCAGCTCGCCATCTACCTCGGCTGGCTCCTGAACCGCACGCCGGGCGGCCTCGTGGCCGGCACGCTGTTCGTGCTCCCCGGGTTCCTCTCCATCCTGGCCCTGAGCGTGCTCTACGCCGGGTTCCAGGGGACCGCCTTCGTCACCGGCCTGTTTTTCGGCCTCAAGCCGGCGGTCATGGCGGTCGTGGTCGAGGCCGTGGTGCGCATCGGCAAGAGGGCGCTCAAAAACCGGGTGATGGTGGGCTTCGCCGCGGCGGCGTTCATCGGGATCTTCTTCTTCGAGGTGCCGTTCCCGGTCATCGTGGTGATGGCTGGCCTGCTCGGATGGCTCGGCGGCAAATGGATTCCCGCCCCCGCATCCGACGAGGCTATGGCCGTCCAGGTGAATCCGTCCTGGGGACGCTCCTTCCGCGTGCTCGCAATCTGCCTCACCCTCTGGATCGTGCCGCTGCTGGCTCTCCTCGGGATTTTCGGGAAGGATCACGTGCTCGTCCGCGAAGGGATCTTCTTCAGCCAGATGTCGATGGTCACTTTCGGCGGCGCCTACGCGGTGCTCGCCTATGTCGGGCAGCAGGCGGTGGAGACCTATGGCTGGCTCGGACCCGGGGAGATGCTCGACGGCCTCGGAATGGCCGAGACCACGCCCGGGCCGCTGATCCAGGTGGTCCAGTTCGTGGGCTTCCTGGGCGCGTTCCGCCACCCCGGCACGCTCAACCCGTGGACCGCTGCCATCCTCGGATCGCTGGTCACCACCTGGGTCACGTACGTCCCCTGCTTCCTGTGGATCTTTCTCGGGGCGCCCTACATCGAGGCGCTGCGGGGGAAGAAGGGATTGAGCCGGGCCCTCGCCGGGATCACGGCCGCGGTGGTGGGAGTGATCCTGAACCTGGCGGTCTGGTTCTCCATCCATGTCCTCTTCCGGGAGGTGGGCGAGGCGCGATGGATGGGAATGCGGCTGCTCGTGCCGGTCTGGGAGACGGTGGACTGGGCGGCCGTGGTCCTCGCCGCCTTCGCCTTTCTGGCGCTGTTCCGCTTCAAGCTGGGGATGATGACGACGCTCGCGGCCAGCGCGGCGGCCGGATTGGCCTGGCATTTCCTGAGATAGCGGCCCAAAAACTTTTTGGGCGACGTAGAAACTTCTTGGGCGACGTAGAGACTTTTTGAGAGACGTAGAAAGTTTTTGGGCGACACAGAAAGTTTCCGGGCGGCCTGGAAAGATTCTGGGCGACACAGAAACTCTCTGCGTTGCTCAAAATAATTTTGGGCGACACAGAATCTTTTTGTGTCGCCCATCAAGTTTCTGGGCGACACAGAGGAATTCTACGTCGCCCAGAATCTTTTTGGGCGACACAGAAGGATTCCATGTCGCCCAAAAAGATTCCGGGCCGTCCAAAAAGTTTTTGGGAGGCTTCAGCTCGTCGCGAGCCGCGCCAGCTCCTGGCGGACGACCTGACGGACCAGCGCTTCGATCTCTTCGCGGGTCATCGGCGGCTCGGGATCTCCGGCAGCGCCGCCGTCCGCGGACCCGGCGCCGAGCGCCTTGAGCAGGCGCTCCTGATTTTCCTTCGGCGCAGAGCGGAAGAAGAGGAGCAGAGGCTCCAGGCCCAGCGCCTCGCCGATGTCGTAGACGTGCTCGACCTTGAGCGTGATGCGGCCCTTGATCAGGCTCCCGATGTAGCCCTGACCCTGGCCCAGCATCTTTTCGAGCTTGCGCTTCGAGATGCGCGACTTGACGATCTCGTCGTCGAGCATCTTGAGAAGTGTCTCGACCTCGTCCCGATCTTTCTCCACAGTGGAGAGGATTCTATGACATCCGGGCGCTCAACTGGCCTTGACCTTGTCCTCGACGAGGATGCGCCGCAATACCTCGGCGTGGCGCTCCGCCTCTTGCGCCCTCCGTTCGTAGCGCTGCCCGGTGGCGAGGTTGGGGCGAGGGCCCTGGCTCAGCCGCCTCTCCATCCGGCGCGCCAGGGCCGCATTTTCCAGGAGGGAGCGGACCGCGGCCCAGAGGGCAGTCTCGACCACGTCGTCCTGCTTGGCGAGGAGCGTCTCCGGGGAGTAGGCGTGGCCGGTGCGGCAGCGGAAGTGCACCACTTCCTCGACCCGGCTCTCCCGCAGCGAGCCGCCGCAATCGGGGCAGGTCAGGTCCGAGGGGACGCCCGCCTCTTCCACGTCGACGCCGTGCTCAAGCTCTTCCTTCACGTCTCCGTCCTCCGGTTCCATGGGCTCCGGCTCCTCGAGCGGCTCGCGGATGAGCTCCACCAGGAGCTCAGGGAGGCCCTCGAGGGGCATGACATAGTCGATGTCCACGTTCGCGATCGCACTCTGCGGCATGCTCGGGTAGTCGGCATCTTCCGGCTCCTGGACCACGGCCGTACCGCCATACCTCTTCACGACGGCGAGACCGGCGGTGCCGTCGTCGAGGTTCCCGGTCAGCACGACGGCCACCGTCCGCCGGCCGTAGGCCTGGGCCGCCGTGCGGAAGAGGACGTCGACGGACGGCCGCTGCGCGTTTTCGGTGGGAGCGCGGGAGAGCCGGATAAAACCGTCCTGCAGCATCAGGTGATGATCGGGGGGGGCCACGTAGACGTGCCCCATCTGGATCGGCTGGCCATCCGTGGCATGGACCGCCGGCAGGTTTCCCGCCCGGGTCAGGATGAGCGGCATGGCGCTGCGGCCGTAGGGGGAGATGTGCAGGACGATGAACACGGCGGCGGGCAGGTCGCAGGGAAGCCCTCCGACAACCTCGGTGAGTGCCTGAACACCCCCCGCGGATGCGCCGATCAGGATGATGTCGCGGTGGGCCATTGGTCTCCCTGGTCCAGAATCTCGCGGACGGTCTGCAGCAGCACCCCGGGGGGGAACGGCTTCTGGAGGAACGACCGGCCGGGTTGAAGCACGCCGTGGCGGGCGATGGCGTCCTCCGGGTAGCCGGAGATGTAGAGCACGCGCAGGCCCGGCCTCTCCTCCAGAATTCGCGTGGCGAGCTCGCTGCCGCTCATGCCGGGCATCACGACGTCGCTGATCAGCAGATGGATCGGCCCGTCCCATTGCCGGGCGGCCTCGAGCGCGTGCGCCCCGTCGCAGGCGGCGATGACGGTGTAGCCCCGCGCCTCCAGGATCTCCTGGGCGGGCTCGCGGATGTTGTCCTCGTCCTCGGTGAGCAGGACGACCTCCGTGCCGCGCGCCATTTCCCGCTCCGGCTCGGACCGCAACGGCATCTCCGCGGGCGGCTCGGCCTGCGGCAGGTAGACGGTGAACGTGGAGCCCTCGCCGACCTCCGTTTCGACCTTGATCGCGCCGTTGCTCTGGGTGACGGTGCCGTAGATCGTGGCGAGGCCGAGGCCGGTGCCGCGGTCGTAGTCCTTGGTGGTGAAGAAGGGCTCGAAGAGATGGGCCCGGACCTCCTCGTTCATGCCGGTGCCGGTATCCTCGACCCGGATGCAGACGTAGCGCCCGGGCTCGAGGCCAAGACTGGCAAGACGGGGATCGCCGTCCGCGAGCACATCCGCGCCGACTTTCAGAGACA
Organism: Thermoanaerobaculia bacterium; assembly: GCA_035536935.1. Lineage (GTDB taxonomy): Bacteria > Acidobacteriota > Thermoanaerobaculia > Multivoradales > UBA5704 > DATMER01. The sequence continues at coordinate 5,822 of DATLNC010000045.1, forward strand.
GCCGGCCGCCGTGGGGCATGGCGTCCCGGGCGTTGGCCACCAGGTTCAGGATCACCTGCTCGACCTGGCCCAGGTCGGCATGGACCCAGCCGGACTCGGGATCGAGGTCCGTCGTCAGCTCGATCTGCTCGCCGACGAGCCGGCGCAGGATCGGCACCAGGCCCTCGATGCGCGAGCCGATGTGGAGGAGCTGCGGCTGGAGCACCTGCTTGCGGCTGAAGGCGAGGAGCTGGCGGGCGAGCAGAGCGCCGCGCTCCCCCGCCTTCTGGATCTCCTCCCCGTGCCGCCGCTGGTCCTTTTCGGAGTGGGAGCTGAGGAGCAGCTCGGCATGAAAGGCGATCGCCGCCAGCAGGTTGTTGAACGAATGGGCGATGCCCCCCGCCAGCCGGCCGACCGCCTCCAGCCTCTGGGCGTGGCGCAGGCGCTCCTGGCTGACGCGCAGCTCCTCCTCGGCGGCCTTGCGCTTGGTGACGTCGCGCAGCACCCAGCGCAGGCGCAGCGGTCTGCCCGGCCTCTCGTCCGGCTCCACGGTGAGCACCACCTTGCGCCGCTCGGCGCCCATTTCCAGCTCCGTGTCCCGCCGGCGCGGCGCCGTGCGCAGCTCGCGCAGGAAATCGCGGAACCGGCCCCGGTCTTCCGGCGCGACCAGCATCATCAGCGGCTTGCCTTCCGGCGTGTCGCGGGGCCGGCTCAGCAGCTCCGCGGCCGCCTGGTTGGCCTCGTCCACCATCCCGTTCGCGTCCGTCACCAGGTAGGGAAAGGGCGCCTCGTCGAACAGCTCCCGGTAGCGGTGGCGCTCGACCTCGACCGCCTCCCGCGCAACCATCAGCTCTTCGTTCTGCTGCGCGAGCTCCACCTCGGCGACGTCCAGCTCCTGGAGCGACTCCTGGAGCGCGCCGATCGCCTCGAGGAGCTGCTTGCGCGAGACCGCGTTCGGCTCCGCGACCTGCGCCTGGAGCGCCTTCAACTCGCTATGCAGCCGGCCCGACGGAAGCTCGGACAGGCGCTTGTCCATCGGTTCCTCTTTCAGTGCCATGGATCACCCGGGCTCCGCCTCCTCGATGAGGAGGATCAATCCGTCTACTCCCGACGCGTCCCCCCGCCGGGCGAGATACGGTGCGATGCGCACGCGGCAACGGACCGCCCTCCCCCGGCGGTTGACCCCGTCCAGGGTACGCTCCTGCTCACGGCCATCCGCGAGCGCCTCGCGCAACACCTGCCGCAGCTCTTCGACCGGCAAGCCGATGTCGAGATCGAGAAAGCTCTGTCCCTGGACCTCGTCACCCCGCACACCCCAGAAGTCCTGGGCCTTTTCACTCCAGACGCGCACATGCAAGGCGCGGTCCATCACCACCACGGCCGCGCGCAGGGTGCTCAGGACGGACTGGAAGTAATTGTTGAACTGGTTCATCTCTTCAGTGCGGTCCTGGAGCCGGTCGTTCAGGTCGCGGAGCTCGTCGTTCGTCGACTGGAGCTCCTCGTTCATCGTCTCCAGCTCCTCGTTGGCCGACTGCAGCTCCTCATTGGTCGTCTCCAGCTCCTCGACCGTGCTCTGCAGCTCCTCGTTGGTGGTCTCCAGCTCCTCGTTGCCCGACTGCAGCTCCTCGTAGGCGGTCTCCAGCTCCTGGTTGGACCGCTCCAGCTCCAGGCGGAGCTGGCGGGCCTGGGTCAGGTCCAGGAAGGAGATGCTGGCGCCCAGGACCACCTCCTTGGCGTCGATGAGCGGCGTCGCCTGCACCTCGAACAGGCGCGTCTCGGCCTCCGATCCCGTGCCGCGCCACTCCACGTCCTTGACGACGACCGTGCCGCGGGTCTGGTAGGCCCTGTCGAGGTGGGCGCGCAGCTCCACCGGGCGGTAGGAGACCTCCAGGTCCTGCAGCGGGCGGCCCAGATCGTTCTGCCCGAGGTTGAACAGCTTGCGCGCCCTCTCGCTGGTCAGGATCAGGTGGCCGTGGCGGTCCACCACGATCTGCGCGACGGCGCTGGAGTCGAGGGCCGCCTCGCGCAGGCGCAGGTGGCGGGCGCCGCTCTCGGAGTCGGCCGCCGCCGGCGCCAGCGCCAGCAGCCGGTCGCGAAGCTTGTTCGCGGCAGTCCGCGAAAAGACGCGGTGCTTGAGATCCACCGGCTTGAAGTTGCTGTTGTGGGAGAGCAGGGTCTCCGCCTTGCCCAGGAACAGGTAGCCCGCCCTGTTGGTGGCGAAGTGGAAGCGGGCGAGGATCCTGTCCTGCGTCTCCGTGTTGAAGTACATGATCGTGTTGCGGCACACGAGCAGGTCTATGCGGGAGATCGCCGCGTCCTGGATCAGGTCGTGCCGGCCGAAGATCAGGCAGCGGCGCAGCTCGCTGCGGAACACCCGCCGGCTGCCGGACAGCTCGAAGTACTTGTTCAACAGATCGGGTGGGACCCCGGCGACGCTGCGCTCGTCGTACGCCCCCTGCCGGGCGACGACCAGCGCCTCCTCGTCGGCGTCCGTGGCGTAGATCTTGACCCGCCGGCGGAACTCCTCCTCGCCCACGGTCTCGGCCATCAGCATGGCCAGCGTGTACGCCTCCTCTCCCGTCGCGCAGCCGGCGCTCCAGATGCGGATGGGCGCGTCCGGGGATTTCTCCCGCACGATGCGCGGCACGATGTGCTCCCTCACGAACTCCCAGGCCTCCAGATCGCGGAAGAACGCGGTGACGTTGATCAGCACCGTGTCGAACAGCGGCCCGAACTCGTTGGGCTGGACTTCCAGATAGTCCGCGTACTGGGCAAAGGTCTGGACTCCGACCTCTCGCATCCGTTTCTGGACGCGGCGCATCAGGGTGGATACCTTGTAGGCGCCGAAGTCGAAGCCGCGGCTGGCCTTCAGGTACTCGAGGAGACGGGTGAATTCGGAGGTATTGGACTCCGGGGCCAGGGCAGGTTCCGCGTCCAGGGTGGGTTCAGCGTCCAGGGTGGGTTTCGCGTCCATTGGATTACTCCCTCCAATCCAAGTCTTCCAGAAAGCTAAGACCCGGGTTTCCCATACTACAGCAGCGGGGGGGGGGGGCGAAAGAAGGCTGGAAATTATATATTCCCCCTCTTCCGCCTGGTTCCGCCTGGCGGACGATTTAGCCTTTCATGTAGGGGCGGCCCTTGTGGCCGCCCTCCGGAAGGGCACCCACAAGGGGCGCCCCTACAGAGAGATGACCCGGGGCGTTCCGGGGGCACCAGAGGCTCACATGCCGCTTTCCCGGAAGACCACATCCACAGTGTGGATCAGGCGTTCACGGCCGCCGGCCGACCGCACCCATGCCTTCGATTGGAAGCGAAGCTGATTGCCATGACGGTCACGCCGTTTGTTGGTCGTGTACTCCAGCGCGAGGCGGATCACGCCTGCCTGCTCGAGGGTGCTGATCTCGAGGGCCTCGGAGATGCCGTTGTGATTCAGATCCAGCCAGACGAGGAGACTGCCAAAGATGGCATCCCTCTGATCGAGATACCCGTCGCCGTTGCCTCCCAGGGCCAGGCCGTCGAGCTCCCGTAGCGGAATGTAGCCGTTGTACGCGGTCCCGCCGCCCTCAAGGGGGGTCGAGTTGCCGAACAGCTCGGTTGCATCGTCGATGAGACCGTTCCCATTCCGGTCCAGGGCCAGGAAGCCGTCCTTCTGATCGGGAGACGTCCAGCTCGTCATCTCCTCGACTCCGTCGGCGTCAATATCGAACGCGACCGGCTCGTCAGGACCCAACAGGTGGAAGCCATTGCCATCGAGGTCCACGACGATAGGCGTTGGGCATTGGCCGTTCACACAACCCTGAGTACAGAAGGCATCGCAGTTCGGATCGTAGTAGCTCTCGTTGGGAACTTCCCACATATCGTCGGCCATGTCGCAGTCGTCCGCGTAGACCACACGAGTGCCACCCGCGTTGCGACGCCCCATGACGTGACCAAGACAGTCTAAGCTCCCATTGTCGCCGAGCCCATAAACGTGCCCGAGCTCATGAGTGATCACGTCGCTCAGCGGAGCACACGGGACCCCGTTGGCCTGATGCGTCCAGACCGTAATCGTCGCCGACACGACCTGGCCATTGGACGGCTGCACGGCAGACTGTCCGCAGCCGCCGGACGGCTCCGTCGAGAGTCCAGGGACCCTGGTGATCGTGACAGGGATTCCACCGGACCCTCCGACCCACAGGCTGGGCATCTCACTTCCGTAGTACCCGCAACTCGACCAGGGAGCGCGGGCAGCTTTGAGCTCGTCCACCGTGAAGGTGGACGAAAGGAGGTTGAAACCGGCCCCGTTCGAAATCGGGAAGCCTGGAGACGGCAACGAGCAATCCACGGCCAGGGTACAGCGGGCCACCAGGGCGAGACCCATGAAGAGATACGACGCAAGCTTCAGACCCTTCATGGCCGCCCCTTCGCCGGCCCTCTGCCGATCAGAGTGATCACGTCGTCGAGGGTTTTCGCCGTCCAGAGGTCGTCGTCCTGCCTGAGGCTCTCGGGCAAAAAGATGTCCCCCTCCGCGGTCTCAAAGAACGTCTGCTCCATCCGCGGGGCAAAAAGGAGGTCGCCGCGTCCGACCGGGCCGGCGTAGTCGAAGACCAGGATCCTGTCGCCGACCTTCGGCTCGAAACCGGAATACCCGCTGCAGAAGCGGTAGTCCCCGATCTTGAAACGGGCGACCGGGTGCTGGACGAAGGCCTGCTTCCGCGGCGAGCTTTTAGACTCACGAACGACGTCGAGGACCTCGACGCGCAGGAGCGCTGCCGGAGTGCTGAAGAAGAATCCCGGCTCGATCGCCGCGATCCTCCCCTTCCAAATGGATTTCGACTGCTCGCGGAGATCGCGGAAGGTCCCGCTCGGGCCCTCGCCGCCGTAATGGGGGGTCATCAGAATCGACTCCGTGCATTCTGAGGCCGGAAGCCACTGGAGCTCCTGGCTTGAAACTTGCCCCTTCCCTCGCTCTGCCAGCGCTTTGCCCTGACGTTCGACGATCTGGACGAGCAGCGAGCCCTCTTCTCGACCGACGAGCGACCAGTCGAGAACGGTGGCACGATTCATGGCCGCTTCAGCGGAGACCCAGAGGGCAGGGCCGGCCTTGCGCTCAACCTTCGGTTCGATGACTCGGGGCATTCCGGCGGTTTGCGCGGCTACGGGGAAAGCGCCGCTTGCGAGTAGCGCCAAGAGCAGTAGAGAGCTTCTGAGCTTCACTTGTACTCCTTTCCAGCTTGCACGGAGCATTTCAACAAAATCTATCAACTCCATACCTCAGGATATATTCCCCCCGATTTCTGGACATGGAGCCGAAATGACGAACGATTCGCCTGACACGATGCACAAGCTGCGGGAGCTGGCCCGGAACCTCTGGTGGTCCTGGCAGCCCGACATCCGCGCCATCTTCCGCGAGCTGGACCCCGAGGTGTGGAAACTGGTCTACCACAACCCGGTCGCGCTGCTGCAGCGGGTCCCCGACGAGGAGATCGCCCGGCGGGTGAACGATCTGGAGATGCAGACCCGCATCGACCAGGCCTACCGCCGCCTGAAGCAGTACCTCGCCGGGGGGGAGAGCTGGGGCACGACCCACGCCGGCCCGCTCCTGGCCCATCCGGTAGCCTACTTTTCCGCCGAGTTCGGCATCCACCAGTCGCTGCCCATCTACTCCGGCGGCCTGGGCGTGCTCGCCGGCGACCATCTCAAGAGCACGAGCGACCTCGGGGTGCCGGTGGTGGGAATCGGCCTGCTCTACCACGAGGGCTACGTCCACCAGCTCATCGACGAGGCCGGCTGGCAGCAGGACAGCTACGAGCCGATCGGCTCGGCGGAGCTGCCGGCCGACCCGCTGCTCGGAGCGGACGGCGCGCCGCTGCGGGTTTCGGTCGAGCTGCCGGGCCGCACGGTCCAACTCCGGCTCTGGCACGTCTGGGTGGGCCGCAGCCGGCTGCTCCTGCTCGACGCCCGCGACGAGGCCAACTCCCCCGAGGACCAGGAGCTGACCGCGCGCCTCTACGGCGGCGACCAGGAGACCCGCATCCAGCAGGAGATCCTGCTCGGCGTGGGCGGTTTCCGCGCCCTGGGGGCGGTGGGCATCCACCCCTCGGTCCTGCATCTGAACGAGGGCCACTCCGCCTTCGCCCTGCTCGAATGGGCGCGGCACAAGGTCGAGCGCGAGGGGCTGGACCCGGCCGACGCCCTGCGCGAGGTGGCGGCGGCAGGCGTGTTCACGACCCACACTCCGGTCGAAGCCGGGCACGACCGCTTCCGCCTCGACCTGGCGGGGCCGCACCTGGAGCCCCTGGCCGCCGGCCTCGGTATTTCCTTGAACGAGGTGCTGGCGCTGGGCTCGGAACGGCCCGGCGATCCCGCTTCGACCTTCTGCCCCACGGTCCTCGCCCTGCGGCTGAGCCGCCGGACCAACGGCGTGTCCGCCCTCCACGGCCGGGTTTCGCGCCGGATGTGGCACCACCTCTACCCGGGCCGGCCGGAAGAGGAAGTCCCCATCGGCCACATCACCAACGGCGTCCACGTGCGCACCTGGATGGCGGCGGACATGCACGGCCTGCTCGTCCAGTACCTGGGGCCGGACTGGCTCGACTCGATCTGCCGGCCCGGCCTCTACGATGGGATCGACGGCATCCCCGACGCCGAGCTCTGGGAGGTCCACCAGGTGCTCAAGGCGCGGCTGTTCACCTTCGTCCGCAGGCGCCTCGCCGACCGCCGCGAGCGCCTCAGGATGTCCGAGCCGAAGCGCGAGCCTCTCCTCGCCGACGCTTTGACCCTCGGCTTCGCCCGCCGCTTCGCCACCTACAAGCGCGCCGACATCCTCTTTCATGACCTGGACCGGCTGGACCGACTGATCAACCATCCGGAGCGCCCGCTGCAGATCGTCTTCGCCGGCAAGGCGCACCCGCGGGACACGGGAGGCAAGGCGCTGGCGCAGCGGGTCGCCAACCTGGAGCGCGACGAGCGTTTCGCCGGCAGGATCGTGTTCGTCGAGAACTACTCGATGCACGTGGGCCGGCAGCTCGTCCAGGGAGTGGACGTCTGGCTCAACAATCCGCGCCGGCCGCAGGAGGCCTCGGGCACGAGCGGCGAGAAGTGCATCTTGAACGGCGTGCTCAACTGCTCGATCCTGGACGGCTGGTGGGCCGAGGGCTACGACGGCAGCAACGGCTTCGCGGTCGGGCACGGCGAGATTCACAAGAACCCTGACATCCACGACCAGCGCGACGCCGAGGCCCTGTTCGAAACCCTGGAGCGCGAAGTGGTGCCGCTCTACTACGACCGCGACGCCGAGGGCATCCCCCGCGCCTGGATCCGGCGGGTCAAGCGGGCCATCCGCACCCTGGCGTGGAGGTACAACGCGGACCGCATGGTGAAGGATTACGTGGAGGAGTGTTATCTGCCGGCGGCCGGCGCGGAGACTTGCCGGATGCCGGGGGCGTAGCCCCGCGGTGCCGGCCTGGGGTTGAAACCCCAGGCTAGAAGAGTACAGCCTCCTCCGGAGGCTGGC
>DATLNC010000046.1:0-20895 GCA_035536935.1 Thermoanaerobaculia bacterium
GGCCGGGCGTCCGCCCGGCCGTTCCTTATTTCAAGCCATGAGACCCAACGAGCGCATCCGCAACTTCTCGATCATCGCCCATATCGACCACGGCAAGTCGACCCTCGCCGACCGCATCCTGGAGAAGACCCGCGCCCTGTCGGACCGGGAGATGATGGACCAGGTCCTGGACAACATGGACCTCGAGCGCGAGCGCGGCATCACGATCAAGGCCCGCGCCGTCCGTCTCTTCTACAACGCGCAGGACGGCGAGACCTACCAGCTCAACCTGATCGACACGCCGGGCCACGTCGATTTCGCCTACGAGGTCTCGCGCAGCCTCGCCGCCTGCGAGGGGGCGCTGCTGGTGGTGGACGCGGCGCAGGGGGTCGAGGCCCAGACCCTGGCCAACGCCTACCTGGCGGTCAACGGCAACCTGACGCTGGTCCCGGTCATCAACAAGATCGACCTGCCCGCGGCCGACCCCGACCGGGTCAAGGAGCAGATCGAGAATCTGGTCGGCATCGACGCCCACGACGCGGTGCTGACCTCCGCCAAGTCCGGCATCGGGATCGAGGACGTGCTGGAGCGGGTGGTGCGCGACGTGCCGCCGCCCGCGGGGGACCCCGAGGCGCCCTTGAAGGCCCTGCTGTTCGACTCCTGGTACGACCCGTACCGGGGGGTGGTCTGCATGCTGCGTGTGGTGGACGGCACGCTGCGCCAGGGGGACAAGGTGCGGTTCATGTCCTCGGGCCGGGCGTACCAGGTGGACGAGCTCGGCATCTTCACCCCCAAGCCGGCAGAGGTGGGCCAGCTCTCGGTGGGCGAGGTGGGCTTCCTCTACGCCGGCATCAAGGACCTGATCCAGGCGCAGATCGGCGACACGGTCACGCACGCCGACCGGCCGACGGCGGAGGCCTACCCCGGCTTCCAGGAGATCAAGCCCATGGTCTTCGCCGGGCTCTACCCGGTGAGCGCCGACGATTACGAAGGCCTGCGCGACGCGGTGGACAAGCTGCGCCTCAACGACGCCTCGTTCTCCTTCGAGCCGGAGAGCTCGGGCGCCCTCGGCTTCGGCTTCCGCTGCGGCTTCCTCGGGCTGCTCCACATGGAGATCATCCAGGCGCGTCTGGAGCGCGAGTTCAACCTGGACCTGATCACCACCGCGCCCGGGGTGCGCTACCTGGCGCACTCGACCGACGGCAGCGTGGTGGAGGTGGACAGCCCGTCCAAGCTCCCGCCGCCGGGCAAGCTCGACTATCTGGAAGAGCCGTACATCCTGGGCACGATCGTGACCCGCTCGGAGTACGTGGGCGCGCTCCTGGCTCTGGCGGAAGAGCGCCGGGGGGAGCAGCGGAGCCTGCAGTTCCTGACCACGGACCGGGTGCTGATCGAGTACGACTTCCCGCTCGGCGAGGTGATCTACGACTTCTATGACCGGCTGAAGTCGGCGTCGCGGGGCTACGCCTCGTTCGACTACCAGTTGACCGGCTACCGCCGGAGCGAGCTGGCGAAGCTGGACATCCTGGTCAACGGCGAGACGGTGGACGCGCTGTCGCTGATCGTCCACCGGGACAAGGCGTACGCCCGCGGCAAGCTGCTGGTCGAGAAGATGAAGGAGCTGATCCCGCGCCAGCTCTTCGAGGTGGTGCTCCAGGCGGCCATCGGCTCGCGGATCATCGCCCGGGAGACGGTGCGGGCGATCAGCAAAAACGTCATCGCCAAGTGCTACGGCGGCGACATCAGCCGCAAGCGCAAGCTGATCGAGAAGCAGAAGGAAGGCAAGAAGCGGATGAAGCGGGTGGGCCGGGTGGATATCCCGCAGGAAGCCTTCCTCGCCGTGCTGCGGGTGGACTGACCTCCGTCCGGCCCCTCCTGGTCAGCCTCCCTTCCGTACCCGCTCCTTGGCTGGCCCCTTGCCGGGCCTTTCGGGGTGCAAAGCCCCGCGCCCGTGCTGATGCAGCAGCTCCTGGTAGCGGCGCAGCAACTGGTGGGCGGCGAGCAGGGCGTCCAGAAAGGCGACGAGGTTGCTGCGCTGGGTCTCGGGCAGGGTCTCCAGCGCCTCGACCCGCTCCCGGAGTCGGACGTCGCGCCGGGGCTCTCCGCCGCTGCGGCCGGTCATCAGGTAGTCCAGGCTCACTCCCAGAACCTCGCCCAGCTTGGGCAGGAGGTCCGGCCGCGGGAGGTAGTTCCCGCGCTCGTACTTGCTGATCTGGGTCGGTTTTGCCCCGACCCGGTCCGCGAGCTCCTTCTGGTTCCAGCCCTTCGCCCGCCTCAGCCGTGCGATCCGGCCCCCCAGGCTTTCGGCGGAGTCCCCCTCCGTGGTCCCCAAATCGCTCCCTCCTTTCCGGTTCCGGCGTTCACGCGCCGCGAAGCACATTCTTCTGAAGATCAGGATGATTGTCAACATTCAGGAGCTGAGATCCGGTATCTGAGGACATCTGATCCACGAACCTTGTAGCTGAAGAGAACCTTCCGGAGACGACTACAGCCTGTCTTTGCGAGAGTCCTGTTTCCCTTTGCCGCGAAAAGTATCTACACTAGGCGCGCATGGCAACGACAAGCGTTGCGTCCGTGGGCGTCGGGACCATTCCGGCACCCGCCCGGCCCGCGGCAAGGAGGACGACAATGTTCCGTAGCAATCTGCACCGGGGAATCACGGCAGTGGTGTTCGTAGCGGCGATGGCGCTCGCCGGAGCGCGTCCGGCGGCGGCCGAGGGTCCGGTCTGGCGCAATGCGTGGGACTGGCTGGGCAGGCTCTGGAGTGGCGTGACCGTCCTGCAACCGACGCACGAGGCGGCCGGGCCTACAGCGAATGGAGACTGTGGGCTTGAGATCGACCCTGACGGAAAACCCCGGCCTCGGCCCTGCCCGCAGATGTGCCTCGCGGGAGAGTGCGGGCCCGAGATCGACCCCAACGGCTGACAGAGCCAGGCTGGCGGGCGAGGTGGCTTTCGATGCCAACCTCGCCCGCAGTTGCGCTCAGCCGCGTCCAAATGTGAGAGAATGCACTGGGTTTTCTGCTTTCCCGCAATCCTGGAGGCCGCATGACCGAACATCCCCCCAGCGAGCTGCTGACGGGCTTTCTGTTGGGCCGGCTCGCCCCCGCCGAGCGCCGGCTCGTATTCTTCCACCTGCTGCGCGGCTGCCCCCTCTGCCGGGAAGAGATGGCGCCGCTGGCCGATGCGATGTTCCGGCCGGGGCAGGGAGAGGTCCCTCCCGACACGGATCCGGACTACGACGGCCCGATTGGTCGTGCGTTCGCCCGTGTGCTCGGAAAGAAGGACGAGCGGGAGCGGGAGCGGGCTGAATCGGACCGCAAGGTGTCCGATCTCGTCGGTGCGACGCGCGCAGGCGTTCTGCCCGAGGGCGAGGGATTCTGGACCTGGGGCCTCTGCGAGGTGCTCCTGGAGCGAAGCTGGAAGCTGCGTCACGAAGATCCCAGGCAGATGCTGCATCTCTCGGGGCTGGCGACAGAGGCGGCAGACCGGCTCGATTCGGAGAAGTATGGCGCGCCGGAGACTTTCGATCTGAGGGCCCGGGCCTGGGGGGAGTACGCGAACGCCTGCCGTGTGTCAGACGACTTGGTCCAGGCGGAGAAGGCGATCGGCCGCGCCCTGGAGCTGCGCAAGCAGGGGAGCGGTTCCGAGCAGCTCCGTGCCCGACTGGCTGAGCTGACCGCCGGCATCCTGTCTCACCAGCGGCAGTTCCCCGCGGCCTTCCAGGCGCTCGATCTGGCCTTTACCATCCACCGGAAACTCGGTGATCCCAAGAGCGCGGCGCGGGTTTTGGTGAAGCGAGGGATCTACACCGGCCGGAGCGGCGACCCCGAACAGGGCATCCAGATCCTCGCGCAGGCCCTTCGCCAGATCGGCGAAGACGAGGATCCGAAGCTGCGCTTCCTCGTCCTGCACAACATCCTGCTCTTCCGGGTGGAGCGCGGAGAGTTCCGGGAAGCCAGCATGCAGCTCTTCGAGATGCGGCCCCTTTACGCCCGTCATGCCGGCGCGGTCGACCTGGTGAAGCTGAGAGGCATCGAAGGGAAGATCGCCGCGGGTCTGGGTGAGTGGGACAAGGCGGAGAGAGCCTTTCGGCAGGTAAGGGAGGATTTCGAGGAGCGAGGCCAGATCTACCACTCCGCGGTACTGGGCCTGGAGCTCGCGGCGGTCTGGCTGCGGCAGGGAAAGACCGAGGCCGTTCGGAGCCTCGTCACGGAAACGCTGGAGGTCTTCCGCTCGCGCTACGTCGCCCGCGAGAGCATCGCCGCCCTTCTCATGCTCCGGGACGCTCTCGAGCGCGACCTCGCCACCCTCGAGCTTGTGGCCCTGGTGGCCAGCGTGCTGGAGCAGCTCGCTCCGGAAGCGCTCTAGGTCTTGCTCTGACGCCCCATCTCGTCCCGGATCATCTCGCGAAGCATCGCCTGCAGGTCTTCGTGGGGCAGCGTCCCGAGCAGCGCCAGGAGCGCGGCGGGCGGCTGCTTCCTCCCCTGCTGCAACCCTAGCTCTCCGAGGAGCCAGGCCGGGTCTTTTGGCGGCGTCGCCCCGAAAAACAGGCTCAGAGGCTCGATCCCCAGCACCCGGGCGATCTCGTAGACGTGGGCTACCCGCAGCTGGATGCGCCCCTTGAAGAGGCTGTTCAGATAGCCCTGTCCCATCCCCAGCCTGCGCTCGATCTCCCGCCGGGAGAGACCGGACGAGCGGATGGTGCTCTCCAGCTCAGAGAGAACGCTTTTGGACTCTTCGGTGGTCATGATCTTGAGATTGTATCCGAATCTCAGAGCGTCTGACCACACCGCGCGCCATTTGTCAACGCGCCTTCTCCTGCCCAATCCACCATTCGACGTGCCGCTCCAACACGCTCAACGGCAGCGAGCCGCTGCCGAGCACCGCCTCGTGGAAACGGCGAAGATCGAACTTCGGACCCAGCTCCCGCTCCGCCCGGCGGCGCAGCTCCCAGATCCTGGCGCTCCCCATCTTGTAGGCCAGGGCCTGCCCAGGCATGGACGTGGAGTAGCGCAAGGTTTCGGTGTCGATCTGAACGGGGGTCTCGAGGAGACGGTCCCGCATGTACTCGATCGCCTTGGACCGCGGCCATCCCAGGGCATTCATTCCGGTGTCCACGACCAGGCGGTTGGAGAGGAACATGTCCATGGCGAGCCGCCCATACATGGCGTACGGGTCGTCATAGAGCCCCATCTCGATCCCCAGCTCGGAGGCGTACTCGCCCCACCCCTCGACGAAGGCGGTGTGGTAGAGGTTGCTGCGCAGCTTAGGCAGCGCGCCGTTCTCCTGTTGCAGGGCGATCTGGAAGTGATGGCCGGGAAGCAGCTCGTGGTAGATGAGCGCCGCCGCGTTGACGAGAGGCCGCTGCTCCAGCCTGGAGCCATTGAAGAAATACCAGCCGGAGGGGTCCTCCGGGCCGGGCTGCTTGTAGTAGCCGAACGTCACGGAGCCCTCGAGCTCGGCTTCGAGCCTCTTCACGCCGTAGGGCGCTTTCGGGATGCGCTGGAAATACCGTCCGATCAGCGGCTCGATCTTGCGCACCGGGGCCATGAGGCGCTCGCCCACCTCCGCGGGCGTCTTCGCCAGGAAGCGCGGATCGGTGCGCAGCATGTCGTGGAACTGCCGCTGGGTGCCGGCAAATCCGACCTGGCGGCGGATCTCCGCCATGCGCGCTTCGAGCCGCGCGACCTCCTCCAGGCCGCGGCGGTGGACCTCCTCGGGTGTCACCTCCAGCCCGGTGTGTTGGCGCACCAGGAAGCGGTAGGCCTCGGGCCCGCCCGGGTACTGCCCCAGGCCGACGCGCTCGGGCGCGGCCTTGCGATAGTCCCCCTCCAGCATCGCCGCGAGCCGCTCCAGGGCGGGGTTGACCTCCTCCTCGACGACCTTCGCGACCTGCGCGCGAAAAGCCTCGGACTCTTTTGGGTCGATGGGGCGGAGGCGCTCGGGGGCGACCGCGAAGAGGCTCCGCTCCGCCGGCTGGGCAAAGGCGCGGAACAGGGGGACCATCTGGTCGACGGTCTCCTTGGGGATCAGGAAGCCCTTCGTCCGCTGCCACTCCGCCCGCGCCTGGATCTGCCCTATCCACCTCGGGTACTGCCGCAGGAGCCGGCGGTAGCGGTCGAGGTCCTCCCGCGAGGAGAAGGTATGGCGCGTGTAGACCTCGTGTACCCCGGGTAGAGGCAGGGTGTAGGGGGTGATCTGCGAGAGCAGAGCGAGGTGGTCCGCGGCCCCAACTCCCTGCTTCAGCTCCCATTCGAGCACGGCCCAGGTGAGCCAGTCCTCATGCTTCAGAGAGGCCGGGTCGATCCGGTTCAACCGTTCGAGGAGCGCCCGGTAGGCGGCGGTCTCCTGGCGCGAGCTCTCCTCGGAGATCTCTGGGAGGTTCTCGATCGGCAATCCCTGCTGCAACCGCAGGGCGGGCTCGTGATCGAGCCGGTATTGCCAGGTATCCGCGACGATCCGGTCGAGGGAATCCTTGTTGGCCAGGAGTGCAAGGAGGAGAAGGACGAGCTTCATTCGAGCCCTCCGGAGGTGAACTGGGTCTTGAGGACGACGGGGCGGTCGAGGCGGAAGAGCGGCAGAGGCTCCGCCTCGCCGAGTACCAGGGCCGCGGCATGATCCCCAACCGCGGGACCGAGCTTGAAGCCGTGCCCCGAGCCGCCGCCTACGATCCAGGCGTTGGGAAGCCCGAGATGGCGGTCGATGAGGAGGTGGCCGTCCGGGCTGTTTTCATACTGGCAGACACGGGATTCGAGCAGCGGAGCACTGGCCAAAGCGGGGAAGCGGAGGGCGAGATGGCGCCGGACCCGCTCCAGCCCCTCCGGGCTCACTGCGCGTTCGCCCGAGGTCGGATCGAACGGCTCCCCGCGGGTGTCGTCCGCGACCTTGAAGCCGCGATGGTCGTTGCCCGGGATGCCGTAGAAGAACCGCTCGCCGGATTCGATCCAGACCGGGAGATCGCGCCAGCCTGCCGGGGTGCCGAAGAAGAAGACCTCCTGGCGTGTCGGGCGGACTGCCACGTCAGGGAAGAGGGTGTTGAGCCATGGTCCACAGGCGAAGACGAAGGCATCAGCCTCCAGAATGGAGCCGTCCATGAGGACCCGCTCCCCTTGGATCGAGACGGTGGCCTGCCGGAACCCGCCCGCTGCTTCCGCCACCGCCCGGCATGCCCGCCGGGCCATCAGGTATCCCGCGGTTTCCTCAAAGAAGACGCTGGAGATGCCCTCGAATCCTGCTTCAGGGAAGCGCCTCCGGGCCTCGTCCAGTCCGATCTCGTTCACGGTGAGGCCGGCTTCCTTGAGGGAGGGAAGTGCCGGCCGGACGTACGTATCCCCGGGTCCGCACAGCCAGAGCGCTCCGGTGGGATGGTAGAGAGGGACGTTCCAGCGCCGTTCGGCCTCGCGCCAGGCCGCGAGCGAGCGGACGACCCATTGGACGTAGATCCGGTCCGGCCCGTAGATTCCCCGGAGGATGCGGGTTTCGCCGCCCGAGCTGGCGCGGGCGTTCCCCGGCCCCCAGGCATCGATCAGGGTCACGCGGCACCCCCGCTCGCGCAGGCGCAGGGCGGTCCAGCCGCCGAAGGCGCCGGCTCCGACCACCGCGACGTGAGGTAGGGAGGACATCGGCGGCCTCGGAGCATATCCGATAAACTCCCCCCGTTTGGGGGGCCGGCAGCCCCTTGGAGGAGCATGGTTTGATCAGCGAAAAGTCCAAGGTGGAGCTCATTGACCAGGTCGTCGAGCGCGTCCGCGCCCGTCTCGATGGGGCTGCTTCTGAGCGGGCTGAGCGGTTCGTGCGCCAGCTCTATGCCCACGTCCCCCCGGCCGACATCCTCGGCGACACTCCCGACAACCTGGCGGGCGCGGCTCTCGCCCTCTGGGAGCATGCCCAGGAGCGGGTGCCGGGACGGCCCAAGGTCCGGGTCTACACTCCGCGCATCGAGACCAACGGCTGGGAGTCGTCGCACTCGGTCGTCGAGATCGTCAACGACGACATGCCCTTCCTGGTGGACTCGGTGAGCGCCGAGCTCCGCCGCATGGATGCCGAGGTCCAGCTTCTGATCCATCCGATCGTGCACGTGGAGCGGGATGCGGACGGCCACCTCCTGGACCTGCCTGGCGAAGGGCCGGCCGAGTCGCTCATGCACGTCCGGGTGAGCGCCCAGCCCGCGGCCCGGCACGAAACGATCCGCGCCCGGGTCGAAGCGGTCCTGGAGGACGTGCGCGCCGCCGTGGACGACTGGAACACGATCCGGGCGCGCTGCTGGACGATCGTGGCGGAGCTGGAGAAGAATCCGCCGCCGCTCCCCCGCCGTGAGATCGTCGAGGGCATCGCCTTTCTGGAATGGCTGGTGGACAACCACTTCACCTTCCTCGGCTATCGGGAGTACAGCTTCGAGGGCGAGGGGGAGGTGGCGGTGGCGCGGGTGCTCCCCGAGACCGGGCTGGGCATCCTGCGCAACGAGTCCTTCCCCATCTTCGAGGGGCTGCGCAACCTGGGCACCCTGCCCGAGGACGTCCGCCACTTCCTGCGCCAGCCGGCTCTGCTGCTCATCACCAAGGCGAACCGCCTGTCGACCGTCCACCGGGCGGTGCCCATGGACGCGATCGCCGTGAAGTGCTTCGATCCGAAGGGCAACGTCACGGGCGAGCGCATCTTCGTCGGCCTGTTCACCGCGTCGGCCTACTCGCGCAGCCCGCGCACCATCCCGATCCTGCGCCAGAAGGTGGAGAGCTCGCTCGATCGCGCCGGCTTCCCCTCCGACAGCCATGACGGCAAGGCGCTGACCAACGTCCTGGAGACCTACCCCCGCGACGAGCTGTTCCAGATCTCCGAGGACGAGCTGTTCCGGATCTCGATGGGTATCCTGCCGCTGCAGCAACGGCCGAGGATCGCCCTTTTCGTGCGCCGCGATCCGTTCGAGCGCTTCGTCTCCTGCCTGGTCTTCGTGCCGCGGGACCGCTACGACACCGACCTGCGCCTCGCCTTTCAGGCCATCCTCGCCCGCACCTATCGCGGCAAGGTGACCGGACATCACACGCACCTGACCGACGAGGCCCTGGCCCGCCTGCATTTCCATGTGGCCACCACGCCGGGGCGGATCCCGAACGTGGACCCCGAGGACGTGGAGAGGCAGCTTCAGGACGCGGCGCGCTCCTGGGGCGAGCGGCTGCAGGAGGCTCTGGTCGAGAAGCACGGCGAGGAGGAGGGGCTCCGCCTGGCGCGGCGCTATGGCAAGGCGTTCCCGGCCGCCTACCAGGAACGCTTCGGAGGGGCCGGAGCGGTCTTCGACGTCGAGCTGCTGGAGCGCGCCCTCGCGACCGGCAACCTCGCCTTCGACCTCTACCGTTCTCCCGACGCGGGCCCCGGCGAGGTCGCGCTCAGGATCTACGGCGCCGGCGGCACGGTCCCGCTGTCGGACATCCTTCCCATGCTCGAGAACATGGGGCTCAAGGTGCTGGAGGAGATGCCCTACGACGTCCGGCCGTCCGAAAGCGGCGAGGAAGTCTCCATCCGCGACTTCCGGCTGATCACAGAAGACGGCACGCCGGTCGATCTATCCCAAGTCAAAGCCCCGTTCGAGGAGGTCTTCGGCCGCGTCTGGCTGGGCGAGATGGAGAACGACGGTTTCAACCGGCTCGTTCTGCAGGCCGGGCTCGTGGGCCGCGAGGTCACCGTTCTGCGCGCCTACTGCAAATACCTGCGCCAAGCCCGGATCCAGTTCAGCCAGGCGTACATGGAGCGCACCCTGGCGCGCAACCCGGAGATCACCCGGCGCCTGATGGACCTCTTCCTCACTCTGTTCGACCCGGCCCGCCAGGAAGGATCCAAGGAGCGCGCCGCCACCCTTGTCACCGAGATCGGAAGCCTGCTGGACCAGGTCAAGAACGTCGACGAGGACCGCATCCTCCGCCGTTTCCTGAACCTCGTCGAGGCCACGCTGCGCACGAACTTCTTCCAGAAGGACGCAGCGGGCAACCTGAAGAGCTACCTTTCCCTGAAGCTCGACTCCCAGCTCATCGAAGAGCTTCCACTGCCGCGCCCGTTCCGTGAGGTCTTCGTGTTCAGCACCCGGGTGGAAGCGATCCACCTGCGCGGCGGCCGGGTGGCGCGCGGGGGCATCCGCTGGTCGGACCGGCCGGAGGACTTCCGCACCGAGGTCCTGGGTCTGATGAAGGCGCAAATGGTGAAGAACGCCGTCATCGTGCCGGTCGGCTCCAAGGGTGGCTTCGTGGTCAAGCGGCCGCCGGCAGGAGGCCGCGAGGAGCAGCAAAAGGAAGGGATCGAGTGCTACAAGACCCTGATGCGCGGGCTCCTCGACATCACGGACAACCTGCGCGGCAGCGAGGTCGTGCCGCCGCCGGACGTGGTGCGGCGGGACGACGACGATCCCTATCTCGTGGTCGCGGCGGACAAGGGCACCGCCACCTTCTCGGACATCGCCAATGGAGTTGCCGCGGAGTACGGCTTCTGGCTCGACGATGCCTTCGCCTCCGGCGGCTCCTCCGGGTACGACCACAAGCGGATGGCCATCACCTCGCGCGGTGTCTGGGAGTCGGTGAAGCGCCACTTCCGGGAGCTCGGCAAGGACACCCAGGCCCACGACTTCACGGTCGTGGGCGTCGGCGACATGTCCGGGGACGTGTTCGGCAACGGCATGCTGATGTCGCCGCACATCTGCCTGCTGGCGGCCTTCGACCACCGGCACGTCTTCATCGATCCGGACCCGGATGCCGCGCGCAGCTTCGAGGAGCGCAAGCGGCTCTTCCAGCTGCCGCGCTCCTCCTGGGCGGATTACGACCCGGCGCTGATCTCCGCGGGAGGCGGCGTGTTCGAGCGCGGCGCCAAATCGATCCCGGTCTCGCCGCGGATGGCACAGCTCTTCGGCATATCCAGTGATCACCTGAGCCCGGCCGGGCTGATCCAGGCCCTGCTCAAGGCGGAGGTAGAGCTGCTCTGGTTCGGCGGCATCGGCACCTATGTCAAAGCCCGCACTGAGAGCCATGCCGACGTGGGCGACCGGGCCAACGATGCGCTGCGGGTGGACGCAGCGGACCTCCGGGCGAAGGTGATCGGCGAGGGGGCGAACCTGGGCATGACCCAGCGCGCCCGCGCCGAGTATGCGTTGCGCGGAGGCCGGCTCAATACCGATTTCATCGACAACTCGGCGGGCGTCGACTGCTCCGATCACGAGGTCAACATCAAGATCCTGCTCGGCGACGTGGAGCGCTCGGGCAAGCTGTCCCGGCCGCAGAGGGACGAGCTGCTGCGCGAGATGACCGACGAGGTCGCCGCCCTCGTCCTGCGCGACAACTACCTCCAGACCCAGGCTCTGTCGGTGACGCAAGCGATCAGCGCCCATCTGCTGGAGAGGCTGGCGCGGTTCGTCAAGGAGCTGGAGCGCGGCGGCCGGCTCGACCGGACGCTCGAGTTCCTGCCCGACGACGAGACGATCGCCGCGCGCGCCAGGCAGGGCCTCGGACTCGTGCGGCCCGAGCTGTCCGTCCTTCTCTCCTACTCCAAGATGGCGCTCTACGAGGAGATCCTCCCCTCCGACCTGCCGGACGATCCTCACCTGCAGGAGGACCTCAAGCTCTACTTCCCCACCCCGCTGCGCAAGAAGTACGCGAAGGCGATCGGCAGCCACCGGCTGAGCCGGGAGATCATCGCCACGGCGGTGACGAACAGCATCGTGAACCGGGCCGGCGTCACCTTCGTCCATGAGGTCAAGGAAAAGACCGGCCTGTCCGCGGCCGACATGGCCCGTGCCTACGTGGTCACCCGCGAGGTCTTCGCCCTGCGCGAGATCTGGTCCGCGATCGAGGCGCTGGACAACAAGGTCCCCGCCACTCTGCAGGCCCAGATGCTGCTGGAGTGCGGCCGGCTGATCCAGCGCGCCACGGTCTGGTTCCTGACGGAGTGCCGCCAGCCGCTGGACATCGGCGGCCAGATCAAGGCGTACGGCGCCCGGGTGCGGGAGCTCACGAGCCAGCTCGGCGAGCTTATCCCCGACGCGGAGCGGGTCCACCTCCTGCACCAGGCGTCGGCCCTGGCTGCCAAGGGGGTGCCGGAAGAGCTGGCGCAGCGGATCTCCTCCCTGAGCTGGATGCTGCCGTTGCTCGACATCGTGCGGATCTCCCGCGTCACATCGGTGCCGCTGCCGCAGGTGGGAAAGACCTACTTCGCTATCGGCGCCCGCTTCGGGTTCGACTGGCTCCGCCGGGCGGCGGCGGGTCTCCCCACCGACAAGGTCTGGGACAAGCTGGCGGTGACGGCGATCATGGACGACCTGTTCAGCCAGCAGGGAGAGCTGACCGCGCGCGTCCTGGCCGGGGTGCGCAAGGGCGGGGATGCCAACCAGGTGGTCGACGCCTGGGTCGAGGAGCGCCGGCCGCTCGTGACCCGCACCGAGCAGCTCCTCGCGGAGCTGAAGTCGGTGGGCACGCCGGACCTCGCCATGCTGGCAGTGGCGAACCGGCAGCTCAAGTCGATGGGGGGCGTGGGCCCGGCCGGGACTTGAGATGATGGACGAGGTCGCCGCTTTTCCTTTCCGTCCCTGGGTGCGGAGCACCAGCCGGCGGGCGATGATCTGGGGAGTGGGAGTGGTGGCGGCGGTGGGCGCCGGGTCCTGGTGGCTGGAGCGTGGCGAGACCCAGGCCTGGGGCCGTGCCTTCGGGGTGCTCCTCGCCTACAGCCTGCTCTTCTGGGCGAGCCTGTTCAAGATCTGGTGGACGGCCGGCCGCGCCGCGGTGGCCATCGATTCCGAGGCCCTCTACTACCAGCCGCTCCACACCTTCAAGCCGACGCGGGTCCCATTCGCAAGGGTCCTCGCCTGCAATCCCCGTCCCGGCACCGAGGCGCTGCGCGTCGTGGTCGAGAAGCGGGGAACGGCCCGCGAGCTCTTCTTGAACCTTGCCGTGGTGAAGGGCCAGCACCAGTTCCTCGACCTCCTGGCCGAGCGCCTGGAAGCCGAGGGTCTGGAGCAGGTGGGGGAGAGAGCTTGGAGCCGGCCCGATTTTGCAGGGTGAGGCCGGCTCCGCGTAGATTACCGCCGGGTGCTCGCCGGAGCTTCCTTGCCCGTGGCGAAGCCGGTGACGATGTAGGTGCCGGAGCGCTGGTCCTTCTTCAGGCGGATGATGTTCTTGCGCGAGGCATCTTCCAGCAACTCGGAGAAGCTGGCGTAGCCGTAGTAGCCCTCGTTGAACGAAGGCTTCTTGCGCTGCATGGTCTGCTTGATCATCGAGCCCCAGAGCACGTCCTTGTTCTCGCGGAGCAGCGCCTGGATCGCGTCGACCATCAGGCTGAACGCCTCGGCGGTCTTCTTGTTCAGGCCGTCCAGCTTCGGACCCTTCTGGGAGTCGCGCCAGACATCCTCGTAGTAGAGGAACTCGTCGCAGTTGTCGATCAGCAGCGCCGACGACGAGTTCTTCACCCCGATGCCGATCACGTACTTGTTGTTCTCCTTGAGCTTCGAGACCAGCGGCGAGAAGTCGCTGTCGCCCGACAGGATCACGAACGTGTCCAGGTGCTCCTTGGAGTAGGAGAGGTCCATGGCGTCGACGACCATCTTGATGTCGGCGCTGTTCTTGCCCGAGTAGTACTTCTGCGGGATGTCGATCAGCTCGATGGCCGCTTCGTGGAAGCCGCGCTTGTAGTCGCTGTAGCGCTCCCAGTCGGCATAGGCCTTCTTGACGATGATCTTGCCCTTCTCCAGCAGGCGCTCGAGGACCAGCTCGATGTCGAACTTGCCGATGTCCGAGTCGCGGACGCCGAGCGCGATGTTCTCCAGGTCGCAGAACATGGCGATCTTGCGCTCGTCGGTCATCCGCTGGCGCTCGGGCACGGAGATGATGATCTCGCGGCCGACCGCCTCGAAATCGCTCGCCGGGATCGTGAAGCTCTCGCTGCGGGAGGAGCGGATCTGGGTCATGCCGCCCGTCGAAGGCGAGATCTGGGCCAGCGGCGCCATCGGAGGGTTGACGGCCACACGCCGGGGAGCCGGAGGCTCCTCGTATGCCGGCTCGGCGGCTTCCTCTTCGTCCTCGTCGGCGGGAGCCGCTGCGCGAACCTCCTTGCCACCCTCCTTGCGCCCACGTCCACGGCTGCGGCGGGGCCGGCGGCGTTTGGCTTCGCCGCGGGCCTCTTCTTGCGCGACAGACTCGGTACCCTCGGAGGGCTCGGACTGGGCGGAGAGCTCCTCGTCCTCGTCCTCTTCATCTGCCTCGTCGACAGGCTCCGGCTCCTCCGGGACCAGCTCGGGCTGGCCCAGTTGCAGCTCTCCGGACTCGTCCGGCTCCTCCTCGAGGAACTCGGTGGGTACAGGCTGATTGCGCCAGGCGGGCTCCGGCTCAGCTATCGCCTCGTGGGGCTCGTGGCGCCAGGTCGGCTCGGTCTCCAGCGACGGCGACGTCTCTCTCAGGGATTCCGGAGACAGCGGGACGCTCTCAGGGGCGATGGAGGTCGGGGTCAGCGGGGAAGGGCTGCTTTCGGTTGCCCTCTCTTGCTTCTCTTGCGGCCGGTCCTTTTCTTCTTTGGCGCCCTCGGCCGTGGGGCGCAGCCACCATGGTGTCAATGTTTTACGTCCTTTCCCGGGCCCGTGGCGGGACCCGCTGGAGTGCGGTCTTGCATCATCAAAAGTCGTCTCTTGGAGCTTCAGCTCGGGCTATAGCGGCGGGGGGCGGACCGGACAGCCGGGTGGATTCTACCACGGCGCCTTAATCGAGATCGAAAGGGCGGCGCGGGGGGCCCGTGTCGGGGTCCTCCTCGGCGCGGCGCATGGCTTCGCGGAACTTCTCTTCGAGGAGGCGGTCGCGGTCCTTCATGGCCGCGACCTCGCGCTGGAAGACGTCCTCGGCCCGGGCCTTGTCGTCGTCGAGCCCCTTGAGCAGGGAGTCGAAGTCCTTGCCTCCGGCGAGCGGCTGCTTGGCCTTGCGGTGGGAGAGGACCTCGCCCGTCTCGGCATCGATCACCAGGTCGGAGCTGCAGTCGGGGCAGCGGACGGTCAGCTTTCGGGTCTCGCTCACTCCTCGATTCTACCTGCATTCTGCTACCGTACGCCCCATGGCGAACGAACTTCCGGACCGACTTCCGAACCGAGAGACCACCTGGCAGCTCCTCTGCCAGTACACACAGAAGGAGGGTCTGCGCAAGCATGCGCTGGCCGTCGAGGCCTCGATGCGCCACTACGCCCGCCTCTGGGGCGAGGATGAAGAGCTCTGGGGCCAGACCGGGCTGATCCACGACTTCGACTACGAGCGCTGGCCCGACGAGCAGAATCACCCTTTCCGGGGCGTCGAGATCCTGGCCGCCCAGGGCTATCCCGAGGTGATGCGGACCGCGATCCTGGGTCACGCTCCCTACAGCGGAGTGCCGCGGGAGACGAAGCTCGCCAAGGCGCTCTATGCCTGCGACGAGCTGTCCGGCTTCGTGACGGCGGTGGCCCTGGTCAAGCCCAGCAAGTCGCTCAAGGATGTGGACGTGGCCTCGGTGAAGAAGCGCTTCAAGGAGAAGGCCTTCGCCCGCGGCGTCCACCGCGAGGACATCTTCCTGGCCACCGAGGAGCTGGGCGTCCCCCTGGACGAGCACATCGCGAACGTCATCCAGGCTCTTCAGAACGAGTCGGAGAGATTGGGGCTGTAGGGGGGCGGCACCAGCCAGACCGCTCCGGCCGCCAGTCCCAGCGCGGCCAGCAGGCAGCCGAGGAGGAACGCCCGCGGACGGTAGATCGGCTCCCGGTTCACCTTCCTCGGATTCGGGATCTCGTAAATCCAGCCGTCCCGGTCCTGGAAGGCGAGGTGCAGGGGGAGCCGGACGCCCGGGTCGGCCAGGAGGTAGCGCACCCCCAGATCCTGGTAGAGCCGCGTATCCTCCTTCCCGCGATATCCCAGCTCGGGTATCTCTCCCCACCAGCCCGCCAGAATCGGCTGCAGGCGATCCAGGTACGCGGCCGGCGCCATGGGGTTGTAGACCCGGGCGTCGGAGAGGCCGTAGAGCAGGGGGGTGTTGGGAGGGAAGCTCCGGCCCAGCGCGGCCATCCGGTAATCCTCCAAGTGGTCCTCAAGGAATCGGATCGGGCCGTTGGGCACGTTGGCCAGCCGCTGCGGCATGGGCGGGTTGGCCGGCAGGTGGAACAGGAGCAGCTCGGCCGCGATCAGCACCGCGGCGACCGGGGCGGTCCAGCGCTTCCCCTGCCCCCATGCGAGGAGAAAGCTCCCCGTGACCAGGAAACGGGCCTGCCAGTAGAGCGAGCCGGTGCGGAGCGGCTCCAGGCGGGCGTCCGGGTGCCCGAGATAACCCCACGCGATCACCGTGCAGAGGGTTGCGAACGCCAGGAACACGTTCCGTCGCCGGACCTCGCCCAGCCGCACCCGCTCCAGCGTGCAGGCTCCGAGATAGCACAGGCTCCAGGCGAGGGGGAGCAGCAGCCGGCGTGTGCCCGGTCCCCAGGGGGAGAGCAGGACGAGGCAGAGGACCCCGATAGCCAGGAAGAGCCGCTCCTGCGGGAAGCGGCGACCTGTCCACAGCGCGAGCAGGACGGCGAGCAGAGTCACGCTGCCGCAGAAGCCCGCGGCATCCTCGTTGGTGTTGTTCAGTCCCCAGTAGTCCAGGTAGCGGCTGTTGCCATAGGCATTGGGAGCAACGACCGGAAGCCAGTGCTCGGCGAGATTCCCCATTTGCGGAGCCGACTCGCGAGAGGCCCGGAGGGTCTGCGGCAGGTAATCCACGAACGGGAGCAGGGCCGGGGCGGCCACGGCGCCGGCGAGAACGAGCGCGAGGGCCATTCTTTTGACATCGCAGATCATGCAGAGGCCGACGGCGTACAGGATGGTCTCGGGATGCCCCCCGAGGAGCAGGGCGAACGTGGCAAGCGAGAGCAGGAGGAAGTCCCTCCGTCCTCCCTCCTGCCGGTAGCGGACCAGGCCATAGAGCACGGCCGGCAGCCATGCCGCCGAGTTGGCCATGGGCCAGCCGAGCCAGAGGATCACGAACCCTCCGAGGCTGAAGGCGAGCGCTCCGGCGAGGGACGGCCCCTCCCCGAGGCCCTGCCGGCGCATCCAGAGGAAGGAGAAGGTCAGGGACAGGAGGACCCGGAGCGTCGCCATGACGCCGGCCGCCCGCGGCCAGGGCATGGGCAGGGCCGCCAGCGCGATCGGCTGCAATGCCTGGGATTGGGGGTCGGCGAGCAGCGGCATCCCGGCGCCCACCCACGGGTTCCACAGCGGCCATCGGCCCTCCCCGAGCTGGATTCGCACCGCTGCCAGGGAAGGTTGGATGAGCAGAATCAGATCCCCCTGGAGAAGATTGCCGTGAGGCTCGACCTGCGGAAGGTGATGGAAAGGCGTCAGCCCCCGCAGGTTGTCCAGCGGCACCAGCAGCTTCCCGCCGAAGAGCACCGGGCCGAAGAGGATGAGGAGGACGACCGAGAAGACGGCCAGAATCCGGGCCGGAACGGCGTCGTACCAGCGGCGGAGCGCGGACCAGAGGAGGATCGCAATGCCCCCGGCGTAGAGGCCGGGCAGCAGGTCCACCGGGGTCCAGGCGGTCATGGAAGAGGGAGTTTACCGTGGTGTAGAGTTGCGCTCTCATGCTCAGGGTCGCCGGCCAGATTTTCCGCTTTCGCGGCCTCCTGGCCACACTCACCTCTCGGGAGCTCAAGGCACGCTACCGCGGGTCGGCGCTCGGCTTTCTCTGGTCGCTCGCCAACCCGCTCCTGCTGCTCGCGGTCTATACCTTCGTGTTCAGCATCGTGTTCCAGCCGCGGGTAGCCGGGGCCGATCCCTACGCCCTGTTCGTGGTCAGCGGCCTCTTTCCCTGGATCTGGCTGTCGACCTCGATGCTGGAAGGGTCCATGTCCCTGATCGCCAACGGCGGCCTGATCCGCAAGGCGGTCTTCCCGGCCGAGCTGCTCCCCATGGTCACCGTGCTCTCCAACCTGGTCCACCTGCTCCTGGCCCTGCCCGTGGTCCTGACGGCCGGGCTGGCGAGCTGGCTCCTCACCGACCATGGCGCCGGCGGACTGTCAGTCGTGCTCCTGCCCGCCGTGGTGCTGCTCCACCTGCCCATGATCTCGGGGCTCGCCCTGGGGTTCGCGGCGCTCACCGTCCACTTCAAGGACGTCCGCGACCTCCTGGCCAACCTGCTGACCCTGCTCTTCTTCCTGACCCCGATCCTCTACCCGCTGGAGTCGATCCAGCATCTGAGGGCGGTCTGGTGGATCGTGCGCCTGAACCCGTTCACCCCCTTCACCCTGGCGTACCAGGAGGTGCTCTTCTATGGCCGCTGGCCCACGCCCCAGCTCTGGATCCAGATGGCCCTGGTGAGCCTCGCCTGCTGGCTGATCGGCACCTGGTTCTTCGAGCGCCTGCGGGAGACCCTGGTGGAGGCGGTATGACCGAGCCCACGATTCCCGCCATCCGGGTCGAGGGGCTGGGCAAGCTCTACCGCCGCACCATGCCCGGCGACCGCTTCCGCACCCTGAAGAGCGCCCTGGTGGGTGGCAGCCTGACCACCGACCTCAAGAGCGACGAGGCCATTGCCGCGCTGCGGGAGGTGGACTTCACGGTCGAGAAGGGCGAGGCCTTCGGCGTCGTCGGCGGCAACGGCTCGGGCAAGTCCACCCTGCTCAAGCTGGTCGCCGGCATGCTCAAGCCGTCCACCGGACGGATCGTCGTCGACGGCCGGGTCGCCGCCCTGATCGAGCTCGGGGCCGGGTTCCACCCCGAGATCTCGGGGCGCGAAAACGTCTTCATCAACGGCGCTGTGCTCGGCCTCTCGCGCAAGGAGGTGGAGCGCCGCTACGACGAGATCGTGGAGTTCTCCGGTCTCGGCGACTTCATGGAAGAGCCGGTCAAGAACTACTCCTCGGGCATGTACGTCCGCCTGGGGTTCGCCGTGGCGGTCCACACCGACCCCGACGTGCTCCTGGTCGACGAGGTGCTCGCGGTCGGCGACGAAGCCTTCGCGCACCGCTGCATCCGCCGCATCGAAGAGTTCCTCGCCCAGGGCAGGACGCTGCTCCTGGTGAGCCACTCGCTCGACCTGGTGGAGGGGGTCTGCGACCGGGTGCTCTGGCTCGAGAACGGAGTGCAGCGGCTGGTCGGAACCCCGCGGCGCGTCATCGACGCCTACCGCCAGGAGGTCGCGGAGAAGGAGGGGGAGGAGCACCAGGCCGCGAAGAAGCAGCGCCAGTCGGTGGAGCTCGGCCCCGAGGGCGAGCCCCTGCGCTGGGGCTCGCGCGAGGCGGAGATCACCTCGGTGCGCCTCCTCGGTCCGGATGGCGAGCGCTACCACCTGGAGTCGGGCGAGCCCGCGACGTTCGAGATCCGCGCCAGGGCCGAGCAGCCGCTCGCCGACTTCGTCTTCGGCGTGGCGGTCTCCACGCCGCGGGGGATCGAGTGCTGGGGCACCAACACCGACCTCGGCGGGCTCCTCCCGGACTCGTTCGAGGGGGAGGTCACCATCCGCCTGACCTGCCCGTCGCTGCGCCTCGCCCCCGGCGACTACGTGGTCGACGCGGCGGTCCACTCGCGGGACGGCGCCCCCTACGACTACCAGCGCAGGGTCGTCACCTTCACGGTCAGCTCGCGGGAGCGCGGCGTGGGCGTCTACTTCCCGGAGCATCGCTGGGACTTCGCCGGCGGGGTGCGCTGGCGGAAGGATTGATGCCCTCCACTCTCAGGGAAATAGCCCGCCGGCTGGCCACCGTGGCGATCGCAGCGGTGGACCCCGAGCGGCTGGTGAGGGAGGAACTGGCCCGCCGGAATGCGCGTTTCGACGCGGTCCTGGCGGTCGGCAAGGCCTCGGCCGCCATGGCGCGGGGAGCCCGGGAGTCGCTGGCGCCGAAAAAGCTCCTGATCCGGCCCCACTCCAGCCCGGCCCTCCTCGATCCCCGCTGGGAGCAGATGACCGGCGGCCATCCGCTGCCCGACCGGCAGAGCCTGGCCGCGGGGGAGCGGCTGCGCGACTGGCTGGAGGGGATCGCCCCGGAGCAGTCCCTGCTCGCCCTGGTCTCCGGCGGCGCCTCGGCCTGCCTGGAGCTGTCCTCCCCGGGGGTCGACCTGCAGGAAATCATCGAAGCCCATAGGGTCCTCCTCGCCTCCGGGCTCCCCATCGGCGAGATCAACGCGGCGCGCAAGCGCCTCTCCGCCCTCAAGGGGGGCGGCGCGCTCCGTTTCACCAAAGGCCGGGTGCTGGCGCTCCTCCTGTCCGATGTTCCGGGGAACGACCCCGCTACTATTGCTTCCGGACTGTTCGCCGGCCCGGCGGTCGAGAACGTCATAATCGGGAGTGTCCGGCTGGCCACGGCGGCGGTCGCGGCCGGAGCGCGGAAGCAGGGCTTCTCCGTCGCCGAAGGGGAGCTGACCGGCGACGCATCCGGGGCCGCCCGCGATCTGGTGGCCCGGGGCCGTTCGCTGGAAGGTCCGGCTGTCGCTCTCGTCCTGGGAGGAGAGACCACGGTAAAGGTTCGGAATGGAGACGGACGGGGAGGCCGCAACGGCGAGCTGGCCCTGTCCGCGGCCCGGGAGCTGGCGCAGGACGA
Source organism: Thermoanaerobaculia bacterium (assembly GCA_035536935.1). Lineage (GTDB taxonomy): Bacteria > Acidobacteriota > Thermoanaerobaculia > Multivoradales > UBA5704 > DATMER01. The sequence continues at coordinate 20,521 of DATLNC010000046.1, forward strand.
AGTGGTCCTGTCCCTCGCCACCGACGGCGAGGATGGAACCACCGGCACGGCGGGAGCAGCCGTGGAAGGCAGCACCTGGGAGGCGATCCGCCGGGCCGGGATCGATCCCGACGCGGCACTGGCCCGCCACGACTCGTTGCCGGCCCTGGAGAAAGCCCCCGGGGCGCTCCTGCGGACCGGCGTCACCGGGACCAACGTGGGAGACCTGGCGATTTATCTGCGCCGGCCAGGCTGAATGAAGTAGCATCGGAGCACACCGACAAGGAGATTTGCCGTGCAGGAGACCCCGAAAGGGCTCGAGGTCAAGATCAGCGACGAGGAGCTGAAGGGCCGTTACTCGAACCTTCTGCGGATCAGCCATACCCGCGAGGAGTT
>DATLNC010000047.1:0-26893 GCA_035536935.1 Thermoanaerobaculia bacterium
GCCTCTCCTCTCTGCTTCCCTCATTTTCCCACCCGACCGTGTCTCAGAGGATGTTGGCAGAGAGGGGAGCCCCGCCAGCGCTGGGGAGCAACGTCCTCCCCGACCTTCGCGAGGCGCGGACGCAGGGGAGTGTGCCGCGAACGTGGGGGAGCGCCTCGCCCGCGGAGCGCGCGGGCCGTGCGCACGGGAGGACGGCCCGCTCCCCGGCTGGTACAATCCCCCCATGAGCGCGGCACGGCGCACCCTGGGGTGCTGGATCCTCTCTGTCTTTCTCGAGCGCGGTTGCGACCCGACCACGGCGCGGATGCCGCGGACGGTGCGCCGCATCCGCACGCTCAGCCACCGGGAGATGGCCGAGCTCAACCCGCTCGCCGGGATGCTCGTGCCCCTCACCAATCTCCGGCGCTTCCCCAGCGTCGGCAGGTACCGGCGGGCCTGTCCTTGACACCCCCCCTCCCGGGCCATACGCTTTCCGAGCCGCAAAACCTTCTGTCTTCTAGCTCGTAGGGAGCGACCATGGGTCTCAAGGAAGTCCTCAGCAAGATGAAGATCGTGGAGATCGCGCCCGAGGAGATGACGCCAGGTCCGTCTTCCTCGCCGGGAGGCTCGTCAGGAAGCTCCGCGCCCTCGCCGCTCGGCCGGCCGACCGACATCCGGGAGCTCCTGGGCACCCTCCAACCGCCGCCGGATATCGACGACAAGGCCTTCGAGGCCGCATCGAAGCCGGCAGGGGGAGCGCCCGGGGCCGAAGACGGTCCCGGAGAGATCGCCGGCATGGACATCCCGGACTTCGCGATGATCTACAAGGCCGCGGGCATCCAGGATCCGGCGCACGGCTACACGGCGCACAAGGTGCTGGAGATCCTCTCGTCGCCCGATTTCGCCAACCTCGACTCGCGGGCCAAGGCCGCGGCGCTCACCGGGTTCCTGCGCATGAATCCCACGGGCCCCGTGCCCATCACGGATATCGTCCAGGACGCGGTCCGCCGCGACCAGGCCCTGGACCGCTTCGAGGACTTCCTGCGCACCAAGCTCAAGGCGCGCTCGGAGGAGAAGGAGAAGGAGAACGCCCGGCTCCAGGCGGAGATCGACGAGCTCGTCCGGCGCAACCGCGAGGCCATGGATGCCAACCGCCGCGCCCTGGAAGACGAGGAGGCCCGCCTGGCCAGGTGGCAGCTCACCAAGAAGTCCGAGGAGCGCAGGCTCTTCGAAGCCGTTTCCCCGTTCGTCGAGACCAACCCGATCACCACCGGGGAGGCTGCGTCGTCCTCCAAGCCGGGGCCCCCCGCACCCGCTCCGGCCGCCGGGCCCGAGACTCAGGCCTAGTCCAAGGAGAGAGCCATGTTCGACCGCATCGCCCGTGTCTTCAAGTCCTGGATCGGCTACTTCATCTCCTTCGCCGAGGATCCGGAGGTCATGCTCCAGGAGTCGATCGAGGAGATGCGCAACACCCTGCCGAAGCTGAACCAGATCCTCGTCACCACCCGCGCCACCGTGATCCGGCTGGAGCAGGAGCGCGGCGAGCTGGAGCAGAAGGAGAGGCAGCTCGTCGGCTCCATCCAGGCCGCCCTCAAGGAGGGGAGCCCGGAGACCCGCCGCATCGCCGAGGACGACGCCTCCACGCTGCAGCAGGTTCGCCAGGAGCTGACCGCCACCCGCGAGCAGATCATGGCGTCTCAGAACGCCTTCGAGAACGCCCAGATCACGGTCGAGGACATCAAGAGCAAGCTGCGCACCAAGATCGAGACGAGCCGCAAGGCCATTCAGGAGTCGAAGAAGGCCGCGGTGCTCAAGAACGCCGCCAGCGCCCTCGCCGAGCTGGATACCTACGGCACGGCCTCGACCGCCGACAAGTACCTCGACGAGATCAAGCAGCGCGTCGCCGAGTCCAAGGCCGCGGTCGAGGTGGCGACCGGCGGTCTGGACGTCGACCGCATCAAGACCGAGCGCAAGGCGCGCCAGCTCCAGGCCCAGAGCATCCTCTCGGAGTTCGAGGTGGAGATGGGCCTCAAGAAGCCCGACGCCGTGCGCGAGGCCGCGCCGTTCCCGACCGAGTCGACGGCGCAGTCGACGCCCCAGGCCACTCCGCAGAAGACCGGGGGAGCGTAAGAACGCTTTGCAGGAAGATAGCTGATGGCGACCGTAGCATCCACTCCCGCCGCGTTCCTCGAATCGCTTCCCCCGTGGGGCTCGGACCTGGTCCGAGCCGTGCGGGCCAAGCAGGCGAACACGTTCGTAATCCACGGCGTGCCCGCCGACCTGGTGCCGGTGCGCAGCTCTGCCGGCTTCCGCTTCCTGTCGCTGGAGGAGTTCCTCGTCGTGCAGCTCTTCGCGGGCTGGCCGTCGATGCTGACCTACAACCGCGCCGAGGGGCTGGGCTTCGCCACGCCCGCGGCGCGCTCGCACTTCGAGGAGCGGCTGCGCGGCTACGACGCGGTCCACGGCACCACCTGGGCCGACCGCCTGCCGCGCGATGCCGCCAACTGCTTCGCCCTGCTCGATTCCTACTTCCGGCACTGCACGATGCAATCGCCCGCCCGGCCGGTGGTGCTGATGCTCCCCTTCGCGGAGACGGTGGTCCCGGCCGCCGATGTCTCGAACCGCGGCCCCGAGGACCGTGCCGTCCTCGTCTACCTGCGGAAGTGGTCGCAGGACCCCGTACTGCTGGCCAAGAACATCGTCATCGTGCTGGTGACCGAGACCCTGGCCGACCTCGACCCCAAGCTGCTGCGCTCGCCCGCCACGCGCGAGGTCGAGATCGTGCGGCCCACGCAGGCGGAGCGGCTGGAGTACCTGGAGGCGGTCCGCGCGCCCGAGTGGTACGGGAAGATGGCCGAGCTGCCCCCGGGCCGCCTGGCCGAGCTCACCGCGGGCATGACCCGCGTGCAGCTCGCGCAGATGCTCGACGGCGCCGACGCCAACAACGAGATCCTGACCCGGGAGCGAGTGCGGCGAGTCAAGAAAGAGGTCATCGAGACCGAGGGGCTCGGCCTGCTGGAGTACCTGGAGCCCAAATACGACCTGTCCATGGTGGCGGGCATGCCCGCGGTCAAGGACCGTCTGCGCCGCGCCGCCCGCGCCATCGCCCGCGGCAACCCCGCGGCCGTGCCCATGGGCTACCTGATCTGCGGCCCGGTGGGGAGCGCCAAGTCGTTCCTGGTGGAGTGCTTCTCGAACGAGATCGGCTTCCCCTGCGTGAAGCTCAAGAACTTCCGCTCCATGTGGGTGGGCGAGACCGAGGCGAACCTGGAGCGCATCCTGAAGATCCTCGCCGCGCTGACCCCGGTCGGAGTGGTGATCGACGAGGCCGACGCGGCGCTCGGCAACCGCGAGCAATCGGGCGATTCGGGCACCCAGAACCGCGTCTTCGCGCAGATCGCGACCTTCATGGGGGACACCCGCTACCGCGGCAGGATCCTCTGGTTTCTGATCACGTCCCGTCCCGACCTGCTGCCCATCGATCTCAAGCGCCAGGGCCGGGCCGAGGAGCACATCCCCCTGTTCTACCCCGAGACGGTGGAGGAGTACGACGAGATCTACCGGGTGATGCTCAAGAAGCTCGGGATCAAGACCTCCGTTACCAAGGTATCCGAAGTCGCCGCGGACGAGTTCCTACTGGGCCTCTCGGGATCGGATCTGGAATCGGTGCTGGTGCGCGCCGTGCTCGAAGCCGAGGCCGCGGAATCGCCCGAGGTCGCGGCCGAGCACCTCAAAAAAGCTTTCGAAGACTTCCTGCCATCCTCCAACTCCCGCGAGCGCGAGATGCAGGTCCTCTGCGCCGTGCTGGAGTCCACCAGCCGCGAGCTGCTCCCCGAGCGCTACCGCAACATGGACCGCGGCGACATCCAGGCGATGATCTCGGAGATCAAGCGTGATCTGAGATTGTCGTAAGGGGCAAGTGAGGGCATGCGGATCGTCCTGATTTCTCCCAAGGGCCCGCTCTACCGCCATCGTGGCGGCATTTTCAAGCGGTCGCTCCGCTACATGCCGCTCACCCTCACGACGCTGGCCGCGCTCGTCCCCCCGGAGCTGGACGCCGACATCTGCCTCCTCGACGAGGGCATCGAAGAGGTCGACCCCTCCGCCATCCAGGCGGATCTGGTCGGCCTCACGGTCATCACGGGCACGGCGGTACGCTCCTACGAGCTGGCAGCGGCGTTCCGCGCCCGTGGTATTCCGGTGGTCCTCGGCGGACCTCATGTGACCCTGATCCCCGAGGATGCCCAGCCGCACGCCGATGCCATTGTCGTGGGCTATGCCGAAGAGAGCTGGCCCGAGCTGCTCCGTGATTTCATGGCGGGCCGGATGCGCCGCCGCTACGACCAGCGGCCCGGTCTCTCTCTGGCCGGCCTTCCGTTCCCCCGGCGCGATCTGTTGCCGCGCAGCCGCTATCTCACCGACGACGTGTTCGAAGCGACCCGCGGCTGCGTTCACCGCTGCGACTTTTGTGTCGTGCCTTCGGCCTGGGGCACGAAGCCCTACCAGAAGCCGGTCGAAGAGGTGGTCGCGGACATCCGCCAGAAGGGATCGCGCAAGCTGATCTTCGTCGATCTGAATTTGATCGCCGACCGCGAGCACGCGGCGCGGCTGTTCGAGGCGCTCATCCCGTTGCGCGTCCAGTGGTACGGCCTCGCGACCGTGCTCCTGGCCGAGGACAAGGAGCTTCTCCGCCTCGCGCAGAAGAGCGGTTGCCGGGGCATCCTCATGGGGCTCGAATCGATCTCGCGCGAGAACCTACGCGCCTCGAAGAAAGGTTTCAATTCCCCCGAGCGGTACAAGGAGCTGGTGCAGGCCCTGCACCGCCACGGCATCGCTCTTCAAGGCTGCTTCGTGTTCGGGCTCGACAACGACACGCCCGAGATCTTCCTGGAGACCGCCCGTTTCGCCGTGGAGGCCCGCATCGATCTGCCGCGCTTCGCCGTGGTCACTCCGTTCCCAGGCACGGCTCTCTACCAGCGCCTGGAGAGCGAAGGGCGGATCCTTACGCGCAACTGGGAGCTCTACGATGGCCAGCATGTCGTGTTCCAGCCGGCGAAGATGAGCGTCGACGAGCTGCAGCGGGGGATCGAGGCGGCCTGGAAATACGCCTACAGTGTGCCCTCCATGGTGCGGCGCCTGGCCTCCTCGCCGAGCCCGTGGCCCGTGCGCCTCGGAACCAACCTGGGGTACCGCTTCTACGCCCACAACCTGCATCGCTTCTACAACTGCGACTGGATTCTCGGGCTCGGTAAGGTAAAGTCGGCCGCGTGAGGCTCACGCTCATCCATCCCTGCATCGGCCGCCGCGCCGGCGACCGCTCCTACATCCGCACCTGGCAGATGGAGCCGTTGCCGCCTGCCTTGATCGCGGGGATCACCCCGCCGGACGTGGAAGTGCGCTTCTACGACGACCGGATGGAGGAGATTCCCTTCGACGAGCCCACCGACCTGGTGGCCCTCTCCGTCGAGACCTACACGGCGCGGCGCGCCTACCAGATCGCCTCGGAATACCGGAAGCGGAAGGTGCCGGTGGTGATGGGCGGCTTCCACGCGAGCCTCTGCCCGGACGAAGTGGCGCGCCATGCCGAGAGCGTGGTGGTGGGGGAGGCCGAGGCGCTCTGGCCGGAAGTGATCGACGACTGGCGGCATGGCCTAGGACAGAAGCTCTACCGCCAGGAAGGGCGCACCGCGCTGGCGGGAGCGAATCCCGACCGGCGGATCTTCCGCGGCAAGCGATACCTGGACGTGGGGCTCGTGGAGGCCGGCCGCGGCTGCCACTTCAAATGCGACTTCTGCGCCGTGCAGACGGTTTTTCAGGCCACCCAGACGCGCCGGCCCGTGGACGAGATCCTGGCCGAGATCGCAGCGATCCGCCATGAAAAGAAACTGATCTTTTTCGTCGACGACAACATCACCTCCAACCCGGCGCAGGCCAAGGAATTCTTCCGCGCGCTCATCCCCCTGAAGGTCCGCTGGGTGAGCCAGGCGAGCATCAACGTGGCGCACGACGAAGAGATGCTCGACCTCCTGGAACGGAGCGGCTGCATGGGCGTGCTCATCGGCTTCGAAACGCTGAACCCGGAGAACCTCCGGGCCATGAACAAGACGTTCAACACCATGCGCGGCGGCTATCAAAAGGCGCTCGAAAACCTGAGGCGCCACAAGATCCGGCTCTACGGCACGTTCATCTTCGGCTACGACGAAGACACGTCCGAGCAGCTCCCCCAGGCGGTGGCCTTCGCCCGCGAGCACGGCTTCTACATCGCGGCCTTCAATCACCTGACGCCGTTCCCGGGCACGCCGCTCTACGAGCGGCTGGAGCGGGAGGGGAAGCTGCTCTACGAGAGCTGGTGGCTGGACGAGGCGTACAGCTACAACAAGGTGCCGTTCCGTCCGGCGCGCATGACGGCCGAGGAGGTGGAACGCTGCTGTGTCGAGGCGCGGCGGGCCTTCTACTCCTGGCCGAGCATCCTGAAGCGATCGCTCGATCCGGTCAATCGGGCGGATTCGTTCATGTTCCGCAACTATTTCCTGATCAACTGGCTGCACCGCGCCGACGTGGACGGGCGCAACCACTTCCCGCTGGGGGCGGAGGATTGGCGGGGCGAGATGCTGCTGGCCGCTTGATCGTCGATCTTGCCAGGCCCGAGGACGATCCGGAGATCCGGCGCCTGTTGCGCGACAACCCCATGGACGGCGCGATCCGGGTGTCTCTGGAGCGGGAGCCGAACGCCTTCCTGGCCGCGGCCGTGGAGGGCGAGCCCCACGCCACGGTCGTGGCCCGCGATCCTGACACCGGGCGGATCCTGGGCATGGGCACCCGCGCCGTCTGGAACGCTTTCGTGAACGGTGAGCCCTGCCGGCTGGGCTACTTGAGCCAGCTCCGTGTCGATCGTGCCGCCCGCGGACGGCGCCGGCTGCTGGCCGCCGGCTATGCGGCCCTCCGGGATCTTCGAGGCCCGGACGAGCTGCCGTTCGATATCACCTCGGTCATTGCGGACAATGAGGCCGCACGCCGGCTTCTGAGCGGAGGAGTGCCCGGCCTGCCCACCTACCGCGAGCTGTCGGGCTTCGTGACGCTGGTGCTGCCAGCAGTGCGGCCGAGCCGGAAGAGAGCGGCAGTACCAATTGAGCCGGGCCTGCCCGGCCGGATGGCCGAGGTCGCCGACTGCCTCGCACGAAATCGGCGGCGCTACCAGGCCGCCCCGTTCTTCACCGCCGAGGATCTGCTGTCGCCCGAGCGCAGCCGGGGCCTCGCGCCGCATGATTTTCGGCTGGCCTCGCGGAACGGCCGGGTAGTGGGTTGCCTCGCGCTCTGGAACCAGAGCGGGTTCAAGCAGGCGGTCGTGCGCGGCTACGCTCCGCGCCTCGCCCGCTGGCGGCCATGGATCAACCGGCTGCCCCTGGGCCTGGGGATTCCCCGCCTGCCGGATCCCGGCGAAGTGCTCCCTCACGCCACGATCTCCCACGTGGCCGTCGACGAGGACGATCCGGAAGTCTTCCAGGCGCTGGTCGAGTCCGCGCACGCCGAGGCCTGCGCGCGCCGCTACGCCTACGCCGTGATCGGCTTCGCCGCGGGGCACCCGTGGCTGCCCTGGCTCGAACGCCGTTTCCGCCCCCGGCGCTATGAGAGCGTGCTCTATGCCGTGGATTGGGGAGGAGAGGCCGTAGCTCTCGACGGCCGACCTTTCCATGTCGAGGCGGCGCTGCTGTGAAAGGCCGGCTGATCCGAAGAGAGGCTCTGACCGGCGCCGAGCGCGAAGCCATGTACCGCCTGCTCGCCGGCTTCTTCGAAGGGGTCACGCGCGAGCGCTTCGAAGCCGATCTCGCGGAGAAGCCCTGGGTGCTGCTCCTGGAAGACGAGCAGGGGCTGCGAGGATTCTCGACCCTTCTCCTCTACGAGACGTTTCTACCCGGCGAGGGGGCCTGCACGGTTGTCTACTCGGGGGACACGATCGTAGATCCGGCTGCCTGGGGAAGCGTTGCGCTGCCCCGCTGCTGGATCGCCGCGGTGCGCCGGCTGCGCGAAGAGCATCCGCAAGGGCGCCTCTGGTGGCTGCTCCTGACCTCCGGCTTCCGCACCTACCGCTTCCTCCCGGTTTTCTGGAGGGACTTCTGGCCCCGCTGGGACGCCGAGACGCCGCCGGAGGTCCAGGCCCGGATCGATGCCCTGGCCGAGGAGAGGCTCGGCGGAATCTACCGGGAAGGGATCGTCCGCTTCCCCGAGCCGCAGAAGCTCCGCGGCGAGCTGGCCGAGGTGCCCCTGGGAAGGAAGCTGGACCCGCACGTGGCGTTCTTCCTCGAGCGAAACTCCGGCTGGGCAGAGGGGGACGAGCTGGTCTGTCTGACCGAGATCGCGGAAACCAACCTCACGCCCGCGGGCCGGCGGATGTGGCGGGCGGGGATGGGCTTGAAGTGAAGGATTGACTCTGAGGCCCGCGCAGGCTTAAACTCTCTAACTCCTTGGATTCAAGGAGCTTGCACCGTACGCGGACTGGAGCCGGACAATGGGAAACGTACAATCGATCGAGAAGGCCATTCAAGAACTGCCACCCGCCGAGCTGGCTGAGTTCCGCCGCTGGTTCGCCGAGTTCGATTCGGCCGCCTGGGACAGACAGATCGAGAAAGACGCTGCTTCCGGCAAGCTGGACAAGCTTGCTGCGGAGGCACTCGCCGACTATCGCGCTGGATCGGCCCGCGAGCTTTGAAGCGAAGCATACAGCCTTGAAGCGGTTCTGTTGACAGTGACCTTGAAGAGCCTCCCATGGCTCGCCGCCAACATTCCCGGCTATCTCCGCTTCCTCCGGGCGCTGGGCAGGCCTGAGGACGTTCAGCGCTCTCTTCTCCAACACCATCTTCAAGCCAACGCGGACACCGCCTTCGGGCGCGCTCATGGATTCGCCTCGATTCGCACCGCCGAGCAGTATCGCGAGCGTGTCCCTCTCCTCGCGGGGGAGGAGCTAGCGCCCTGGGTCGATCGGATCGCGGCCGGGGAGGCTGGGGTGCTCACCCGCTCGCCCGTGCGGACCCTGGAGCCGACGAGCGGCTCCTCGGCAGCGGCGAAGCTCATCCCCTATACCCCGGCGCTCCAGCGCGAGATCCGCCGGGCTGTCGCTCCCTGGATCGTCGATCTCTACGGTAGCCATCCACGGCTCGCGCTTGGAACCGCCTACTGGTCCATCACGCCGCTCGCTCTGAATGAGGAGCGTCCTGCCGGACCCGTGCGCATCGGTTTCGAGGAGGACTCCGAGTACCTGGGAGGGTTCTGGAGCCGCCTTGCCGATGCGACGCTGGCCGTTCCCGGGTCGGTGCGGCACCTGCGGGACCCGGACGCCTTCCGCTACGCCACCTTGAAATTTCTCTTGCTGCGGCGCGATCTCTCCCTGATCTCGGTCTGGCATCCGAGCTTTCTGCTCCTGCTGCTCGAAGCGCTCCCGAGGTTCTGGGACGCCCTGGTCCAGGACATCGGACGAAGCGAGCTGAAGAGGCTCTCTCCGGATGTTCCAACCCGCATCTGGCCTCGTCTCGGTCTGATCAGTTGTTGGGGCGACGCGCATGCGGCTCTCTCGCTGCCTGAGCTGGCGCGGACTTTCCCTGGAGTCGAGATCCAGCCGAAAGGTTTGCTCGCCACGGAAGGCTTCGTCACCATTCCTTTCCGAGGAGCCTGGCCGCTGGCCATCCGATCCCATTTTTTCGAATTTCTGCCCGAGGACGGAGGCAGCCCGCGCTTCGCCTGGGAGCTGGAAGAGGGCCAAGTCTGTTCCGTCGTGCTCACCACCGGCGGCGGCCTCTACCGTTACCGGCTGCAGGATCGTGTGCGTGTCGAAGGGTTTCTGGAGAGCACGCCATCGCTCCGCTTTCTGGGGAAGGAGGGGCACGTCTCGGACCTTTGCGGCGAAAAGCTTCACGAAAGCTTCGTGGCCGGGGTCCTGGCCAGGGTCTTCGAAGGGATCGCACCTCGATTCGCGATGCTCGCCCCGGACCACGACTCCGGATACGTCCTCTTCCTGGAGTCGGAAACGCCGCCGCCGGCCGGCCTCGCGGAGAGCCTGGATGCGGAGCTGTCGGCGAATCCCTACTACCGGCTGTGCCGGACCCTGGGCCAGCTCGCCGCGGTTCGGATCAAGACACTGGAGCCCGGCGCGTTCGCACGCTACCTCCACCGCTGCCGTGAGCGCGGACAGCGGTGGGGTGACGTGAAGCCGCTGGCGCTCTCCCCTCTGATGGGTTGGGAAAAGGCCTTGGCTCCTTAAATTTACTGCTGATCGCCCCAGTGCGCGGGCCATTCGGTCTCGTGCGGGAGGGTGCCGAGCGTCTCCATGACATGGATCAGCTTCTGATGCAGGCGCTCGCGCTCGGCCTTGACCTCTTCGGAAACCTCGACCCTGGGGTTGCCAAGGTTCTCCACCTCTCGCACGTCCCGCGGGACGGCCAGATCGTACATCTCGTACTCGAACGGCCGGTCGGTGTAGATGTCGTAATAGACCGCGTACTTCCACCTTCTCTCGATGATCGCCCGCATGTGGCTCGCGGCGGGGACGAAGAAGTACAGGTCCTCGTACGTGAAATGGATGTGGTTCTGCACCTCGGCCGAGGGGTTCGACAGGAGCGGCGATAAATCCTTGCCCTTGAAGGTCCAGCGGTCGAGATCGGGCACGCCCGCGAGGTTGGCGAGCGTGGGCAGCAGATCGATCAAGCTGACCAGCGAGTCCGTCTGTGCACCGCGGCAGTGCTTGAAAAGGTTCGGGTTGGAGATCACGAAAGGGACGTTCAACGTCTCCTCGTACATGTTGAACATCTTCTGCCGCTGCAGGCCGTGGGACATCGCCATGTCGCCGTGGTCGCTGATGCGCACGATCACCGTGTCGTCGGCGTGTTTCGACTTGTCCAGCGCGTGAAGCACTTCGAGGATCTGGTGATCGATGTGCTTGCAGAGATAGGCGTAGAAGCGGGAGTAGCCGAGCTGCTTGTCGACATCATCGGTACTGATCTGGTAGTTGCCGATGTTGGCCACCGCCCGGAACTCGGCCTGGGCGCGCGGCTTGGTCGAGAGGTCCTCGTTCCAGGTCGGCGGCCGGTCGATCGGCAGATCCTGAAAGTTCTTGTCCTGATAGCCCGCGGACTGATAGAGGGCGGGGTAGGCCAGCACGTCGTGCGGGTTGACCAGCGAGACGATCAGGCAGAACGGCTTGTCGGAATCGTAGGTGTGGAGGAAGTGCACCACGCTGTCCTTCTCGAGGACATCGTAAGGCACGTCGCCGTACTTGGCGGCCTGGCCGCGGCCGTCGATGAAGCGCTGATCGTTCTTGGTGCTGCCGCCGCCCATGTTCTCGATCGCGAGGTTGTCGCCGGCGTCGGGCATGGTCCAGCCGTCGAAGCCGTAGCGCTCGGCGAGCTGCTGCACGTCCGTCTTCGTCCAGTACTTCTGATCGATTCCCTTCTCCTGGTCGCGCACCCAGTTGGCGGGCTTGGTGAGGTGCCACTTGCCCTTGAAGATCACGTTGTAGCCGGCGGTCTTGAGGACCTTGGCCAGGTTCTGGATGTTGCTGGGCATGCCGCGCTGGCGGCGCTCCTTGATGTTGAGGGAGAGGTTCTGGGCCGGGTTGCCGCCCTGGCTGTCAGGACCGCTCGTCACGTCCGACAGCACCCTCTGGACATTGTCGAACTCGAGCACCTCGGTGACGCCATGCTGGGCGGGGTAGAGGCCGGTGAGCATCGTGACGCGCGCGGGCGAGCAGGTGCAGGAGTTGGTATAGGCGCGGTTGAAGCTGATCCCGTTTTCCTTGAGCCGGCGCATCGCCGGCAGGTTCTTCTCCTCCCAACCCTCCGGCCAGTAGGGATGGCCGCTCTGCTGGTCGGTGATGACGATCATGAAGTTCGGCTTGCGGGGCATGCGTCTCCTCCTGGGTGAGTGAACGTTGACAGCGGGGAAGTGGGACAGGGCGGGAATTTATCCCACGGCGTGCGCGCCGCGTTAGAATGAGCCGATGAGCGAACGCATCGAGCGGATCCCCGGCGCGCTGAACCTGGCGCTGGCCACGGCCGCACCCGCCGCAGCCCTCGGCCTGCTCGCCTTCGCCTCGCACACCTCCTCGTGGGGGTGGCGGATCGCCGCGGCCATCGCCTTTTCGTACGTGAACAACACGATCTTCTCGCTGCTCCATGAAGCGGTGCACGGGCACCTCCATCCAAGCCCGCTGGTCAATGAGGCCGCGGGCCGGTTCATGGCCGCCTTCTTCCCGACCGGGCTTGGCTTCCAGCGGGTCTGCCACCTGGGCCATCACCGGCGCAACCGCACCGACGCGGAGGTGTTCGACTACATCCTTCCCGGCGAGAGCCGGCTGCTCAAGACGGTCCAGTGGTATGGCATCCTGACCGGCCTCTACTGGCTGCTCCCGCCGCTCGGTTGCCTGCTCTACCTGGTCTGGCCGGGCTTCTTCCGTCTCCCGGAGCGGCTGCGCGGCACGCGCTGGTTCCGCCAGACGAGCACCGCCGCCATGCTCTCCGGCTTCGAGGGTGCGCCCGAGCGGACGATCCGCCTGGAGATCCTCTTCTCGTTCGCCTTTCAGGCAGCCTGCATCTGGCTCCTGGACCTCTCGGCGGCCGGGTGGCTCGCCTGCTACGCAGCCTTCGGCTTCAACTGGAGCTCCCTCCAGTACGCGGACCATGCGTTCACCGAGCGCGACGTCCACGACGGCGCCTGGAACCTGCGCGTCAACCGCCTCGTCCAATACCTGTTCCTCAACTATCACCATCACAAGGCGCACCACCAGGACCCGCAGATCCCCTGGGTCCATTTGCCGAAGCACGTGGACTTCACGGAGAGACGGCCGTCTTTCCTGAGCATCTGGCTGCGGATGTGGCTCGGCCCCAGAACCTGGACAGGAGAGTAGCCAGCAGCCACCCCGCCACCGCGTCGAGCACGTGATGTTGGTGGATCAGGACCGTGGACGCGGCGATCAGGAGCGCCCACAACCAGAGCAGGGCCTGGGTCATCCGCGGAGCGCGCGGCGAGAAAGCCGACACGCAGAGGACGGCGAACGTCACGTGCAGCGACGGCAGCAGGTTGTAGGTGAGGTTCAGGTCGTCCGCGATGCGATAGAGCCCCGCCCAGATCCCGAGGTCTTCCTCCCGCGCCGGTGCGAACGCGAGCTCCGCCGGGAGCAGGAGAAAGGCGATCCCGCTGGCAAGAATGGCGACGGCCATGGCGCCGACCACCGCGCGGAATTCGCGGCGCGTGCGCAGGATGAACGGCGCGAGGAAGAAGAGGATGTAAAGCGACATGTAGAAGACGGTCATCCAGGGGACGAACGGGATGCGCAGCTCCGCGGGGAGATGGACAGGCACCCGGAAGGCGCGGCGTGCGGTGAGCCGGTCCGCTCCGCCGTACACGAGCGCAAACCAGAGCGCGTTGGCGAGCGACAGGCCTGCCGCCTCGCGGAGATGGGCCCACCCCGGCCAGGCCAGAAAGGGATCGTCCCTCAACGCGCGAGGGTCTCGTCCAGGTATTGCAGGATCGCTCTCACCAGCGCTCGGACATCATGCTTCGGCTGCAGGTAGTGGTCCGCGCCCCAGATCGGATAGACCAGGCCGGGCAGAGAGCAGACGTCCGTGAGGATCAGCCCGCCGTCGTTGGGTCCGAGCGCCGCGAGCCGGCCGTGGCAGCGCCGCGAAACGCGGCGGGTCAGGTGCTCCTGCAAGGGAAATCCGACGACGCTGATCAATCGGATATTCGGCGGGAGGCGCAGCGGGAAGTCCAGCGTGCTGCCGGGGCCGTAGCGCAGGTCGCGCAGGAAGTCCGTACGTAGACCGCGGAGCCGATGGTAGAAGCGGATCAGGATCGCGCCCGGGCTCCTGGAGAGGAGCCAGTCCGCCATTGGCGTGCCGTCGAGGATGCCGCACAGGCTGATCCAGGCCGCCACGTTGCGGAAGGATCGCTCCGCATCCGGCTCCGCGAGCGCCATCTTCACGTCCGGTCCGCCCTTGCTCAACGAAGCCAGGATCACCGGCCGCTCCGGTTGCGCCGCGAGCCAGTCGCAGAGGATGCGGGCGTTCTGCCGCAGGGTGCCGGTGGTGGCGAGCGGGACCAGGTCGGTGGCGCAGCCGATCCGCTCGGCCTCCTCCCGCACCAGGCGCCCGTCGGAGCCGGCTGCCGGGTGCTCCCGGTACGAGGCGCCCGGCACGATTGCGAGGACCGCATCGCGGCTCCAGGCCGTAGGGTCCGGCTGCCGGCAGATCTCGTCGACGCGGCGGATGAACGGCCCATGAAGCGGCGACTCCACGAGGCTCTGGTAGAGCCGCTCCGTGGCCGCGTCGATCTCCTCCATCAAGCCGTCCTGCGCCTCCGGCCGAGGAGATGGCCAACGCCAAGGCCGACCAGGAGCCCGAGGCCGCCTGCCCACCACGCCATCCGCCGGGCCATGGCGAGCATCGGGTTGTCGAAGAGGTTGTCCGATGCGTGCAGGTTGGCGATCAGCCACTTGTCGCCTTCCTTGACCATCGTGGCGCTCCAGCGGGCGGGGAGATCGAACGTCCTGCCGTTCGTCATTTCGAAGTGCTCGACAACACTGCCGAAAGCGATGCCGGTGTCGCCGCCGTAGAGGATCGTGAGCTCGTCCACCTTCACGTCGGCCTTGAAGCTTTCGACGGCCTTGTCCGGACCCTCGAGCATGCGCGCCATGTACTTGCGCATCCCGTCGCGCCCGCGGCTGACCTCGGCGTCGTGCCAGGTGATCACAGTGTTGGGATGGAAATACGTGAGCTCGCGCTCGATGTCGCCTCTGCTCATCGCATCGAGCAGTCCGTCGCGCAGGGCGCGCAGCTCGTCGTGAGTGGCTTCATCTGGCGATTGCCCCCGGAGGGGCGCGGCGGTCCAGCACAGCAGGATCAGGGCTGCGATCGCAGTTCTCATGTTTACCCTCCCGTGGACTGCGGTTGATAACCGCAGAGGCTCAGCGTCCGGAATTCCGGGCATTCGTCGAAGCGGGCGAACGTCCTGGGGACGATCTCGCGCGAGTAGAGAGTCTTGCGATAAGCCTCGTCCCGGGACAGGGCCAGCACCTGGCGGCGCATCTCCGGCAGCCGTCCGCGCAGCTCCGGGAGCTCGCGCGCCAGCTCGTCGAGCACGCGCAGCTGAGCGCGCTTGGGAGCGCCGAAGAACTCCTCCAGCATCCAGGCGAACAGCTTCGCGTTCACCCTGCGGAGGAGAGGATGGGCGCGCAGCCAGAGCGCGTCGAGCAGCTCCTCGTCCCACCGCACGTGCTTCGCCTCGTCCGCCAGATGGAGGCGGTGCGCCTCGACGAACGCGGGATCGAGCGGCGAGGGATGGCGAAGATAGGCCTTGGAATAGTAGAGGGACCGCTCCTCCTGCAGCAGCATCAGCCAGAGGAACAGGGGCAGCGAGAGCGGATGATTCACGGCCCACCGCATCGCCGCGGTCCAGAAGGCCGGGACCTCGACGAAGCGATAGTCCCGCTCGCCATAGAGGTGGGGAGCGCAGCGCCGGTTGAGCTGCCGGAACATCTCGGTGTGCCGGAGCTCTTCGGCCACGAACTGCCGCAGCCCGTCCGCGAGCCGGTCCGGCCACTCCTGGCGGAGCAAGGCCGTGAGGATCGGGCGGCCGAGGGCCGTCTCGAAGTACATGATCTGTTCGTTGAAATAGAGCGCGTGGAGCTGGTTGTAGCGCAGCCGCTCTGACTCCTTCAGCTCCCGGTAGATGGGCGCGTGGAAGAGCGGCGTGAGATCAGCGGGAATGAAAGGTTTCCCTGCCTGCATGGCTTGTGCGGCCAGCCTATCACAGCCGCTTCACCACCACGACCGTGGTGTCATCCGGCGGCTCCTCCGACCGGAGGTGCTTCTGCCAGTCGTGGAGCAGGGCCTCGACGATCTCGGCCGCGGAGCGGTTCTCCAGGGTGCGCAGGACCTCCTGCGGGCGCTCGAAGCCATAGGGGTTGGAGCCCCAGTCGATCGCTTCGAACAGTCCGTCCGAGCAGAAGACCAGGGCGCCTCCAGGGGGGACCTGGATGGAGATGTCCTCATAGACCCGCGCCGGACCCTGGCCCAGGGGAAGGCCGGAGATCTCGATCTCGGAGACCTCGCCGTTCAAAAGGGCGAGCGGGTAGGGGTGGCCGGCGTTGCTCAGCAGGGCCTCGCCGGTCTTCGTGTCGAGCCGGAGGAGGACCAGGCTGGCGAAGTTGCGGAGCGAGGCACGCCGCAGCACCCGGTCCACCTGCCGCAACACCCCGGCAGGCGTGCTCTGGGGAGATATCAGGCTGGCCAGGGCCGCCGTCGTCATGGCGTGCACGATCGCGCAGGAGTAGCCATGGCCGGCCACGTCTCCCGCCGCGATCCAAAGCCGGCCGGCACCGTCCTCGATGAAGTCGTAGAGGTCGCCCCCCGCCTCGGTGGCGAGCAGCGAGCGTGCCGCGACCTCCCAGCCCTCGATCTCGGGCAACCGGGTTGGCAGGAGGCCCACCTGCATGCGCGCCAGGAGGTCCATCTCGTACTTGATCCGGCGCTCCTCTTCCAGGCGGCGGATGAACGGAGGGGGCTTGAGCCGCTCCATCTCCACCTGCTCGGGCCGGCGCAGCCCGACCAGGCCCAGCGCGAGCAGGGCCGCGGACGTCCCGGCCGTCACCCCCAGCGTTACCGGCAGCCACGCCGGGTTCCAGGCTGAAAAGGCCGCGGCCGGCAGCAGGAAGGAGGTCACCGACGCGGTCAAGAGCGTGGTGAGGCCGAACCAGCGGCCGAACATCACCAGTAGCCCGATCACGATCAGGTTGCCCGCCAGCTCCAGGGGGAGCGGATGGATCCGGAGCGGTCCGAGCAGGAGCGCGCTGACCAGGACGGCGGCGGCCAGCGCCCATCGCTTCGGCACGATCCTCCGCACCACGGCGATCACCACGATGATCGCTCCGGCCAGCGCAATGCCGAGGCCGAAGGGGTTCGAGGTGGCGCTGAAGACCGGCAGGCGGATGCTGGACGACTCGGGCCACGTGTCCGGCATCGCGGTGGCCGCCGCCCGGATGGCCAGCTCGAAGCCGGCGAGGGCCGCGCCCAGCGAGAGGCCGTAGAGCAGCGAGCGTCCGCCCCGGGGTCCGAGCCGCCCGGCGCGCAGCGAATCCAGGCTGGTGGTGAAGCTCGGGTCGGCCGCGCGCAGGAACGACTCGCCCGCGGACCAGATCACGAAGACCCAGAAGGCCTGGGCTCCCGCCCCGAGAAGCGAGCCGGCGAGCTCGCCCGCGGTTGGAGACCCCCACAGCCCAGGGAGGAAGGAGGCCAGGAAGGTGATCGCCGCCAGGATCGCGCCGTTGACCACGTCGATGCGGCCCTTCGAGACGAGGACCAGGAAGAGCCCGAGGACCGCCAGCACCCGGAGGACCGACGGCGCGGAGCGCCAGATAAGGGTCATGAACCCGAGCTTCTGGATTCTGGCTCGCCCCTCCGCAAGGCTTCCGAGGTGCCGGCTGAGATAGACGCTGCCGCCCTGGATCATGGCCTGTGCGTGCTCGGGGGGGTTGCTGCCCCGGATCTCGATCAGATAACCCGGGGTGCCGGCGATGATCGCGCTCTGGAGCTCGCCCGCCGACTCGCCAGGGGAGAGAAGCAGCCCGAGCAGGAGCTTGACGCGTTCGGTCGAAGCCGGAGCCGGTTCCAGAAGGAGCCGTTCCCAGCCGCGGGGCGCCCACTCGATCGACCGCGGATGGCCGGATGGCGACAGGTCGACGCTCAGCTCCCGCACCTTGCGGTCTCCTGCCAGGCTCCCTTCCTGGGCCAGGCGGACGCGGACCCCGCGGCCCACCCCGTGGAGGGGGAGCTCCGCCGCCATGCGGTCCAATTGCCGGTCGTGCTCGGAGATGGCGTTGCCGGACTCCGTGGCGAGCTGCACCCGCGGCTCGCCGGGCTCGAGGGTGATGCCGGCCTTCCGGGCGAGCTCCCGGTAGCGCAACGTGAACCGGGCCTCGTCCGGCACCGCGGTCCCCTGCCACTCGGGCAGCCAGAGGCGCGCCAGGGCGAGGCCGCCGGCGAGCGCCAGCGCGCCCAGGAGGAGGACGGCCGGCAGACGGAGGGGTAGGGGTCGGGAGGTCATCGTAGGTTGGCGAGCCGCTGGTGCCGAGATAGATACGCTAATCCAACTCGGGGGTTTTGGGCGGCTTTGCTAGAATGCGCCTCCAATGATGCCCAGAACGCCTGTCCTCCTCGTCGCCCTATGCGGGCTCCTCGCCCTGGCTGCCGCTCCTCGGCCGGCCGCTGCCCAGGATCAATCGCCCAAGCTGATCATCCTCGGCTTCGACGGCGCCGACGCCGACCTCGCCCGCCAGTGGATGGACGAGGGGAAGCTCCCCAATCTCGCGAAGCTGCGCACCGAGGGCACGTTCGCGCCGCTGCGCTCGACCATTCCGTCGCAGACGCCGGTCTCCTGGTCGACCTTCTCGACCGGACTGTCCCCGGGCCGGCACGGGATCTTCGACTTCCTCAAGCGGAACCCCGAAACCTACAAGCCGGGCTTCGCCGCCGCCGAGGAGGGCACCGAGCCGTTCCTCTGGGGCGCCAAGACCCCCTGGATCGCGGGCGTCGCCGGCGCGCTCGTCCTGGCCCTGATCCTCTTCCTGGTGCTCAAGCTGTTCCGGTTGCGCACACCGGTCGCTGCGGCCGTGGCCGGCGTGCTGGCACTTCTGGCCGGCGGCGGGCTCGGAGTGGCGGCGGACCGCCTGCTGCCCAAGCAGCGGCCGATCGCGATCAGCCACCAGCAGGGGGAGACCTTCTGGTCGGTCCTGGGCAGGCACGGCAAGCGGGTGCGCGTGACGCGCGTGCCCGTCACCTTCCCGCCCAAGCCCTTCGAGCATGGACAGCTGCTCTCCGGCCTCGGCACGCCCGACATCTCCGGCCGCATCGGCAAACCGTTCTACTTCACCTCGGAGCTGTTCTTCCAGCCCAAGGGCGGCGGCGACTTTTCGGTCGAAGTGGTGGAGCTGGTGGACAACAAGGGCATCATCGAGACCGAGATCATCGGGCCGGAGAACAAGCTGTTCCCGGAGCAGAGCGACTTCATCACGATCCCGATGACGCTCACCGTGCCCGAGAGCAAGGACAGCCTGCGCATCCAGGTCTCGGGCAACGAGGTGACCCTCAAGCCGGGGGAGTGGAGCGACTGGGTGGGCATCACCTTCCCCTTCAACTCCCTGATCAAGCTCCGGGGCATCGGCAAGTTCCGCCTGCTTTCGATCGAGCCCGAGGTGCGGCTCTACCTGTCGCCGATCCAGTTCGATCCGAAGAACCTGCCGCCGGGCTTCGATATCACCGCCCCGGCCGGCTGGATCGACAACCTGACCGAAGAGCACGGCCTGTTCAAGACCATGGGCTGGATGATCGACACCTGGTCGCTCACCAACGGCACGGTCGACGAGTCGGTGTTCCTCGAGGACGTGCGCCAGACCGTGGACAAGGAGCGGGAGATCCTGGACGGCTCCATCGCCCAGTCCGCGGACTGGGACGTCCTGATCCACTACATGGAGTTCCCGGACCGCGTCCAGCACATGATGTTCCGGTTCTTCGACCCCAAGCACCCGCTCTACACGCCGGAGGGCGCCGCCAAATGGGGCGGCTCGATCCTCCAGTCCTACCAGGAGATGGACAAGATCGTTGGCGACGTCATGCAGAAGATGCCGCAGGGCACGAGGCTGATGGTGGTCTCGGACCACGGCTTCGCCTCGTTCCGGCGCGCCATGAACTACAACACCTGGCTGGCCAAGAACGGCTACATGAAGCTGACCGGGGAGGACGCCGACCGGAAGAACCTGGAGGACCTCTTCGACCAGGGCGACTTCTTCACCAACGTGGACTGGTCCCAGACCCGGGCGTACGCCCTCGGGCTCGGCCAGATCTACATCAACCTGCAGGGCCGGGAGAGCAAGGGCATCGTGAAGTCGGGCGCCGAGTACCAGCAGCTCGTGGCGGAGATCAAGCAGAAGCTGGAGGCCTTCGTGGACGAGGAGAACGGCGAGAAGCCGGTGGCCCACGTGTTCACCCGCGACGAGGCCTACGGCACTTACGACCCCGAGCTGATCCCGGACATGATCCCGTCCAACAGCGAGGGCTACCGTGTGGGCTGGCAGGACAGCCTCGGCGGCATCGGCAAGACCATCGTCGAGCCGAACCTGGAGATCTGGAGCGGCGACCACTGCTCGGTCTACCCGCCCCTGGTCGAGGGCATCCTGTTCAGCAACTTCAAGCTGAACGCGCAGGGCGCCTACATGGGCGACATCATGCCCACCATCCTGTCCCTCTACAAGGTCGACCCGCCCACGAAGCTGGACGGCCGCAGCCTGCTGCCGTAGACCGCTGGAAGGCGGCGCGCCGTTTCAAGACGGCGCGCGGTGGTTCACGACTGCTGCTTGTCGCGGCTCGTCTGGATGAAGCGCAGCTGCTCGGCGCTGAGCGTCTTGTTCTGGGCCGCGGCCTCCAGGAGAAAGCTCTCCAGCGCGCCGCCGTCGGAGACGACCCTCTTCCCCTCCCTGTCCTGGACCTCGATCCTGCCGCCGTACACCGCGAGCGGCGCCGGCAGTCCCTCGACCAGGACGCCGTTGTAGCCGAGGATCGAAGGGAGCACGCTCCCGCCGCGGAAGCCTGGGTCCGGCTGCGCCGCGGCCACGAGCTGCCGGACGCGATCGGCCTGCTCGGCCGTGAGGGTGAACGTCGGGTTGGGCCGTCCGGAGTAGAGGAGGACGGTGACCTGGACGCCGTTGGTGTCCTCGGCCGCGCGGGCACTTCCGGAGGCGCAGGCCGCCAGGGCCAGGGCCACGGCCAGGGCGGTCAGAGCGAGCGACAGGGAGCTAGTTGATTTTCTCATGGCCGCTGCCCTCCGTGGAGTTGGAACAGGAGCAGAGATACCCGCAGAAGTCGGTGTAGCCGCCCCGGTCCGCCGTCTCCGGATTGGAAATCGTGTTGTTGGAGTTGTCGCGGTTGGTCGCGGGTGTACCGCCGGGTTTGTGGGTCCACATGCCGTTCTGGTCCCGCCGATACCAATGATAGTCGTCGCCGGGATCGACCACCAGGGCGAGCGTGCACTCCTTCTTCGGACAGTTGTTCGGTCCGGCCACGGCCACCAGCCCGTCGGCGACTGCCGCCGTCCTCACATTGTTGCACTCCAGGGCCGTCCACTTCGCTCCGGCCGCCTGCCCGGGCTGGGCGAAGGTGTCCGTCCGCTTGTTGTTGGAGTAGTTGTAACAGTTGTTGTGCCACTGGATCTGGGTGGTGCTGTTCCAGAACGCAGGGCTGTAGGTCGGGATGCTGCAGCACGCGCCCATGGCAACCACCAGGAGTGCGGCCGAGGCGCACAGGGCTCTTCTCATCGGTACCCTCCTTTCGAGGGAGGGAAAGGAGCCGGAGCCCCGTTCCCTCGGATAGAAAGGCTCAGAGCCGCCAGTTTTCGTTACGCGTCCCCGAGCAGTCCGAGGGGAGGAGATGACATTCCGCTGCGAGCTTGACAATGTGGCTACCAGTGGCTACATTGGTCCTCATGAAGGAGGTCGGGATTCGTGAGCTCAAGAATCGTCTCAGCGAATACGTGCGGCTGGTCCGCTCGGGGGAGGTGGTCATGGTGACGGACCGCGGAGAGGTGGTGGCGGAGCTTCGCCCTCCCGGAGGCGGGGAGGGAGTCGAGCAATACCCGGCCCTGGCCGACCTGGCCCGCCGGGGGCAGATCCGGCTGGGCGAGCCGAACCGGCCGGGGCTGTATCCGGTGCTGCCGGCGGTGACTCCATCCGGCACGGCGGCACGGCTGCTGGACGAAGAACGGGGTGACCGTTGAACCTCTATGCCGAATCGAGCGCGGTGCTGGGCTGGCTGCTGGCGGAGGAGACGGCCGGCAGCGTGATGGAAGCCCTGGACAGGGCGGAGTTGGTGGTGGCCTCCGAGCTGACCCTGATCGAGTGCGACCGGACGCTGCTGCGGGCAAGGGCGGCGGGGGAGCTCTCGGACTTCGAGACCGCCCGCCGCCGCAACCTGCTGGAGGCGGCGTCGGCACACTGGAACCTGCTGCCTCTCGGCCGCGACATCGTGGAGCGGGCCCGCCGCCCCTTCCCGGGCGAGCCGCTGCGGACGCTCGACGCCCTTCACATCGCGAGCGCCCTGGCCGCCCGTTCCGCGGTCCCGGGCCTGGCGCTCCTCACCCTCGACAACCGGGTGCGCGGCAGCGCGGCGGAGCTCGGCTTCAGGATCGTCCCGGCTTGAACTTCAACGACATCGAGCTCTACGCGGGCTTCGCGGACGCCCGGCTCCAGGTGGACGAGTTCCACTTCGGGCATGGGATCGCACTGTCCCGCACCTTCGCCCATCTATCGGCCCCGTTCCTGGCCGGCTTCCTTCCCCGGCCGCCGCGCGACTCGTCCTGGCAGCTCGAGTCGCGGAGCTTCGACGTGGTGGCCCAGCTTCACATCCCGGAAGCCTCCTCTCCCTTGCGTGAGCTGGACCGGGTCAACACGGTCTGGTGGCTGGCGGTGCTGCTGCGCCTTCGCGCCACGCCGCGCCTCACGATGGTGGGTCTCTCCAGCGAGCCGTTCGGAGGGGCCCCGCGGAGCTGGCGCGGCGCCGGGTTCCGGCCGGTCGAGGCGGAGCCGCGGCGGGTCGAGCTCGATCCGGCCGCGGCCGTGGAGGTGCGGCAGGAGGATCTGGAGTGGGTGCGGGACCATTGGCTCTCCGGGGCCGAGCTGATGGCGGAGCGCCCGGAGCTGCGGCGGTCCGTGCGCTTCTTCGACAAGAGCTGCTTCGCGCCGGGGACTCCGGAAGCGCTCCAGGCCGTCTGGGACTCCCTGGCCGCGCTCTTCCTCCCGGATCCCAGCGACGACGGCCGCCGCCTGGCCGCCAACCTCGCGGTCTTCCTCGACGTCCCGGCCGGCGAGAAGGACCCGTTCCAGCACAGCGCGGGAGAGCTGCTGGACGCCCGCCTGGCCTCGCTCGAAGGGGCGACCGAGGGTTTGGAAGACCCGCTGGGGAAGACCTACGCCCTGGCAAAGCGCGCGCTGGTGCGGATCTTCGAGAGCGGCTATGTGCCCACGCTCCGGGAGATGGAGACAGGACATCTGGGACCGCACTGAGCCGTCGTCAACTCAAGTTGCCTCAGCTAAGCTCAAGTTGCGCCATATCCAGCGGCGACGCCTCGTCGTCAACTGAAGTTGCCTCATCTCCCGCGACGACGGCTCATCGTCAACTGAAGTTGCCTCAACATAAGGAGAAGTTGCCTCGTCTCCCGCGGCGGCGGCCCGTCGTCGCCGGAGATGGGCCGCCTCCAGGAAAAATGCCTCAGCTCCGCGGGCGACGGCCCGTCGTCAACTCAAGTTGGCCCAACGTCAGCTTACGACGGTGCGTCGTCACCTTACGTTGGCCCGCCGTAACCTTGGCTGAGCCAACTTTGAGGGCTCGGACGCCTCACGCCCAGCCGGTCACGATCTCCATCGCGCCGGCAGCGGCGAGATCGAGGAACTGGGCCCCGCGGGCCGTCGGTCGGCTAGCTGATTGGCAACCAACCTGCATGGTCTTCGGGCCATGGGGGATGAAATGAGCCAATATCAGATTGCCCTGGTGATCGGCAGCCTGCGCCGTGATTCGTTCAACCGCAAACTGGCCAACGCTGTTGTTGCCCTGGCGCCGCCGGAGCTCTCGTTCAAGGACATCCGGATCGACGACCTGCCGCACTACAATCAGGACGACGACGCAAATCAGGCCGATCCGGTCAAGCGGCTGAAGGCCGAGATCACGGCTTCCCAGGGCCTTCTTTTCGTCACGCCCGAGTACAACCGTTCGATCCCGGGTGTATTGAAAAACGCGATCGATCACGCCTCGCGCCCTTATGGTCACAGCGCCTGGGGGGCAAAGCCCGCCGGTGTGATGGGCGCGTCGGTCGGCGCCCCCGGCACCTCCATGGCGCAGCAGCACCTGAGGAACATTCTGGCGTACCTGGATGTGCCGACGCTCGGCCAGCCGGAAGTGTTCATTCATGTGAAGGACGGCCTGTTCGACGAGGAAGGCAACATCGCCAGCGCGGACACCAAGGCGTTCCTGCAGAACTGGATGAACCAATATGTCGCCTGGGTGAAGAAGCTTGCCCAGTAGGCGTTACAGAAAATTTACGTCAGCTTGAGGCCGGCTCCCTGTACGATGGGGAAAAGGAGGTCTGGGATGCTCGAGCTCTCTCCACGACCAGCCGCCGTTCTCGCTCTGATCCTGACAACTTGTGCCGCTCTCGCGGTCGCCGCTCCGGCCGCCTCGCCGGAGTGGCCGCAGTGGCGGGGCCCCAACCGGGACTCCGTGGCCCAGGAGTCGGGTCTGCTCACGGCATGGCCCGAGGCCGGCCCGCCGCTGGCCTGGAAGGCGAGCGGTCTCGGCAGCGGCTTTTCGAGCCTCTCGATCTCCGGCGGCCGGATCTACACCCTGGGCGATCGCCAGGACAGCCAGCAGGTGGTGGCCATGAGCCTCGCGGACGGCAAGATCGCCTGGACGGCCAAGGTCGGCCCCATCTGGGAGGACGAGTACGGCGGCCCGCGCGGAACGCCGACGGTCGACGGGGACCGGATCTACGCTCTCGGCACCGAGGGGGACCTGGTCTGTCTGCAAGCCGCCACGGGCAAGGAGGTCTGGCGGAAGAATCTCGCCCGCGACTTCGGCGGCCGGGTCATGTCGAGCTGGAAATGGGCCGAGTCGCCCCTGGTGGACGGCGACCGCCTGATCGTGACGCCGGGTGTGCCGAGCGCAACCCTGGTCGCGCTGGACAAGAAGACCGGCAAGGAGATCTGGCGCGCCGCGGTCCCGAGCCTGGGCGACAAGGGGAGCGCCGGCGCCGGCTACGCCTCGGTGGTGATCTCCAACGGCGGCGGCGTCAAGCAGTACGTCCAATTGACCGGCCGGGGCCTGGTCTCCGTTCGGGCCCAGGACGGCAAGTTCCTCTGGGGCTACAACAAGATCGCCAACGATGTGGCGAACATCCCGACGCCGGTCGTCAAGGGCGACCATGTCTTCACCTCGACCGGATACCAGACGGGCAGCGCCCTGTTGAAGCTGAGCAAGGCTGGCGACGGCGTCCAGGCGCAGGAGGTCTACTTCCTGCCCGCCAAGACGCTGCAGAACCACCACGGCGGCCTCGTCCTGATCGGCGATCACATCTATGGCGGCCATGGGCACAACCGGGGTTATCCCATCTGCGTCGAGATGGCGACCGGCAAGGTGGCCTGGGGCGGTGAGGGCGTCGAGGTCACCCATGGCGGCACCGGCTCCGCCGCGGTCACGGCGGCCGACGGCCACCTCTACTTCCGCTATCAGAACGGCCGCATGGTCCTGATCGAAGCCAAGCCGCAGGGCTACCAGGTGAAGGGCGCGTTCACGATCCCGGGCGTCGGCAATCCGAGCTGGTCCCATCCGGTGGTCGCCGGGGGCAAGCTCTACCTGCGCGAGCAGGACAACCTCTATGTCTACGACCTGAAGCGCGGATAAGGAGGGATTATGGCCTTGACGGCTATAGCCAGAGTGGCTATAGTCGGGGCATGGACGATCCCGAGCTCATCGAACAGCTTCTGCCGCTGCCCCCCACGACCTTTCACATCCTCCTCGCGCTTTTCGAGGAGGAGCGCCACGGCTACGCGATCATCCAGGACGTCGAAGCGCGCACCGAGGGCGAGCTGCGCCTGAGCGCCGGCACGCTCTACCGTTCGATCGCGCGCCTGGTGGAGCAGGGCCTCATCGTCGAGGTCACCAGGCGGCCCGCGGCGGGCGACGATCCACGGCGGCGCTACTACCGCCTCACGCCGTTCGGCATCGCTGTCGCGCGGGCCGAGACGCGGCGCCTGTCCCAGCTCGTGCGGATGGCCCGTGCGAAAGGGCTCAAACCCGAGACGGCGTGATGCGCTTCTATCGTGCGCTGCTGCGCCTCTACCCCTCGTTCTTTCGGGTCGAGTACCGCGACGAGCTCTGCTACGCCTTCGCCGAGCGGGCGGGCGAGCTCTCCGGCCCGTTCGCCTCGATGAAGATCCTCCTGGCGGCGCTCGCGGACGTGATCCCCAATGCGCTCGCGGTCCACTGGGACGTTCTGCGGCAGGATCTCCGCTATGCCGCGCGCGCTCTGCGGCGCACCCCGGGTTTTGCGCTCACCGCGGTCATGGTGGTCGCGCTCGGCGTGGGAGCGAACACGGCGGTGTTCTCGGTCGCTGATTTCGTCTTCATGCGGCCGCTGCCCTACGCCGACGCCGACCGGCTCGTGAAGCTGTGGCAGGGCAGCGAGGTCGGCAGAAACGAGGTCTCGCCCGCGAACTATCGCGATTGGAAGGCCGCTTCGAAAGCGACAACCTCCTCGTTTTCCGGCATGGGCGCGTACTGCTTCCACGCCGCGAACCTCGTGGGCGCCGGCGATCCGCGCCGGCTGGAGACGGTGCAGGCGACGCCGGAGTTGCTGCCGCTCCTCGGAGTCTCGCCGCTGATCGGACGCGTCTTCACGGCGCGGGACGCCGAGGCCGGACAGGTCGTTCTCCTGAGCTACGCGTTCTGGCAGTCGCAGTTCGGGGGCGAGCGCAGCGTGATCGGCAGGTCCGTCCGGCTCGACGGCGTGACGCACACGGTGATCGGGGTCATGCCGCCGCTGTTCCAGTTCCCGAACCGCTCCATCCAAGCCTGGATGCCGCTCGTCCTGCGCGAAGAAAATTTCGAGGATCGCAGCGACACCTACCTCGAAGTCCTCGCCCGTCTGCGCCGCGGCGTGTCCGTCGAGCAGACCCGCCGGGAGCTGGCGGTCGTGAGCGCCCGCCTCGAGCGGCAGTATCCCAAGGACAACGAGGGCATCGGCGCCCTGCTGCTCGGGCTGCGCGACGAGCTCTCGGAGCGCTCGCGGCTGTTGCTGATCGCGCTCTGCGGCGCGGCGCTCTGCATCCTGCTCC
>DATLNC010000048.1:0-24110 GCA_035536935.1 Thermoanaerobaculia bacterium
TACCCGAGCGACTCAGGGATATCCCCGAGTGCCTCGGGCATATAACTCAGCGACTCGGGTATATACCCGAGCGACTCAGGGATTTACCCGAGCAACTCGGGGATTTACCTGAGCAACTCGGGGATTTACCTGAGCGACTGAGGGATATCCCCGAGTGACTCGGGGATTCACCTGAGAGGCTCAGGGATCTACCTGAGAGCCTCGGGGATGTCCTTATGGGTGCGCGCCACACTGCGCGCAGGGCTCGGGCTCGATCTGAACGGTGGCGTGGTGGATGCCGAACCGGTCGTGCAGGGAGGTCTGCACCTGCCGGAGCAGGGCGGTGGTGGAGGCCTCCTCCACTACCACCAGGTGGGCCGAGAGCGCCTCCATGCCGCTGGTGATGGTCCAGACGTGGAGGTCGTGCACGCCGCAGACGCCCGGCAGGCCGGCGAGGGCTTTCCGGACCTCGTCCAGGTCGATATGAGCGGGCGTCCCCTCCATGAGCACCCCCACGGTCTCCTTGAGGAGATGCCAGGCGGAGTAGACGACCAGCAGCGAGATCAGGATCGAGGCCACGGGATCGGCCCAATTCCAACCGTAGGCCCAGATCAGGGCGCCGGCGGCAATGGCCTGGACGCTTCCCAGGGCGTCGGTGAGGACGTGAAGCCAGGCCCCGCGCACGTTCAGGCTCTCGTTCCGGCCGCCGCTCAGGACGGCGAGCCCGATCAGATTGACCGCCAGACCTCCCACGGCAATCGCCATCATCACGGGAGCATCCACCTCGGGCGGGTTGCGGAAGCGCTCGACCGCCTCGACCGCCACCCAGACGGAAATGGCGAGCAGGGTGGCTCCGTTGGCCAGGGCGGCGAGGATCTCCGTGCGGTGGTACCCCCAGGTGCGGCGCGGGGTGGGCGGACGCTGCGCAATCCACATGGCGAAGAGCGAAAGGCCGAGGGCCGCGGCGTCAGAAAGCATGTGCCCGGCATCAGCCAGGAGGGCGAGCGAGCCGGTGAGCCAGCCGCCCACGGCCTCGGCCAGCATGTAGAAGGCGGCGAGGCCGAGCGTCAGGGCGAGCCGCCTGCGGTTGCCAGATGAATGGCCGTGCCCCTGGTGGTGATGTGCGTGTCCGGCGCCCATGGAGAGCGAATTGTGGCACAGGCGCGGCCCGGACCTGCCCCGCAAGGTAGGACAAAAGACCGCCTTTCGGGGGGATTTGCACTCATTGCCTCCCGGGAGTACCATGGGGCCATGGCCAGTCGTCCCGGCTATCTCCGCACTCTCTCCTCTGTCTCGCTGATCGGTGCGCTCGTCCTGCTGCTGGGGATTCCCCTCTGCGCGGAGGAGGTTTGCCCCATGGACGAGAGGGCAGCGAAAGCTGCCTGCGAGGAGTTGGGAAAGGACTGCTGCCAGCAATCTGGCGTACCGGTGCCGCACTTCCCCGTGCCGGCGCCGCCGCCCGGTCCTGCCATTGCCGCGGCACCTGCCGCGGATACGCCGGCCCCCTTCCCGGTCCGGATCCATCCAGCATCCGAACCGGAGACCGCGCCAGCGGTCATCCAGGGGGTCGGCTTCTTCACTCTCTTCGCCGCCTTCCTGATTTAAGCCTCCCCAGGAGCAGTGTGTCCAGCCGATCTCCCTACATGGGAAGACCGGTCCCTGAACCCGCTCTGGAGGAGCCATGTACCGACTCGCTTTCTCTCTACTCCTACTGTCCGCTCCCCTGACAGCCCAGGAGCCCGACATTCTTCCTGGCGTTCTTGACCGGGAATCCCTTGCCGCGGCCGTGGCCGACCGCAACCCAAGCCTGGAAGCCGCCCGTTATGCGTGGCAGGCCGCCTCGGCCCGGGCCCCCCAGGAGCGCGCGCTGGCCAATCCGATGGTCTCCTACGGACTGGCCCCCCTGAGCGTGGGGTCGGACGTGCCGTTCGGCCATGAGATCGAAATCCGCCAGGCGCTCCCCTACCCGGGCAAGCGGCAGGCCCGTGTGGCCATGGCCGAGGCCGAGGCCGGCGCCGCCTTCCAGGACTACCGCGAGGCCTTGCTGGAGCTGACCGCCCAGGCCTCCAACCTGGCTGGCGACTGGTACCTGGTCCACCGCTCCCTGGAGGTCAACGACCAGCACCTTCGCCTGCTGGACAGCTTCCGCGAAGTAGCCGCGGCGCGCTACGCCGCCGGCCTCGCCATGCAACAGGACCCCCTGCAAGCCGAGGTGGAGAGCGCCAAGCTCCTCCAGATGGGCGCGGAGCTGGAAGCCGAGCGCCGGGTGATTGCCTCGCGCATCAACGCCCTGCTCCACCGCGATCCCGGGGCTCCCCTGCCGCCGCCGCTCGCCCGCCTGCCGGAATTGGAGATCCCCGCGGATGCCGCGGCCCTGGAGGCGGAGGCCCTCGCCGCCCGGCCCGAGCTGGCCGGCCGCGCCTCGATGATCCAGGCGAGGGAGGCACAGCTCCGCATGGCCCTCCTGGAGCGCCGCCCGGACTTCGAGGCCATGGGCCGTTACAGCTCCATGTGGACGGACCCCGAGCACCGCTGGATGGCCGGCGTGGCGGTCGACCTCCCCCTGCGGCGGGGGCGCACCGAGGCCGCCCGCACCGAGGCCGAGGCGCGGCTGGCCCAGGCCCGGAGCGAGCGGGCCGCTGCCGAGATCCAAGTCCGAGCCGAAGTTCGCGAGGCCTGGGAGCTCCTGCGGGAGAGTCATCATCACCTCGACATCCAGCGCAACCGCGTCCTCCCCGCCACCCGCGACCAGGTCCGGGCGGCGAGCACCGGCTTCGAGACCGGCGGCAGCTTCCTCGCCGTGATCGAGGCCGAGCGCAACCTGCGGGAGGCCGAGCTGCAGGAGCATGAGCTGTTGACGGAGCACCACCATCGGCAGGCGATGCTGGATCGGGTCCTGGGCCGCCTGCCCCCCTACCCGAAGACGGCGGAGGCCCGCGATGAACCGTAGACGCGCCATCTACGCCGCCCTGGCTCTGGCCGCGGGCGTGCTCCTGTTTCTGTTCCGCTCCCCCATCCTCGCCTGGTTCCGGGGGCCGGCGGAGCCCGCGGCGCTCCCGGTCTCCGAAGAGGCCGTCTATACGTGCGCCATGCACCCGCACGTCCGCCTGCACGGACCGGGAAAGTGCCCGATCTGCGGCATGGAGCTGGTGCGGGCTCGGACCGGGAGCGACGAGGTGGCTGTCGAGGCAGACCGGCAGCAGCTCCTGGGCGTGGGTACCAGCACGGTCGAGCTGCGCCCGGTCGCCGCCGAGGTCAAAGCGGTGGGACGGGTGGCTTTCGACGAGACCCGGCTGGAGGATGTGACCGTCAAGTACGGCGGCTATATCGGCCGCCTGTACGTGGAGCAGACCGGGCAGGCCGTGCGGCGGGGCCAGACCCTTTTCACCCTCTACAGCCCCGAGCTCTACGCGGCACAGCAGGAGTACCTGGCCATCCTGGCGAGCCAGAAGGCGGCGCGGCAGACCTCGGTGCCCGACCGGGCCGACTATCTCGTCGCCGCGGCTCGCCAGAAGCTCCGCCTCTGGGACATCTCCGACGCCCAGGTCCGCCGGATCGAGGAGACCGGCGAAGCGGTCCGCGAGATCGCCGTCCCCTCCCCCGCCTCCGGCTACGTGGTCGAGAAGGATGTTGTCCAGGGCGCCGCGGTCCAACCCGGCATGCGGCTCTTCCGCATCGCCGGCCTGGACCGGGTCTGGGTCGAGGCCGAGGTCTACGAATCCGAGCTGCCCCGGGTGCGCGCGGGCCAGAGCGCGGTCGTGACCCTCCCCTACCTGCCGGGCGAGGAGCTCCGCGGCCGGGTCATCCTGATCCTGCCCGCCCTCAATCCCGAGAGCCGCACCGGGCGCGTGCGCATCGAGATTGCCAATCGCAACGGAGTGCTTCGGCCCGACATGTACGCGGACGTGCTGCTCCGGACCGAGGGGAAGGAGGCCCTCATGGTGCCCGAGTCCGCCGTGATCTACACGGGGCCGCGGCAGATCGTGTTCGTGGACCTCGGCGAGGGCCGCTTCCGCCAGCAGGAAGTCAGCCTGGGCGCGAAATCCGGCGATGCTTTCGAGGTGCTCTCCGGCCTCCAGCCGGGGGACCGGGTGGTCACCTCGGGCAACTTCCTGATCGACGCCGAGGCGCGGCTGCGAGGGTCCCGTGATTGAACGTTTGATCGCCTTCTCGGGCCGCAACCCCTGGATGACGGTCCTCCTCGCCCTGGCCCTGTCGGCGTGGGGATGGTACGGGATGACGCGCGGGCCTCTCGATGCCATTCCCGACCTGTCGGACGTGCAGGTGATCGTCTTCACGGAGTGGATGGGCCAGAGCCCGGGGCTCGTGGAGGACCAGGTCACCTACCCGATCACCACGGCCCTCCTCTCCGCGCCGAAGGTGCAGTACGTGCGCGGGCAGTCCATGTTCGGAATGTCCTTCGTCAACGTCATCTTCGAGGACGGAACGGACATCTATTGGGCACGCTCACGGGTGCTGGAGTACCTGAACGAGGTCCAGGATGCCTTGCCCGAAGGCGTGCGCCCGAGCCTGGGTCCGGACGCCACCGGCGTTGGCTGGGTCTTCCAGTACGCCCTGGTGGACGAGAGCGGACAGCGCGATCTATCGCAGCTCAGGAGCCTCCAGGACTGGCACCTGCGCTATGCCCTGGAGAGCGTCCCGGGCGTGGCCGAGGTGGCCACGGCGGGCGGCTTCGTCAAGGCCTACCAGGTGCAGATCGATCCCAACCGGCTCCTGTCCTACGGCATCCCCTTCAACGAGGTGGTGGATGCCATCCGCCAGTCCAACGAGGACGTGGGCGGCCGCGTCATGGAGATCGCCGGCCACGAGTACGTGGTCCGCGGCCGGGGCTATGCCACGAAGATCGAAGATCTGGAGAGCATCGCGCTCAAAGCCCCGAACGGCACCCCGGTGCTCCTCGGCGATGTGGCGCGGGTCTCCCTGGGGCCGGACCAGCGGCGCGGTCTGGCCGAGCTCGACGGCAAGGGCGAGGCGGTCGGCGGCATCGTGGTCATGCGCTTCGGCGAGAACGCGCTCGACGTGATCGGCGCCGTCAAGGCCCGCCTGGCCGAGGTGCAGCGCACGCTCCCCAAAGGGGTGAAGGTCGTCGTGACCTACGACCGCTCCGAGCTGATCGAGGCCTCGGTCGCCACCCTGCGCAAGGCCCTGATCGAGGAGATGCTGGTCGTCAGCCTGGTCATCTTCTTCTTCCTGATGCACGTCCGCAGCGCCCTGGTGCCGGTGATCACCCTGCCGATCGCCGCGCTGCTGGCGTTCATCCCCATGTACTACCAGGGGCTGACGATCAACATCATGTCCCTGGGCGGCATCATCGTGGCGGTCGGAGCCATGGTGGACGCCTCGATGATCCTGATCGAGAACGTCCACAAGCGGTTGGAGGAGTCGGAAGACATCCCGCGGCGGGACGCCATCATCTCGGCCATGCAGGAGGTCGGCCCCAGCATCTTCTACTCGCTGCTGGTGATCACGGTCGCCTTCCTGCCGGTCTTCACGCTCGAAGGCGCCGAGGGCCGGCTCTTCAAGCCGCTGGCGTTCACCAAGTCCTACTCCATGGCCTTCGCCGCCCTTCTGGCCGTGACGCTCACCCCGGCGCTGGCCGTGCTCGTCATCCGCGGACGCATCCAGCCCGAGGAGAGGAACCCCCTGAACCGCTGGCTCATTCGCGCCTACACGCCGGTGGTGCGCTTCGTGGTGGACCACCGCTGGGGCGTGATCGTGACGGCCATCCTCATCATGGTGGTCTCCTTCCCCGCGTATCGGAGGCTCGGGCGGGAGTTCATGCCGCCGCTCAACGAAGGCGTGCTCCTCTACATGCCCACGGCACCGCCGGGGATGTCGGTGCCCGAGGCCTCGCGCGTCCTCCAGATCATGGACCGGGAGATCATGGAGTTCCCTGAGGTGGCCCGGGTGTTCGGCAAGATGGGCCGAGCCGAGACTGCCACCGATCCGGCGCCCATCGGCATGGCCGAGACGATCGTGCTCCTCAAGCCTCGGGATCAGTGGCGGGAGGGGATGACCTGGGACCTGCTGCTCAAGGAGATGAGCGAGAGGCTGCGCTATCCCGGCATGCCCAACATCTGGTGGATGCCGATCCAGACCCGCACCGAGATGCTCGCGACCGGCATCCGCAGCCCGCTCGGGATCAAGGTCTTCGGCGACGACCTGCACACGATCGAGCAGGCCGCGGTGGAGATCGAGAATGCCATGACCCGCATCCCAGGGACCCGGAGCGTCTTCGCCGACCGCTCGACGGGCGGCCTTTATCTGGACGTGGAGATCGACCGCCGGGCCGCGGCGCGCTATGGCTTGAGGGTGATGGACGTGAATGCCGTGGTGGCCTCGGCCGTAGGGGGCATGACCGTCTCCACCACGATCGAGGGGCGGGAGCGCTACCCGATCACGGTGCGCTACGCCCGCGAGCTGCGCGACGAGCCCTCGGACCTCCTGGGCCGGGTGCTGGTATCCGCGCCGGGGGGCGCGCAGATCCCCCTCTCCCAGGTGGCACGGATCACGCCGACCGTGGGTCCGCCCATGATCCGCAGCGAGGACGGCCGCTTGGTCGGCTTCGTATTCGTGGACATCGGGGACCGGCCGCTGGCCGACTATGTGGATGAAGCCCGCCAAGTGGTGTCGCGGGACGTCCGGCTCCCCGAGGGGGTGCGGCTGGAGTGGGCCGGGCAATTCACCTACTTCGAGCGCGCCAAGGAGCGGCTGAAGGTCGTGGTGCCCGTCACCCTGCTGATCATCATCTTCCTGCTCTACCTGAACACGAAGTCGGCGGTAGAGACGGGTATCGTGCTGCTGGCGGTGCCGTTCTCCCTGGTGGGAGCCATCTGGCTGCTCTACCTGCTCGGCTACAACATGAGCGTGGCGGTCTGGGTGGGGCTGATCGCGCTCGCCGGGGTCGATGCCGAGACCGGGGTGGTGATGCTCCTCTACCTGACGATCTCCCATGGGAGATGGAAGGAGAAAGGCCGCCTGCGCACCTTCGGAGACCTGCGGGAGGCGATCGTGGAAGGCGCGGCCCAGCGCATCCGGCCCAAGTTGATGACCGTGCTCACCGACATGATTGGCCTGCTGCCGGTCCTGGTCGCGACCGGCACTGGCTCGGACCTGATGAAGCGCATCGCGGCGCCATTGGTGGGGGGCATCACGACCTCCTTCGTCCTGGAGCTGACCGTCTACCCCGCAATCTTCGCGATCTGGCGGGGCCGGCGTCTACCCTCCTAGCCGTGCCACGATAGCGTCGCACGCCGCCGTCACCCCGTCCTCGGCCTGGACGATCCGGCCGACCTCCTCGGCTTTGCGGGCGTACTTGGGGTTCCCGAGGAGCTCGCGCAGCTCCGTCACCGCCCGGGCCGCGGTGTAGCGGTTCCGGGGGATCGTCCGCGAGGTCCCGAGCCTCTCCAACCGGGCGGCGTTGTCCGGCTGGTCGTGGCTGTAGGGCATGACCAGGGTCGGACGGCCGGCGCGCAGGGCCTGGGCCGTGGTGCCGATGCCCCCCTGGTGGACGATCGCCGCGGCCCTGGGGAAAACGTCCGAGTAGGGGGCGTAATCGGTGGCGAAGATCTCCTGCGGGAGATCCGGCGGCAGCGGGTTCCAGCCCATGAGCAGGACGGCGCGGCGGCCCAGCTCCCGGGCGGCCGCGGCGCTCTCCTGGTAGAACTCGCCCGGATCGAGCACCGCCGCCGAGCCCAGAGTGAAGACGATGGGCGGCTCCCCCTGGTCCAGGAAACGCTCCAGCTCCGGCGCGGCGGTCCCCAGGTTCTCCCGCTTGGCGTCATAGGAGGCGAAACCGGTGATCACCGCGTTGGACGGCCAGTCGGGCTGCGGCTCGCCGATCACCCGGGAGAAGAGCGCGAGTGCCAGGTGCGGCGAGAGCTTCCCCTCGAAGATGGGGTGCTCGCCCGGCGGCAGGCCCAGCTCCCGGCGCAGCTCCAACACCGGCTTGATCCAGGAGCGGGTGAGCAGCCGGCCGAAGCTCATTACGGCCCGGTTCACCCGCGGGCCAAGCGGCCGCAGCTTCGCCAGCCCGGGATGCGGAGGCAGGACCGGCGGGTCCCAGGCGGAGAGGAACGAGAGCGGCGAGAGCGTGACCGAGGCCCAGGGTAGGCCGGTCGCTTCGCCCAGGATCGGCGCGGCATAGACCAGCTCCCCGGCGAGCAGGAAGTCCGCGCCCTCCGCCGCGGCGCGCAGGTCGGCGTAGGTATCGCGGAGGTGCGGGAACATGATGTCCCGCAGCACGCGCTCGCTCCCCTTTTTGATGTCCATGAGGAGGGCAACCAGCTCCCGGTCGTCTGGCGAGACGTTCGGACGGAGGGCGCGGAGCTCGAAGCCGAGCCCCTCGATCTTCGCGCGATAATAGTCCGACGTGGCGAAGACGACCTCGTGCCCACGCTCCCGCAGGCCGACCCCCAGGGCGATGAACGGGTGCAGGTCTCCCAGGGAACCGAACGTGGAAAGAACGATGCGATGAATGGTGTCTGCCCCCCTGGTAAGCTGTCGGCGTGCCGAGCGTGCTTTCCGCTCTGATTCTGACGCTCTTCCTCGCACCGGAGGCGCCGCAGGCTCCGCCCGAGCCCGCGGCTTCCGTGGTAGACGAGGTGACCGTCACTGCCACCCGCACCGAGCGCCGGCTGGCCGACACGGCCGCGAGCGTGGTCGTCCTCTCCTCCGAGGAGCTGGAGTCTACCGCGGCAGGGACGATCGACGATGCCCTGCGCCAGGTGCCCGGCTTCTCCCTCTTCCGCCGTTCCGGGAGCCGCTTCGCCAATCCCACCACCCAGGGGGTATCGCTGCGCGGTCTCGGGGCGAGCGGCGCGAGCCGGGCCCTGGTCCTTGCCGACGGCGTTCCCCTGAACGACCCTTTCGGCGGCTGGGTGTACTGGGGCCGGGTGCCCCGGCTGTCGCTCGGCCGCGTGGAGGTGCTGCGGGGCGCGGGCTCGGACCTCTACGGCAGCGCCGCCCTCGGGGGCGTGGTCCAGCTCCTCCGAAAGCCCTCGGAGCCGGCCTTTGCCGTCGAGGCTTCCTACGGCGAGCGGGAGACGCCAGAGGCGTCCCTCTTCGCGGCAGAGCGATGGGGCCGCTGGGCCGCGAGCCTCGGGGCCGAGGGATTCCGGACCGGAGGCTACGTTCCCGTGGAGTCTGCGTCCCGGGGAGCGGTCGATACACCCGCCGCCTCGCGCCACTCGGCCGTTGACCTGGCTTTGGAGCGCCGGGTCGGAGAGGATGGCCGCATCTTCCTCCGCGGCTCCTGGTTCGACGAGGATCGGGACAACGGCACGCGCCTCCAGGTCAACGACACCACGATCCGGCAGGCGAGCCTGGGCTTGGACGGCAGCGCGGGCGGCGGCTGGCTCTCCCTGCGGGCCTGGGGGAGCGACCAGGACTACTTTCAAACCTTCACCGCCGTCGCGTCCGACCGCAACAGCGAGAGCCTGACCCGCGAGCAGAGGGTGCCCGCCGAGTCGCTGGGCGGCAGCGCGCAATGGACGCGCACCCTGGGGGACCGTCACGGCCTGGTCGCCGGGCTCGACCTCCGCGAGGTGAACGGCACGAGCGACGAGTTGATCT
Source organism: Thermoanaerobaculia bacterium (assembly GCA_035536935.1). Lineage (GTDB taxonomy): Bacteria > Acidobacteriota > Thermoanaerobaculia > Multivoradales > UBA5704 > DATMER01. Next base: position 9,574 of record DATLNC010000048.1, read on the forward strand.
TCGGCGGCCCGGTTCCGAGGAGGACCGAGGCCGGCGGCACGCAGCGCATGGGCGGCCTGTTCCTCGAAGACCTGGTGAGCCTCACGCCGCGCCTCTCCCTGACCCTGGGGGGCCGGCTCGACGGCTGGCGCAACCAGGAGCGGGAGGAAACCGCGTTCAGCCCGCGGGCTTCCCTCCTCTGGAAAGCGACCGACCGCTGGGCGTGGACGACCTCAGCCTATCGAGGCTTCCGTGCCCCCACGCTCAACGAGCTCTACCGCGACTTCCGTGTGGGCGATGTCCTCACCCTGGCCAACGAGGACCTCGAAGCCGAGCGGCTCACCGGGGGGGAGACCGGCGCGGTCTTCACCTCAGCGCGGGTGACGGCCCGAAGCGTGCTCTTCTGGATGGAGGTGGACCGCAACGTCGCCAACGTCACTCGCTCGGTGACTCCCGGCCTGATCACCCGCCAGCGTCAGAACCTGGGCCGCACCCGCTCACGAGGCCTGGAGCTCGAGGGCACCGCCCGCCTGGGTGGCCGCTGGACTCTCTCGGGCGGCTACCTGCTCTCCGACGCGACCGTCGAGAGCAGCGGAGATCTGGAGGGGCTGCGCATCCCCCAGGTGCCCGAGCACCAGGCCTCGCTCCAGCTCCGTTTCTTCGATCCCGATATCGGTACTCTGGGCCTCCAGGCCCGCTGGACCGGCGATCAGTTCGACGACGACCGCAACCAGCTCCCCCTGGAGAGCTTCGCGACCTTGGACGCCCTGCTCTCCCGGCCGGTCGGCCGGGGGCTGGAGATTTTCGTGGCAGCCGAAAACCTTTTGGATGAGGACTACGAGACCGGCCGCACGCCGGTGCGCACGCTGGGTGCGCCAAGATCGGTGCGGATGGGGCTGCGGTTCGAGCGGAACTTCGATTAGCATCTACATATGCCGAAGCTGACGCTGGAAGTCCCAACCGAAGTCGTCGACGCAGTCCGGCTCCCTCCTGAGGAGATGGAAGCCGAGCTCCTCAAAGAGCTCGCCTTAGGTCTTTATCGCCGTGGCGTCCTCTCTCTCGGCAAGGCGCGGATCCTGGCCCAGATGACCCGCGGAGATTTCGAGCGCCTTCTAGGAGAGCGGCGGGTCCCCCGTCACTACACGGAAACGGACCTCGAAGAAGACCTCGCGCAAGCGCATGGTCATTGCTGATTCCTCGACGCTGATCCATCTCGCGGCCATCGATCGGCTGGATCTCCTCCGGGAGTTCTACGGTGAAGTCGTGGCACCGGAGGCGGTCTGGCGCGAATCGGTCCTCCAAAGGGCGGGCAGACTCGGAGTCGAGCGGATCGAAGAGGCCCGGCGCGAGGGTTGGATCAAGGTCGAGCCATCGCCAGGGAGCTCTACCGCAAGGTCCTTGCCTCGGTTGGCGAATCGGAGCTGCAAGTTAGGGAGATTCAAGCGGAGTAAACGGCGGCACCGGCACCCACTCATCCCGGAGTAGCGAGTACAGCTCCAAATCATGATGGGCTCCCCGGTGGAAGAAAGATCCCCGGAGGACGCCCTCCTTCCGGAAGCCGACCTTTTCCGCCACCCGGCGGGAGGCGGCGTTGCCGGGATGCACCGTGAGCTGCAGCCGGTAGAGGCTCCGGTGGGAGAAGAAGAAGCTGCAGAAAAGCCGGAGCACCTCCGTCATGATCCCCTTCCCATGGTTCGCCGGCTGGAAGAGCTGATAGCCGATCTCCAGCCCGTCCGTGTAGAAGACGGGCCGGAAGTAGCCGATCTGGCCCAGCATCCGGCCGTCCTCGGAGTCGATAATGAGGAGAACCCCGTTGTCCTCGGTCCAGAATCCGGTCTCCTCGAATTCCTTTCGGAACGCGGGCTGCGATCCCATGCGGGGCGGGATGTATTCGCCCCGGCCCTCCACGTTGGAACGGGCCTCGTACAGGGCGTCCACATCGGACGCCCGAACCGTGCGCAGGAGGAAACCGTTTCCCTGGATCATTGTGCGGGCTCCAAGACCAATCGCTCTTTCGATGCCGCCTCAATCTTCTCGCGGCTGAACAGCAGAGGGAAGTACTGGCCCCGCGCCCAAAGCGGGAGCAGGTCGCCGTAGTGCGGGCTGCCGGGCTGCCCCGACTGACCCGGCACGCTCGTCGCCACCGAGCGGTCCCAGTCGGCCACGTCGATGATCTCCCGGAACGAGGCGCCGTGGGACACGCCGAAGCCGTTGCCGGTCGTCACATGGACCGTGCTGCCGTTTCCGCTCATCTCGAAGGCCGGCAGCTTGAAAAGCTTTTCGTCCATGCCGGCCAGCGGGTGCTCAAAGCCGGTGCGGTGCAGCAAACCCCAGCGCCACTTCGCGGGATCATCCCCGAGGAGCTTCCGGGTCTCGGCCACGGCTTCCCGCAGGCTCGCCACCAGCACGGCGTCCCGTCCGGCGCGAGGGTCCTCTCCGAACCAGCGCGGGGCCGGGTTCCTGAAGAGCAGCAGCAGGCTATCGGCCGAAACGGAGTCCTTCAGATGAGGCCGGACCTTCTCGGGCTGGCGCGCCACGAAGGCTGCTGGCATCCGGCTCAGCCAGACCTCGTAGAGCGCCGCGTCGGCTGATTCCTTGGACACCACCCGATCCCACTTCGCCAGCCGGTCCACCCAGGGACGCAACTCCTCGTCGACACCCTGGGCCTGGCTCAGGAAATCAACCATCTCCCGCGCGGTCAGCGAGACGTCGTCGTGCTGCAGCCGCTCGAAATCCGCGACCGTGAAGCGCCGCCCCGGCTCGGAGAGCACCTCCGCGACGCGCTGGAACCGCTCGGGGGATCCCCAGTCGAAACCGAGCACCTTGGTGTACCCGGGCGGCAGGATGTTGTGGTTCGCCGTGGCAAGGAAGTGCCGCGCCGGATTGAAGTCCCCCGGCAGCTCTGCGGAAGGCAGGAACCCCTGCCACTCGAAGCGGCCGTCGCCCGGCACGGGGAGCAGGCCGTTCCAGCCCTGGCGCACCGGGGTAAGCCCCGCCACCTTCCAGCCGATGTTGCCCTCGACGTCCGCGTAGACCAGGTTCTCGGACGGGACTTTCCAGCGCTCCAGCGCCTTCAGGAACTCGGGCCACGTCCGCGCCCGGTTGAGCGAGAGCGACCCGAGATAGCCGGCCGTGCCGGGCTCCGTGCCCACCCAGCGCAGAGCCCAGGCGCGGTGCCGCGCGGGATCTTCGTGGATCACCGGCCCGTGCTCCGTGAACTTCAGCTCCACCTGGACAGGCTTGCCCCCCTTGACGCGGATCGTCTCCCGCTCGATCCGCATGGGCACCCAGGCATCCCGCAAGCGGACGCGGTTCGGGTCCTCGGGATGCGTCTCCTCGGCGTAGAGGTCCTGCTGGTCGATCCCGACGATGGTGAACCCGAACGCCACGCGGTCGTTGTGCCCCGCGGCGACGCCGGGCAGGGCGGGCTCGCCGGCACCGATCACGTTCCAGCCCGGCCCCACGAGATGGACCATCCACCGCAGGCTGGGCACGGCCAGGGAGCGGTGCGGATCGTTCGCCAGCAGCGGCCTGCCCGTGGACGAGAGGGTGCCGTCCACCACCCAATTGTTGCTGCCGTTCCGGACTGTGAAGCTCACCCGCTCTCCCGCAGCCCGGAAACCGGCCAGGATCTTCGGATCGAGCTCCTTCAGGTCGATCCCCGGCAGGATCTCCCGATCCAACGGTACCGCCGGGTCGGGCGGGACCAGGTCGGCCGCGGCCTCCGCCCCCAGCTCGCGGATCAGGATGCCCCGGAACACTTCCAACGGGGCGTAGCCTGTCACCGCGAGGGCCGAGAGGCGGCTCAGGCAGACCTCGGGCGTCCACGGCTCGGGCCGGAAGCCGGCCATCTCGAACTCGACGGGGAGCCGGCCACTCACAGACTCGATATAGGCGTTCACGCCGCGCACGAACGATTCCAGGATCTGCCTGGCATCTGGGGCGTAGCTCGCGTACTCGACCTCCATGTCCCCCCGGTAGCGGAGGAGGCGCGCCACGCGGTCGCGCTCGACCGCTGCCGGGCCGAGGATCTCGGCGAGCCGCCCTTCGGCCGCACGGCGCCAGACCTCCATCTGGAACAGGCGGTCCTGGGCGGCCACGAAGCCCTGGGCGAAGAAGAGGTCGTCCTGGGTTTCGGCATAGATGTGGGGGATGCCCCACGTGTCGCGCAGTATCGTGACCGGCCGGCTCAGCCCGGCGACAGCCAGCCGGCCGGAGGTCTGCGCGAGGACGGTCTGGGCTTGATGACGGCTGGAGGCGCACCCCGACGGCAGGAGTGTGAGCACGAGGACTGTGAGGAGGAGAAAGGATCGTCTCAAAGCGCGGGGGAGCTTAGCATCGGAAACCCGCCCCCACCCCCATCCGTAAGACGGAGCATGATCAAAAAGCTGGCCGTCCTGGCCCTGGTGATCGGGGCCATCCTGTACTTCTTCTTCCGCCCGAAAGAGGTGGACACTCGCTTCTCGGGCGCGTGGCGCTTCCCCGACGGCCGGATCGTCGGCCTCAGCCCGACCGGCGAGGACGGCATCTGGAGGGTCCGCGACTTCTCCGACGGCCGGGTCCACTCGCTGTACCCGGACAGCGAGGACACCTTCACCATCCGCTCCGGTTGGTCGCCGGACGCGCCGGAGGAGGGGTCCGTCTTCTTCGTCCCAGGCGCCCTGCTCTGGCGCCAAGGTATTGGAGGCACGGAGGGAGAGCTCCGGGTCGAGCGCCTCCCCCTCCGTGAGAAGGCCGCGGCGTTCCGCAGCGGGGATACCGAGCTCCGCGGCCGGCTGATCCTTCCGGACGGCCCCGGGCCGCACCCGGCGGTCGTCATGGTCCATGGCTCCGAGAAGGACGCGGCCACGGTCTACTCCCACGAGGGATGGCTGCTCGCCCCGAACGGCATCGCGGTCCTGATCTTCGACAAGCGCGGCACCGGCACCTCGGAGGGCAAGTTCGGCATGGACTTCGGCCAGCTCTCCGACGACGTGGTCGCCGCCGTGGAGTGGCTGCGCGAACAGCCCGAGATCGATCCGGACCGGATCGGATTGGCCGGCTACAGCCAGGGCGGCTGGATCTCCCCGCTCGCGGCGTCGAAGACGGACGCGGTCAAGTTCGTCCTCGTGGGCTACGGCATGGTCGACTCGCCCGCCGAGGAGGACCGGAAGGAGACGCTCCACCTGCTGCGCAAGCAGGGCTTTGGCGAAGCGGACCTCGCGGAGGCCGAGGAGCTGATCAAGGCCGGCCATGAAGTGATCCGCCAGCGCTTCGACGGCGGCTGGGAGCGCGTCGGCGAGCTGAAGGCCCGGTTCAAGAACGAGCGCTGGGTGGATGCCCTGGACGACAGCACCGCCGGATCGCTCATGAGGTATCCCGCCTGGGCGATGAAAACCGCCGGCCCGAGGATGATGCCGAGAGGCTTGGACCGCTACTGGTTCTACGACTCGCGCCCGGTCCTGGAAAAACTGGACATCCCCATGCTCTGGCTGATCGGCGGGGACGACATCGAGGCCCCGAACGAGGCGACCATCGCCACGATCGCCCAGCTCGCGGCCCGGGGAAAACCTTTCGAAATGGTCGTCTATCCCGGCGCCGACCACGGCATCCTCCTCTTCGAGGAGAAGGATGGCGAGCGGGTCTACACCCGCTACGATCCGGAGTACTTCCGGAAAAAGGTGGAGTGGCTGAGGCACCAGACGGGGTTGGATGGATCGGCGCCCACCAGGAGGCCCCCTGGCCTGGAGCTGAAACCCGAGCCTAAGCCCGCACCTCGCTCATGAGCGCCAGCGTGTTCCCCTCCGTATCCTTGAGGAACGCCATCCACAGCTCGTGATCGGGCATCTTGGCCACCAGGTGCGGCTCACCGAGGAACTCGGCCCCCTTGCCCTTGATCTCTTCGTAGGCCCCCTGGATGTCCTCCACCTTGTAATAGAGGATCGAGCCGGGATGATCGAATCCGTCCTCGGGCAGCGAGATCATCAGGCGGACGCCGCCGCAATCGAAAAACGCCAGCTTCGGGAGGAATTCGAAGAGGAAGCGCATCCCGAGCACATCGCGATAGAAAGCCGTGGCGCGTGCCACGTCGTGAGCGTTGAGGGCGATCTGTCCGATCTTGTTCAGCATGGATTTCTCCTAAAGAAGCCCGAGCTCCAGGGCGCTGAGCACGGCCTGCGTGCGGTCCCGGGCGCCGAGCTTGGACAGGATGTTGGAAACGTGAATCTTCACCGTGCCCTCGGCCGTGCCCAGGGCGTCCGCGATCTCGCGGTTCGTGTAGGCCGCGGCCATCAATCCGAGGACCTCGGCCTCCCGCGGAGTGAGCGGCTCGACCGGCGCCAGGCCGGGGACGGGCAGAGGACGGCGCGCGCCGTCGAGGCCGCGCAGGAGCGACTCGGTCACGGCCGGTTGAAGATAGGTGCCGCCGGCGGCGAGGGTCTCGATCGCTTCCAGCAGATGCTCGAGGGAGACGTCCTTGCGCAGGAAGCCCCGGGCGCCTTCGCGGATGGCTGCGAGCGTCACCTCGCGGTCGTCGAACGTGGTCAGCACCAGGCAGGGCGGCGCGCCAAGCTTCTCGCGCAAGGCCCTCAGGACTCCGATGCCGTCTAGCCGGGGCAGGCGCACGTCCAGCAGGACTACGTCAGGCCGCGACTGCTCGATCTGCGCGAGGGCCTCCTCGCCGTCCCGCGCCTCCGCGACCACTTCGACCCGGTCGCCCAATTCCAGCAGCTTGCGGATGCCGTGGCGGACCAGGGTCTCATCCTCCACGATACAAACCCGGAGGCTCAAACCGTTCTCCGGAGCGGCACCAGAGCCGCCACCGCGAAGCCCCGGCCCGGACCGGTCGCGATTTCCAGGCGCCCGCCTGCCTGCTCCAGTCTTTGACGCATGCCGGTCAGGCCGCGGCCGTCCTCCACCCTCTCGGAGCCGCGGCCGTCGTCCCGCGCCCGCACGCCGACCGAATCGCCCTCCCTCACCAGCTCCAGCCAGAGGTTCTCGGCCTGCGCGTGCTTGGCCGCGTTGGTCGCGATCTCCTGGCAGCAGCGCAGGAGGAGATGAGCGAGTCCGGCATCCTCCACCGCGAGGTCGTCTGGGATGGCCAGGTGCACCCGGGGCCGCGGGATCTCGGCGGCCATCGAAGCCAGGGCGCGGCGCAGGTCGAACGCCTCCTCCCGGCGGAGGGTGTCCACGATCTCGCTCACGTCGGTGAGCATCAGCCGGGCTAGCGACTGGGCGATCCGCACCTGGTCCCGGGTCTCGCCGTCGGACTGCTGCGCCGCGACTTCGAGGTTCAGGCTCAGGGCCACGAGATGATGCCCGAGCGCATCGTGCAGCTCACCCGCGATGCGGAGCCTTTCGGCCATGCGGCTGCCGTGAGCCAACAGCTCCCGCGTGGAGCGCAGCTCGGCGTTGATCCGCGACTCGCGCTCCAGCGCCTCGAACGCGAGAAAGGCCAGGATCTGGAAGCCCAGGTAGGGCGGCGCGAGCATCAGCGCCGGGCGAAGCGACCAGTGGATCGTGACCGCCACGCAGAGCAGGAGGGTCTGGACGGCGATCCAGACGAGCCCGGTCCGGCGGTCCACCCGCGAGCCGAGCTGCATGGCCACGAGCACCAGGAGCGCTCCCTCGAAGCCGTCGCAGAGCGTGAGCACCAGCGCCATCACGCAGAGCGCCTGCAGCCCGAGCAGCCCGAGATTCCCCTGCCGGCCGGCCGACGTGAGCCAGAAGACCGCGCCGAAGAGGAGGTACGCGAAGGTCCAGCCGAGGAGCACCGCCGGGCTCTCGTGCGGGTAGGTCATCACCGGCACGCCGACCATCAGCCAGGCGGCCAGGCCGCCCCAACGCAAAAACATGCCAGGATGATACTTGCCCCCCGGCATCCCGCGCATAGGCCGGAAGACATAGCCCGGCTTCTCCCCCGAACGGCAGAGGCGCGCTCCTCCGGGTTACCCTAGGATGGCTGCGAAAGGAGACATGCCATGACCGACCTCACTCGCCGAAGCGTCCTGCAAGCCGGAGCCCTGCTTGCCGCCGCCGGTCCCATGTTCGCCCAGACCATTCCGGACCGGGGCCCGCAGCTCGACAGGGAAATGGTGAAGGAGTTCGTGATCGCCGCCCACGCCGACCTGGAGAAGACGAAGAAGATGCTGGAAGCCCAGCCGGCCCTGGTCAACGCTACCTGGGACTGGGGCGGAGGCGACTGGGAGACCGGCCTCGGCGGCGCCTCCCACATCGGCAGCACGGCGGTGGCCGAGTACCTGCTCTCGAAGGGCGCCCGCATGGACGTCTTCTGCGCCGCCATGCTCGGCAGGATCGACATCGTCAAGGCCTTCCTGGCAGCCGACCCGAAGATCGTGGATCTCCCCGGTCCGCACCGCATCCCGCTGATCCGCCATGCCATCGCAGGCAAGCAGGATGCAGTCGTGGAGCTGCTCAAGGGCCACGGCGCCAAAGCCTGAAGCCTCCCCCACTGCGGTTTGTCTGATCTCCTGGACAAACTGTTGACACGTTCCCCCCTTAACGTAGACCTGCGTCTTTCTGCCCTGTGGAGACGCCCGATGGGCGTCTCCACAGGTGGCGGACAGCGGGTCTCTTTCTGTGACATCTCCGTAACACAGCTCCTAACCCTTCGCTGTATAGAGTATTCTGAGGACTCTACCCGGCTGCGAGGAGAGGTGAGGAGGGAACATGACCGAAATACGTCCCAGAGTGCTGATTGCCGACGACCATCCCATGATGCTCGACGGCTTGAGGAAGCTCCTCGAACCCGACTTCGAAGTGGTCGCCGCAGTGAGGAATGGGCGCGAGCTCCTCGAGGCTGCAGAGAGGCTGCGGCCTGACCTCGTCGTTACCGACATCTCGATGCCGCTCATCGACGGTCTCGAAGCCACGCGCCGGCTCAAGGTTACCGTACCCGGCGCGAGGGTGCTGGTCCTGAGCGTCCATGCCGATCCTTCCTGGGTTCGGGAGGCGTTCGAGGCCGGCGCCTGGGGCTACCTGACCAAGATCTCCGCGGCCGAGGAGATCGGGACTGCCGTCCGGGAAATCCTCAAGGGCCTCTTCTACGTCAGCCCGGTCGTAACCCGGGGAATGGTCGACGCTGCGAAGAAACCCGCCGTGCGGCGCCCCGTCGCTCCCCCGCCGCCCTCGCTGGTCAACGAGCTTCTCACGCCGCGCGAGCTCGACACCGTCCGCCTGGTGGGCCAGGGCCTGAGCAACAAGGAGATCGCCCTGCACCTCGGCGTGTCGGTGACCACGGTCCGCACTCACCTGAACAAGGCCTACGACAAGCTGGGTTCTGAGAGCCGCGTTGAGCTGGCGCTCCTCGCGGCCCCGCCTGGCGGTGCCGTGATGTGAGATGAGCGACCTCCCGCCGACCGTGGGTCGGCTGATCGCGGGAGAAGAAGAGGCGCGGCGCCGGATCGCCCGCGAGCTCCACGACGACCACTGCCAACGCCTGGCCGCCCTCGGCTTCGAGCTCGAGGCCGTACGCAGACAGGTCGCGGAAGACGACCCGCGGCGCTCCGGGCTGGACATCCTCGGCGCGAACCTCGCCGGGCTGGGTGAGGACCTCCGCCGCCTGAGCCACGAGCTCCACCCCGCCATCCTGGAGCGCCGCGGCCTGTCCGCAGCCCTCCGTGACGCCTGCGGGGAAATCGAGCGGCGGCATGGCCTGCCGGTGCGCCTCAGCCTGCCCCAACAGGAAGATCAGCTCCCTCGACTCCCGCACGACATCGCGCTCGGCCTCTATCGGATCGCCCAGGAAGCCCTCTCCAACATCATCCGCCACGCCGCGGCCCGCGAAGTCCATGTCACACTTCGGATCTCCTCCCGCCAGGCGAGCCTCTCCGTGGCGGACGACGGCGCCGGCTTCGATGCCGATGAAGCCAATCAAGCCGACGGGCTGGGGCTCGCCAGCATCGAAGAGCGCGCGGGCCTACTTGGCGGGCGGTGCCGCTTCATCTCGGCCCCCGGCGCGGGCACGGAGATCGAGGTCTCCGTGCCGCTGCCCGAGCCTGAAGGCATGCTCACCCAGTTACGCCGGGGGGTGCGCCGGCACCGGCGCCTGGCCGGATCGGTGGCCCTGATACTCCTGGCTCTCGCCGGGGGCCTCGTCGCCACCGCCTCCCAGGCGCGGCGCGCCCGAGAGGAAGCAACGCGGGCCGACGCGGTGGCGCAATTCCTCGAAGACCTGTTCCAGTCCGCGGACCCGCGGCAGACCCGGGGCGGGATGCCCGATGCCAGAGAGCTCCTGCGGCGCGGCACCGGGCGTCTCGCAAATGAGCTCCAGGACCAGCCGCTCCTGCGGGCTCGGCTCCTCGACACCCTGGGCGCCATCCATACCGACCTCGGCCTCTATGACGAGGCCCGGCCGCTGCTCGCGGAAGCCCTCGAAGTGCGCGAGCGGCTCAATGGACCCGAAGATCCGGAAGTCGCGGATACCCTCGTCCATCTGGGCGCAGTCGCGCACCTCTCCGGCAAGGGCGAAGCCGTGCCGCTCTTCAGCCGGGCCCTCACCATCCGCGAAGAGCTGTTCGGGCCGGAGCATCCCGACGTGGCCGGCGTCCTCAACAACCTGGGCGCGGCGTTCGCCGCCCGCGGACGTTTCGACGAGGCCGAAGCGGCCCTGCGGCGCACGCTCGCGATCCAGGAAAAACTTTGGGGAAAGCGCGATCCGCGCGTGGCCAAGGCCATGCACAACCTCGGGGGCATCGCCTACTACCGCGGCAGCGTGGAAGAGGCCGAGCGGCTCCTCCTGGGCGCCCTGGAGATCCGCGAAGCGGCTCTCCCCGAAGACGACCTCGACCTCGCCGGCAGCCGGGAGGCAATGGCGCTCCTGCGCCAGAAGCAGGGACGGCCGGCGGAGGCCGCGATCCTCCTGGAGCGTCTGGCGGCGACCAACGAAAGGGTTTATGGGCCCGGGCACCCGCAGCTCGCCAGGACGCTCCTCAACCTCGGCCTCGCCCATGTGGATCTCGGCGAGGACGACGACGCCCGCCCCCTCTTCGAGCGCGCCCTCGCCATCGAAGAAGCGGCCCTGGAGCCCGCCCATCCCCAACTCGTGCGCACGATCGCCTCGCTGGCCGATCTCCACTGCCGGCAAAAGCGCTATGCCGAGGCCGAGCCCCTCTTCCGGCGGCTGATGAAACTGCGGGAAGAAGGCGCGACCTACGACCTGTGGGACAAGACCCTCGCCAACTGGACGCGTCTCCTGCGCGAGACCGGGCGGGAGGGGGAAGCGGCGCAGGTCCGGTGAGCCCCCCACCCGCGGAATCAGGCAAGCAGAAGTAAGTCTCCCCCTCTCCCGGGGCGGGCGTGCTTGGGTGGACCGGGAGAGGGGGCCGGGGGGTGAGGGCATCCGTCAGGGGCAGTTGCCGATGCCGCTCCTGGCCGAGGCCACGACGAGGTTCGTCTGGGCCAGGCCAGCGCCGTTCACGCTCAGGTGGACCCCGTTGACCGTGAGGCCGCCGGTGGGACCAGGGACCTGCTCGTTGAGCACCAGCGAGACCGAGCCTACGGTCACGTGCGTATTGGGAGCCACCAGCGTCGGCGTGGCGATCACGACCGTCGAGCCGATCTTGAGGTAGGCGATCGTCGTCGCCCCCGTGGACCCGTCGCAGGTCGTGGTCGAGGTCGAATTCACCGCCCTGATCGTGATGGTGGGAAGGGTGGCAACCGAGAGCGAGACATCCGCCACCGAGGCCACCGCCGTGGAGCTCCCCGGGAACGCCGTCGTGGTCACCGACGCGCAGAGAGCGTGAGCGCTCAGCGGACCCGAAAGCGTCGCCACACATGGCACCGAGGTGCTCGAATCCAGGGTCGTCGCGATCTCCCCGGTGTCGGGCGTCGGCGGCCGGTTGATCAGCGTCAAGCCGAGCAGGCTCACGTTCGCCGAGAGGCCATAGGCGCGCCCGCTCAGCATCTGGCCCGTGATCACTACCGGATCGCTGCCGCACTCCGAGCTGACAGGAAGGTTGTTGAGGTCTCCGCTGTACGTTGCCACCCAGTTGTAGGTCCCGGCGGCGCCCGCCTCGACATCGCCCGAGTTGCTCACGCCTCCAGCGCCCACGGGCACCGTGGTGCTCCAGATGGCGTTCGAGCACGTAACGTCACCCGGGCCGTACAGGGAAAAGGTCACGTTGCCCGTCGGCGCGAAGCCGCCCGTGAGGGTCGCCGAGGCGGAGATCAGGCCGCCCGCGGGGACCGACGGCGACGCGAGGACGGAGATCGCCGGGGTGGCCCCTGGCCGGATAGTCACGAATCCGCCCACCGAGGACGAGGGGTTCCCTCCGACCGCCATGCAACCCTCCGCGCCGCACGCGACGTCCCACAGGTTACCCGCTCCGCCCACGTACTGGGCCGAGCCGGGGACACCTCCGGAGATCGGAACGATCGCGCCGAAGTTGTGGCTGGAGTCGGTGCCCACCGCCACGCACGAGGTGGTGCAAGCGACGGTCTGGAGGACGTCCATGCCTGGCACCGTCTGGTACGTGCCCGGCACGCCATCGTCGATCGCCACCACGGCGCCTTGGAAGCTCCCCCCTTGAGAGTAGGAGCCGACAGCGACGCAATGGGAGGCGTCCGTGCAGGCGATGGACGAGAGAATCACGTCTGGAGAAGTGAGCTGGGCCGGCCCAGCCGTGCCGTTGGTGATGGCGACGACGGAGCCATTGAACGAAGTGGCCAGGCACGTGCCGGGGCTCGGACAGGCAATGTCGCCGAGGCTGTCCGTCCCGGCGACGACCTGAGCCGGACCTGCGACGCCGTTAGTAATGGGCACGAGGGCGCCCTGGTCGTCGGTGGTCGACCCGGTCGCGAAACACGAGGTCGCGCTGGGGCACGACACGCGCAAGAGCAGCTCGACGCCGGGCACGGACTGAGGCGGACCGGCGATGCCGTTGGTAATCGGTACGACGACGGCGGTGCGCTCTGGGAAGGCGCCGGTGTAGCCGGTCGCGACACACGACGTCGCGCTGCCGCAGGTGACGTCAACGAGTCTTGTCGTCCCGGGCACGGTCTGAAGCGGTCCCACCACGCCGTTGGTGATGGGCACGAGGACGCCCTCGCCGTTGCTGCCCCCAACAGCGAAACACGAAGTGGGGCTGAAGCAGGTCATGCGCCTCAGAACGGTATTCGGGATGATCTGCGTGGCAGGGATGCCATTGGTCACGACGGTCAACGTGGCGTCGGACGAGGCCGGAGCGAAACCCCTGACGATGCACACGTTGGGACTGGGACAGACAACGTTGTTCAGAAAGCGCGACTCGGGGATTTCCGTCAAGGGATCCGCGTTGAGCACCAGGGGCACCAGCGACACGAAGTCGAGCTCGGTGCCCGCGCCATCGGTGGCGGTGGGGTCCGTCCCATGGAAGCTGATCGTGGCCGACGAGCCGGTGGCGGTGACCTCGTATTGGTGGATGGACCACTCGAGCCCCGCACCGGGCGTCCGCGGGCCGAGATTGTCGACGACCAGGCCGTCGAAGCGAATCTCCATCTGGTTCTGCGCCGCGGTGGTGCCCGGCCTGGCCGCGAAGGCGAAGGCCAGCGAGTACGAGGCGCCGGGCGTCGTCGCGACCACCTGGCTGACCCCGTTCACGCACGTCGTGTTCAGCTCGATGTGCTGGTTGCCCTCGGCGGCGGCGCCGAAGGCGTTCCGGTCGATCTCGATGTTGGCGCACGAGCCCGTGGGCTGCCACCCCGGAATCGAGCTGGAGAGCTGGAAGGCCCCGCCGATGACGGGATTTTCGAAGCTCCCGTTCACGATCAGCGAGCCCGACGGAACCGACGCCTGGGCCGCTGGGGCCGCACAGACGACCAGCACCGCCACGAGCAGAGACAAGAGAGAAAGCTTTCTCATCAGGTTATCCTTTCGGAAAAAGGCGCTAACAGCCAGCGTTTCATGTAGGGGCGGCCCTTGTGGCCGCCCTCCGGAAGGGGTGTTCTTACGCGCCCAACAGCCGAGGTCGGCCCTGATGCTCGCGCCCCCATTCCGAGTGGAACCTATGGGAGCGGCACCCGCACATAGTGATAACCGTCCAGATAGGCACAATCGAACTCGACGACGGGGATCGCGCCCGGGGCGAACGGGTCCTGCCCCGTCGGATAGATCTTGCCCAGGCAGCTCGCGGTGAAAGTGTTGAAATCCGGCGCGAACTGCAACGTGTAGTCGACGACCGCTGCGCCGGTGTAGGCCGGCACACCGGTCACGTCGAAGTTGAGGTTCATGAAGCGCGCGGACACCGTCCTCGGTCCGGTGATCTTCCATGAGCCGAGGCTGTCGCTGAACGTGAACCCTCCGGCGCCCGCCGTGACCTGATCCGACAAGGTCATGCCCGCCGTGCCGTCCTCATGAAGCTGGAGGATTTCCGCCCTTTCAGGGAGCCCCGCGAAGTAGCTGCCGGCGAAATCGTCCATTTTCCCAGGCGGGTCGGCCTTCGCCGGGATGGTTCCAAGGGTGAGCAGTGCCAGAATCGAAAGCAGGTGTGTGAGCTTCATGCGGTTCTCTCCTTTTGTCCTTCAGGCTTCAGGGATGGCTACTCGCTCAGGATAGCGGACCGGAACGCCGCGCGCCTCCTCTC
>DATLNC010000049.1:0-9506 GCA_035536935.1 Thermoanaerobaculia bacterium
GGACCGGAAGGGGGGCGCGACTTTTCACCAGTCTTTCCCCTTCAAAGCCTTCTGCTTCGAGCGCTTGGCCGCCTCGTCCCGGCGTTGGCGGCGCTCCAGGTCTTCCACGGCGGAGAGCAGGTTCGCGGCCTCCCGGGAGCTCATCTCGGGCTGGTTCTGGAAGTTCGGGAGCCTTCCGCCTCCCTGCTGGGACGGCTGATCCCGCTGGCCCTGTTTGCCCTGGGACTGCTGCTGGCCCTGCTGGCCCCGGCCGGGATCCTGCGGCGCGCGTTTCTGGTCCTCGGACGGGCTCCCTTCGCCGGGCTTCTTGGATTGCTCCCGCTCTCCGGAGCGGTCGCCGCGGGAGCCCTGCCGGCCTCCCTGCGTGCGGAGCCGCTGCTGCTCGCGCTGCTGCAGCGCGATCTCCAGGTTGTGCTTGGCATCGCCATCGGCCGGGTTGCGGAGCAGGGCCTGCTTGTATGCCTCCACGGCCGCGGCCGGATCGGAGGCGGCGAGGCGCGCGTTGCCGAGGTTGTACCACGCCGTGGGAGCGAGCCCGGACGGAGCCCCTTTGGCTGCCTGTTCCAGGAGCTTGGCAGCCTTGCGGGCCCGGCCGGCGGCGAGGTTCGCCGTGCCGGCGTTGTAGCCGGTGAGCGGGTCGTCGGGCGCGAGCCGGTGCGCTGTCTCCGAAGTAGCGACCGCCCGGTCGCCGTCCCCCTCGCGGTAGGCCGCGATGGTCTGCTCGGTCCGCTCGCGGGGATTGTAGATCCAGCGCTCGGCCCAGGCAGGGAGGTGGGGCTGCCAGGGTATCCAGGGCAGGGGCAGCGCGGCGAGCAGGACGAGGGGAGCGATCCTCATGAAGAAGACGCCCCCCGGACTGGCGTGAACGGTCCCACCGCGAGGTAGAGGGCCAGGGCGAGGGCGGCCAGAGCGAGCGGCCACTGGAAGCGTTCCTCCAGGGTGCTCAGGGTCTGGCTTTCCAGCGTCCGCTTCTCCATGCGGTCGATCTCCCGGAGGATCGGCGCGGGATCGGTGCCGGCGCTGGTGATCCGCAAATACCCACCGCCCGTGCCGCGGGCGAGACCCTCCAGCACCTCTTCGTGGAGCTTGCTGGTCACCAGATTCCCTTCGGCGTCCCGCTTGAAGCCGCGCTGGTAGCCGGACGTGCCGGGGATCTGGATGCGGGCGCCTTCCAAGGTTCCGACGCCCAGCGCGTGGACAACGACTCCGCTCTCCTTGAGCCGGGCGATGCGGTCCTCGACCCCTCCGCCGTGGTCCTCGCCGTCCGAAAGCACGACCAGGACCCTGTGCTTCTCGTCCCCTTCGCCGAACAGGCGCAGCGCGGTCTCCAGGCCCGGGGCGAGCTCGGTGCCCGGGGTGGGGAGGGAGCCGGGCTCGACCGTGTCGAGGAGCAGGTCGAGGACTCCGCCGTCCAGGGTGAGGGGCGCCAGGACGACGCCGGTCCCCTCGGTCTGGACGAGGCCGACCCGGTTGCCGGGCAGCTCGCGGACCATCCGGCGGATCAGCGTCTTGGCCACGAACAGGCGGGACGGCTGGACGTCGCGGGCCGCCATGGAGAGCGACGAGTCCACCAAAAAGACGATATCGACCCCCTTGCGCTCGACCGTCTGCTCGCCGCTCCCCCATCGCGGCCGGGCGAGCGCGAGCCCGGCTCCGGCCACGGCGAGGGTGAGGAAAGCCACCGACAGGGCGATGCGGCGGGGGGCGTACGAGGGGAGCAGCCGGTCCCAAAGTCCGCGGGAGGCCCAGGCCGCATCGGACGCGAGCCGCCGCCGCCATACCACGGACGCCAGCAGCGCCACTACCGGGGCGATGAGCAGGAGCCAGAGGAGCTTGGGCTGGGCGAAGTTCATGGCTCTGCTGTCACCCGAATGCCGGCCGCGGCCAGCGGGAGGAGGAGAAGGCCGAGGCCGGCCCAGGCCAGGGGCGGGAACGCCTCGCGGTATCGGACGTAGCGCTGCACCTTGAGCGGCGTCTTCTCCAGGCGGTCGATCTCCGCGAAGACCTCGCGCAGGGCACGCGGGTCCGCGGCGCGGAAGAACTGGCCGCCGGTGCGCCTGGCGATCTCCTGCAGGAGCCGCTCGTCGATGGGCACCCGCATCATCACGCGGCGGGTTTCCGGCTGGCCGGTCAGAGGATTGCGGTAGGTCTGCGGCACGGGCACCAGGTTCCGGCTGCTGCCCACGCCGATCGTGTACACC
Organism: Thermoanaerobaculia bacterium; assembly: GCA_035536935.1. Classification (GTDB taxonomy): domain Bacteria; phylum Acidobacteriota; class Thermoanaerobaculia; order Multivoradales; family UBA5704; genus DATMER01. Next base: position 2,202 of record DATLNC010000049.1, read on the forward strand.
TTGATCCCGAGCCCCGCGCAGGCCGCGGCGGCCGAGAGCGGGTCGATCTCGCCCGCGTTGTTGACGCCGTCGGTGATCAGCAGGGCGATCCGGGTCTTGGCCGGACTGGACTTGAGGCGCGCGGCGCCGCTCGCCAGGGCAACGCCGATGGCCGTGCCGGCCGGCAGGGTTTCGAGCTCGACCGCGTCGATGAGCGTCGCGAGCACGGTCCGGTCGGTGGTCAGGGGCGCCCGCGTCATGGCCGAGCCGGAGAAGACGACGAGCCCGATGCGGTCGCCCGTGCGGCCTGCCACGAAATCCCGGACCACCTGCTTCGCGACGGTCAGCCGGTCGCGCGGCTGGAAGTCCTCGGCGCCCATGCTGCCCGAGATGTCGAGCATGATCTGGATGTCGATCCCCTCGGTCAGGCTCTCCTCCCAGGCATAGCCGAGCTGCGGGCGGGAGAGCGCGCCGATCAGGCAGGCCAGGGCCAGGAGCCGGGCGTAGAACGGCAGGTGGAGGCGCCACCGGCCGCCGGCTCCAGTGGGGAGCTTGCTGTAGGTCAGGGCGCCCGGCTCATGCCGGCGGTGGTGCCACCAGGCGAGCAGCGGGAGAGCCGCGAGCAGCAGGAGCCAGGCCGGGCTAGCCATATGCGGGAAGGTCGCGGTGATCATCCTGTCCTTTCCAGCGGCTCGACAGCGCGCAGGCGCTCCTCGACTTCGCCCGCGATGCGCCGGGCGGTGTCGATCCTCTGCCGGGAGAGATCCTCGTCCACCTCCAGGCGTGCGAACTTGACGAGGTCGCAGGCGCGCAGAAGCTCGACCGCCTGGCGCACCATCGGCGCAGGGAGGCGGCCGCTCAGGAGGAGGCGGTGGATCTCGCTGGTCGTGCGCTCTTCGGCGGGAAAGGCGAGCGTCCGGGCCAGGTAGCGCCGGAAGGCGAGGCTGAGAGAAGTGTGCAGCCGGACGGCCGAGCGCTCGGCGGACAGGCGGTCCAGAATCGTGGTCAGCTCCTCGAAGGGCGCCAACTCGGGCCGCATGGCCTCGGGCTCTTCCTGGGTCCGCCGCTGGCGGAACAGGAGCAGCCCCAGGATCAGAGAGATGAGGGACATCGCGCCCAGGGTCCACCAGAAGGCATCGCCGACCGGGAGCGGGATCGGCGGCCTCTCCCGCTTGGGCAGGGGTTTCTTCTCCCCCTTGGGCAGCACCGAGCGCACGTCCAGGGAGAGCCCGGCTGGGGTGGAGACCTGGACGGTCCGGTTCCGGAGAGGCACCGCGATCTGGACGGGCGGCAGCGGGACCTGCCCGGTGCGGAACGCCGCCAGGACCAGCCCCTGGCTCCAGGTCGTGTTGGAGACCTTTTTCGGCTCCGCCTTCTCGACGACCTCGGCCTCGCCCCAGGTCGCCTTCCAGGTGGGGAAGCGCGGCTCGGCCGCCAATGCCCCAGATAACCCCCCGGGCTCCACCTGCAGAGTGATCGTGGCCGCCACCCGGTCGCCCACGGTCGGCTGGCTGGGCGAGAGGGTCACCTGCACCGTCTGGGCGGAAAGGGGTGCTGTCAGTAGCAGGAGCAGAGCGTATTTCATCGCCGCATCCGCCGCCGCCGCTGATCGAAGAAAGCCACGAGCGTCTGGAGATAGGGCCGGTCCGTGCGCAGCTCCAGGTGATCGACCCCCAGCCGCTTGGTCAACCGGGAGAGCTCGCCCCGCTCCTTCTGCCGGCGCTCGGCGTGCTTGCGGGCCAGGCGCTTGCCGTCCACCACGCCGATCTCGCCGGTCTCGGAGTCTCGGATCACCACGGGTCCGGCGTTCGGGAGCTCCACGTCCCGCGGGTCCACGATCTCCATGACGATCAGGTCGTGGCGGGCCGCGGCGGACTTGAGCGCCTTGGTGCAGGGGGTGTCAACGAAGTCCGAGATGACGAAGAGCACGGAGCGCCTCTTGAGGGTGGAGAGCACGGCCTGCAGCCCGCTCTCCAGGTCGGTGCCGCCGCGCGACGGGCGGTCGAGCACCTCGCGCACCAGGCGCAGCACGTGGGTGCGCCGGCGTTGCGGGGAGAGGAAAAGCTCCAGCCGGTCGCTCACCAGGGCGGCGCCCACCCGGTCCTGGTTGCGCAGGGCCGCGAACGAGAGCAGGGCCGCGATCTCCGCCGCCAGCTCGCGCTTGAGGATCGCCCGCGAGCCGTAGGAGAGGCTGCCCGAGACGTCGATCACCAGAAAGATCGTGAGATCGCGCTCCTCCACGTACTTCTTGACGAAGGGGGAGCCCATGCGGGCGGTGACGTTCCAGTCCAGGGTGCGGATGTCATCGCCGGGCTGATAGGGGCGCACCTCGGCGAACTCCATGCCCAGCCCCTTGAAGACCGAGTGGTAGTCGCCCGCGACCCCCTGGTCCACCAGGCGGTTGGTGGCGATCTCGATGCGCCGGACCTTCTTGAGCAGCTCCGCGGGCAGGCGGGAGGTGCGGGAAGGCGTTGCTTCTGGCGGCTTGCGCTTTGCGAAAAGACCGAACATCCGGGCTGCCTCCTAGGGCACCCGGATGCGGTCGAGGAGCTTGGCCACGACGGCGTCGGAGGTGACCTCCTCGGCCTCGGCCTCGTAGGTCAGGATGATGCGATGGCGCAGGACGTCGGCGGCAAGCTCCTTGACGTCCTCGGGGATGACATAACCGCGTCCGCGCACCAGGGCCATGGCCTTGGCTGCCCGGGCGAGGAACAGGGTGGCCCGGGGCGAGGCGCCGAAGGCGATCAGGTCCACGAGCTCGCGCAGGCCGGCCGCCCGCGGATCGCGGGTCGCCATGACCAGATCGAGGATATACCCCTTCATCTTGGCGTCGAGATAGACCTGGTCCACCACGCCGCGCAGGGAGAGCAGGTGGTCGCGGTCCACGACCGGGGCGGCCTTGAGCCCATGGTCCACGAGCATGCGGTCGAGGATCTCGCTCTCCTCGGACCGGCTCGGGTAGTCGACCTTGAGCTTCATCATGAAGCGGTCGATCTGGGCCTCGGCGAGAGGGTAGGTCCCCTCCTGCTCGATGGGGTTCTGGGTCGCGAGCACCATGAATGGCTCGGGCAGCGCCCAGGTCCGGTCTCCGAGGGTGACCTGGCGTTCCTCCATGGATTCGAGCAGCGCCGACTGCACCTTGGCGGGGGCGCGGTTGATCTCGTCCGCGAGGAGCAGATGGGTGAAGATGGGACCCTTGCGGGGAAGGAAGTCGCCGCTGCGCTGGTCGTAGATCAGCGTGCCGACGAGGTCGGCGGGCAGCAGGTCCGGGGTGAACTGGATGCGCTGGGTGTCGACGTGGAGGGTCTGAGCCAAAGTCTTGACTGCCAGGGTCTTGGCCAGTCCGGGGACTCCCTCGATGAGCACGTGGCCGCGCGCGAGCAGTCCGACCAGCAAGCGGTCGAGCAGGTAGTCCTGCCCGACGATGACCTTGCGCAGCTCGGCTTCAATGCGCTTGAGGGTGAGCGTCTCGCGCTCGACATCCCGGTTCAGGGTTGAGACATCCAGTTCCATAGGCTCTCCCGAGACCCGGAAGTGCAAGGCAAGTGCCACGTAAGTTGTTGAAGTTGCCCCCCTTGCGGCTTTCAGGAAACGCGCCGATTCCGGAGGTTCGCAGGCCCCGGAGTGGCCAATTTGGCACATGATACCTTGTTGCCGTGCGCGGTCCCTCCCTCAAGAAATCTCTAGGCCAGCACCATCTCACCGACGGGGCGCTCTGCCGGCCCCTGATCCATTTCCTGGAACCCATGGGCCAGAGGGTCCTGGAGATCGGTCCGGGGGGTGGGGTGCTCACCGCGGAGCTGCTGGCCGCGGGAGCGTGGGTGTGGGGATGGGAGCTGGATCTCGAATGGGCCGCGGTCCTCCGTCGCCGGCTGCCCGATCTGCGGCTGGTCGTCGAGGACGCCCTGGAGATCGACTGGAGCCGCTTGCCCGCGCCGACCCTGGCGGCAGGAAACCTGCCCTACAACGTGGCTACCGTCATCATCGAGCGGATGCTCCCGCACCACGACCGTGTTCCCAAGGCTGCCTTCCTGGTCCAGAAGGAGGTGGCAGACCGGTTGGTGGCGCGCCCCGGGGACGAGGCCTACGGCTCTTTGAGCCTTCTGGTCGCCGCCTACGCCCGTGCCCGTCTCCTGGGCCGGGTCCGCCGGGGGAGCTTCCATCCGCCGCCCAAGGTGGAGGGGGGCTTCGTGGGATTCGAGCTGCAGCCTCCGCCGCTCCCCCCCGAGCAGATGGCTGAGCTCATCGCGGTCATCCGCCTGGCGTTCAACCAGCGGCGCAAGACGCTCCGCAATGCGCTGGCCGCGGGCTGGGGCCGCGAGCGGGCGGAGGCTGTGCTGTCCGGGGTAGGGCTGCCGGAGAAGGTACGGGGGGAGGAGCTGGGGATGGCGCAGTTCCTGGAGATACACCGGGTTATGCTAGAATTCATGCGTACTTGCCCAGGGATTGTTCATCCTCTACCTGAGCCCGAGCGGAGCGCGAGAGCGAAGAGAAGGAGCGGAAGAAAAGCCCATGTCCCTGGCCGTGATCAAGGCGACCAAGGGTCGCGAGCGGCCGACGATCTCCCCGGAGAAGGGGAATGAGCTCGTCGGGCTGCTGCTCCTCGCTCTCGGCGTCGTTCTCGCCTTCAGCCTGGCGACCTACCACCCCGGCGATCCCAGTGTCTTCCACCGGGTAGCGGAGGAGAAGGCCAACGCGCGCAACTGGGTCGGCCCCTTCGGCGCCAATGCCGCGGCCGTGGCCTTCTCCTTTCTCGGCCTGACCTGCCTGCTGATCCCGCTCTTCCTCATCGTGGCCGGCTGGCGCCGGCTGCGCCGCCAAGGCGCCGTGCGCGTGGTCGGCCGCGGCTTCGGCGCACTGCTCCTGCTGGCCTCCACCCCGGCCCTGCTCCAGCTCACCGTGGGCCGGCTGCACTGGCAGGATGGCTCCATCGCGTCCGGCGGCGCTTTCGGCAAGCTGCTGGTCGACTTCCTGGAGAGCTACTTCAGCTTCGTCGGCTCCCTCGTCCTGCTCATCGCCGTGTCGGCCTGCGGGCTTGCCCTGGTCGTCCAGTCGACGCTGGGCGACGCCCTCGCCGCCTGGCGCGACCGCCTGCGGCAGCTCTGGCTGAGCTACACCCTCGCCAGCGAGCGCCGCAAGGAGCGCCGCGAGAAGGAGCGGGCGCGCCGCCGGGTCATCACCAAGCACCTCCAGCGCGTGGTCGAGGAGAAGCAGCGGAAGGAAGAAGAGACGCCGCACATCCCGCATGTTGCGAAGGTCCCCTCCAAGCGGATGATGCAGCTCGTGCAGCCCGCCCAGCTAGAAGCTGCAACCGAGCCGCCCGACCGGATCGACCTGCCGATGCGCCCCACGGGCCGGGCACGGGTCGTTACCGAGCGCAAGGGAGAAGCTGACTTCGGCGTCCGGCGCGTCAGCGCCTCGGAGCTGAAGGAGGATGACGAGTTCCATGCCGTGCGCGAGGCCGTCCGGGCCGCCGCGGAAGCGCCGCCGATCCAGCCCGCTCCGACCGGCGCTCCGCACAAGAAGGCCCAGGCGCCGCTCCCGTTCGTCGCCGAGATCGCCCCCGGGACCCTGCCGCCGGTCAACCTCCTCCAGATGGGGGAGGGCCGGAGCGCCATGGACGAGGCCGAGCTGGTCCGCCTGGGCGAGCTGATCCGCAGCCGCTGCGCCGAGTTCGGCGTCGACGGCACCGTCGAGGCCATCAGCCCCGGCCCGGTGATCACGGTGTTCGAGTTCCAGCCGGCGCCCGGGGTCAAGGTCAGCCAGATCGTAAACCTCCAGGATGACCTTGCGTTGTCGCTGCGGGCCGAGGCGGTGCGCATCGACCGCATGCCCGGCCGGTCCACCCTCGGCATCGAGGTTCCGAACAAGGACCGGGCCATCATCCGCCTCGGGACGCTCCTGGCGGACGAGCGCTTCAAGAAGTCCCCCTCGGTCCTCACCATGGCGCTGGGCACGGACATCAACGGCGAGCCCTACTACGCCGACCTCGCCACCATGCCCCACCTGCTGGTGGCCGGCGCCACGGGCGCGGGCAAGAGCGTGGGCCTCCAGTCGATGATCACCTCGATCCTCTACAAGGCCATGCGGGACGAGGTCCAGTTCATCTTCATCGACCCCAAGCGGATCGAGCTCGGGGTCTACGCCGACATCCCGCACCTCAAGTGCGAGGTGGTGGTGGACCCGAAGAAGGCCGCCAATGCGCTGCGCTGGGCCGTGGCCGAGATGGAGCGGAGGTACCGCCTCCTGGCCGAGGTCCACGTGCGCTCGATCGCCTACTACAACCGGGCGATCCAGGACCCGTCGGTGCAGGAGCGGCTGTCGCTCTCCGAGGGGGGAGAGAGCGCTTTCACCGCCGCGGACCTGAAGCCGCTGCCCTACTACGTGGTGATCATCGACGAGCTGGCCGACCTGATGATGGTCTCCTCCTCGGACGTGGAGACCTCGATCGCGCGGCTGGCGCAGATGGCCCGCGCCGTGGGCATCCACCTGATCATAGCGACGCAGCGGCCGTCGGTGGACGTGCTCACCGGCACGATCAAGGCGAACTTCCCCTGCCGGATCTCGTTCGCCACGGCGAGCCGGCACGACTCGCGGACGATCCTGGACCAGGTGGGCTCCGAGAAGCTGCTGGGCAAGGGCGACATGCTGATGATGCCGCCCGGCTCGTCGCGGATCATGCGCCTGCACGGCGCCTACATCTCGGAGCAGGAGACCGCGGGGCTGATCCGCTGGCTCAAGAAGCAGGGCAAGCCGGACCTGGATCCCGACGTGCTGCGGGCCTCCGAGGGCGACGGCGGCAACGCGGGCGACGGCGGCGACAACGACGACGACCTCTACGACACGGCAGCCAAGCTGGTGGTCACGGAGCGCCAGGCCTCCGCCAGCTTCCTCCAGCGCCGCATGCGGGTCGGCTTCTCCCGCGCCGCGCGCCTCATCGACATGATGGAGCGCGACGGCCTCCTCGGCCCCGCCCAGGGCAGCAAGCCCCGCGAAGTCCTGGTCCGCCCCGACTACTTCCAGGAGGTCGACGACGTCCGGGGAGCGGTCGAGGACCTCGAGGACTAGCAGCCCGACCTCCGGCGCGTTTCGCCGACCCTCCAGCGCCGCCGTTCGAGCTCCAGCGCCTTTCGCTCGACCTCGAGCGTATCCCGCTCAGGCTCGGGCGCATCCCGCTCGGCCTCCAGCGCGTTCCGCTCGACCGTGGGCGAGCGCGCCTCACGCCCGAGCGGAGCCGCCCGGGCTCCGGCGGCAGCCGCTCGACCCCCAGCGGCCCCTGCCCGACCCTGCGCGGCACCCGCCCGACCCCCAGCGGCATCCGCCCAT
>DATLNC010000050.1:0-7612 GCA_035536935.1 Thermoanaerobaculia bacterium
CGTGGACCGCACCTCCACCCTCTTCCGCTACCGCGATCCGGGGCTGTTCGGCACCCGCACGCAGCTCGAGCTGTCGGCGGCGGACTACAGCGACGGCGGCTCGCAGCGCTTCGAGATCGAGCGCCCGTTCTATGCCCTGGACGTGCGCCGGGCTGCCGGCTTCAAGGTCTACACCTACGACCGCATCGACTCGCTCTACGAGCTCGGCGAGATCTTTCAGAAGATCGCCCACACCCGCGAGCAGCTCGAGGCCTACGTCGGGTTCTCCGAGGGCTTCGCGCACGGGGCGACCCGGCGCTGGCTGATCGGCTTCAACCGCGAGCTCGATACGTTCGAGTACCCGCCCGGCGGCGACTCCACACCCCTGCCCCCCGTGAACCGGCTCTTCACCTATCCCTGGATCGGCTTCGAGTACGTCGAAGACGGCTTCGTCACGGAGCGCCAGCTCGACCAGATCCAGCGCACCGAGGATCTGAACCTCGGCACCCAGTTCCAGGCGCGGGTCGGCTGGTCCACCGCCGGCCTGGGCGCCGACCGCGACCACCTGATCGCCAGCACCAATATAACGACGGGCTGGCGGCCGGGCGGACGGCAGCTCCTCCTGGCCTCGCTCCAGGGCGGCTCGCGCTGGGGCAACCACGGGCGGGAGAACTTCCTCGTCGGCGGGCACCTGCGGTACTACCTGCGGGACTTCGGCAAGAGCCTGCTCTACCTGGCAGCCGAGGGCGCGTTCTCCGAGAAGCTCGATCCGGAGACCCAGATCCTTCTGGGCGGCGATACCGGCCTCCGGGGCTACCCGCTGCGCTACCAGGCCGGCGACCGCAAATGGCTCCTCCAGGCGGAGCAGCGGGTCTTCAGCGACCGCGAGCTCTTCCACGTGCTGCACCTGGGCGGCGCCGTGTTCTACGACGTGGGCCGCGCCTGGTTCAAGGAAGGGTATTTCGAGGAGCAGCCCGTGCTGCAGGACGTGGGGCTCGGCCTGCGCCTGGGCTCGAGCCGCTCGTCGAGCGGAGCCATGGTCCACATCGACCTCGCCTACCCCCTGGACCGGCGGGAAGGCATCGACAGCCTCCAGTGGCTCGTCTCGACGAGCGAGAGCTTCTAGCTAGAACCGATACCCGACCGACAGGAACGGCTCGTCGTAGCGGCGGGCCGACTCCCCCCACACCCACTGGTTGTAGCCGAGCTCGACGTTGGTGGCCTGGAGGACCGGCAGGATCAGCGAAACGCCTACGCGGGCCATGCTCGCGTCGTTGAAGTTGAACGTGGCGTTCGATCCGAAGCGGTCGTCGGGCTCGCGCAGGTCGTCGTTCCCCAGGCTGCCGACGTAGACCAGGCTCCCCTTGACCGCGGCCCCCGCGAACGGCAGCGGCCAGCCCAGCTCGGCGCTGATCGGCAGCTGGTCGGCCGGCGCGCCCTCGCGCCAGGTGTAGCCTGCCTCCAGGTTCATCCAGCCCCGCCCCTCCTGCATCGAGTGGCTCAGCAGGTAGGTCAGCGTGTAGTCGTGCTTGAGCAGCCCGCGCCACTCGGGGCTCACGCCGCGCCGCTGCCCGTTCGCGTCGAACAGGTAGCGGTTGTAGGCGCCCGGCAGGTCGTAGAAGTAGGGCGTGCGCACCGTGCCGGCGAGGGCCATGGGCCAGTCCCCCTGCGCCAGCGCGTACTTGAGGCCGAACCAGGCGTCGGACAGGCCCGAGTTCTTCTCCAGATCGTCGTGCGGCCCTTCGAGGCCGTAGAGATAGGTCGTGACGAAGCGGGTCGAGAGCCGCGGCAGGAGCCCGATCTCTCCGGAGAGGTAGCCGTAGCGGAAATCGTGGTAGTGGCGCTTGGTCTCCCCGTCCCGCACGGTGGTGTTCTGGAACGAGTCGCCGCTCGCATTCCAGGAGGTGCTGGCAGTCTTGCGGCTGAGGCCCAATTGAACGTCCCCATCACCGGGAGCGGGCACCCAGGCGCCTCCGCAGAAACCGGTCCCGGCGGAGACCGTGAGGAACAGCAGCAGGGTCGCCCCTGCGATGTTTTGATAAGTCTTCATGGGCGGATTCTATCCCGGCTCGAAGAGCCCGTGGAAGGCCAGGTGGAGCGGAAAACCCGGGCGGAGGACCGCCACGGGCCCGCGGGCCACCGCCCTTGCATCGAAGACGGCGAAGTCGGTCTCGCCGCGGCCGCAGACGAAAAGCGGGCAGACGATCGCGCCCCCCTCCGGCGAGCCCGGGTCCGCCGCGAAGGCGGGCTCCCCCGCCAGGTAGACGCCCGGCGGGGCCTTCCAGATGTCCAGGGGACCGTTCCAGCGGGCGTGGACGAGCTGGTCGAAGAACTTCCGCCCGGGACGGCCGGTGGCCGAGATCCCCAGCATCCAGAAATCCTCGTACGGCCGGCCCGCCCGGCGCGGATCGATGGCCGCGAAGTCCGGCGCCCGGCGGTAGGCGATCTCCCGCCGCTCCACCAGCGTTCCGCGGGCCAGGTCCACCACCAGCCGCACCGGCCTCCCCTCGGCGACGTCCTCGAAGAGCTTGGGGAGGCGGTACTGGTCGTACACCGGCCGGTCCAGCTCCAGCAGGTCCACGACCAGACGGTCCCCCACCTCGAAGGCGTTGATGGTGTGCAGGCAGTAGCGCTCCCCCACGGGCACGGAGGCCACCTCCTCGCCCGTCTCCCGGGAGACGATCCGCAGCCGGGTCCCGCGCTCGGGCTCCCAGCGCAGGGCGTCCAGCACCGCGCCGCCCTTGGCGAACGCCTCCATGTCCAGGTGATAAGGCCCGAGATGGAAGATGGCGTGCTGCCGGCTCAGGGCGAAGTCGTGCACCGAGCAGGGACCGGCGAGCGGCAGCCGCTTGCGGTAGACGAGGTTGCCGTCCGGATCGAAGCGGTAGAGGTGGAGCTGCGGCGCGCCCGCGGCGAAGGAGACGCCGAAGTTGAACAGCTCGCCGGTCTCCGGATCGATCTTGGGATGGGCGGCGAACGGCGCCAGGGGGCCGAGCCGGCCGCCGAAGGTGTACTCGCCGCGGGTCTCCAGCGTCTCGGGGTCGAGCTCCCAGGGGAGCCCCTGCTCGCCGAAGGCCAGCAGCGTGCCGGCGTAGGGATAGATGCTCACGTTGAGCGGCGACTCCAGGGTGAAGCCCCCGCGTGCCAATCGATCGCCCTCGAACGCGGTGCCGAAAGCCCGGAAGAGCGCCTTGCCGGCTTCCTCCTCCGCGCGCCACTTGCCGCCGCGCACGAACCGGCTGGTGAGCGCCGCGCCCTCGGGTCCGAAGCGCAGGGCGCAGACCATGCCGTCGCCATCCAGCCAATGGCCGAAGCGGAAGCCGCCGCGCTCGAAGCGGGCGGGACCATTCAGATAGTAGGTGCCGCGCAGGAAGGCCGGGATCTTCCCCTCGACCTGCCGCACGGGTTCCGACCGCTCCTCGGGCGCGCTCGCGAAAGCCGCATCCAGGCCGGGAGCGTGGTCTTTCATCTTCCCATGACGAGGGCGGAGCAGTGGCCGCCGGAGCCGCTGGCCGTGATGAGGATGCGCCGCGCCTCGATCGGACGGCTCTGCGCGGAAACGGAGGGCAGGGGGAAATCCTCGCCCGTAGATTCCAGGTCCGGGATACCCGGCAGCACACCGTCGCGCAGGGTTCCGAGCGCCGCCACCGTCTGAAGAGCCCCGGAGGCGCCCAGCGCCTCGCCGAACATCGACTTGACCGCGGTGACCGGCACGGTCGCGGCGCGGCTGCCCAGGGCGGAGGCGATCCCTAGCGCTTCCCGCCGGTCCTCCTCCATGCTGCCGTTGGCCCCGGTGCTCACCGCGTCGATCTGCTCCGGGCTCAAGCCGGCGTCTTCCAGGGCCAGGCGCACCGCGCGCTCCATCGCCCTGGCGGAGCCCTCCCCGCCCGTGGGATCGAAGGCCGCTCCATGGCCGAGGACCTCGGCCAGCACCGCGGCGCCCCGCCCCGCCGCCGAATCCGCCTCTTCCAGCACCAGGATCGCCGCGCCCTCGCCGAGCGCCATGCCGTCCCGCCGGGCGTCGAACGGTATCGGGTGGCGGACGGCGAGACGGCCGGACCGGTGGAAGGCCAGGTAGGACTCGTGACAGAGCTCCTCCGCTCCTCCCGCGAGGACGGCTGCCGCGCGACCGCCGCGGATCAAGTCGGCCGCCGTGGTCAAGGCCACCAGCCCCGAGGCCTCCCCCGCCGCGATCGTCGAATTGACACCCCAGAGGTGATGCCAGATCGCGGCCTGGCCGGCAGCGGCGTTGATGACACTGTTGGCGAAGTCGAACGGGCTGGCGTAGGACGGCCCGAGCTGGACGTTGCGGCGGTCGAACTCCGAGATCGTGTGAATGCTGCAGTACATGGTCCCGAGCACCAGGCCGATCTCCGATTCCTTCCGCCGCTCGAGGGTCCACCCGCTGGCATCGAGGGCCTGCTGGGCCGCGGCCAGGAGCAGCCGCGCCGTGCGGTCCACCGGCCGGAGGTTGCGCTCCCCTAGCCAGGTCCGCGGCTCGAAGGGCCGGATCTCGCCGGCCCGCTGCGGCCCCAGGCCGTTGGGCGAGAACAGCTCGACGGGCTTGAGCCCGCTGCGGCCCTCCAGCAACGCGGCCTGAAGCTCTCCGGCCGAGTCGGCCAAGGAGCAGATCGCCCCAGCGCCGGTAACGACTACCCTCACGACGCGGCCTCACAGCGGCGGAACAGCACCGAGGCGTTGTTGCCGCCGAAGGCGTAGGCGTTGTTCATCGCGACTTCCACCCGGAGCTCGCGCGCCTCGTTGGGCACGCAGTCGAGCGCGCATTCCGGGTCCGCCTCCGTGAAATTGGCGGTGGGAGGGATCCGCCCCGTGTGGATCGCCAGGGAGCAGACCGCGGCCTCGATGGCCGAAGCCGCGCCCATCGTGTGCCCGAGCATCGACTTGATGGAGCTGATCGGGACCTTCGGCGAAGGGCCGAAGATCCGGCAGACGGCCAGGGTCTCCAGCTTGTCGTTGGTGGGCGTGCCGGTGCCGTGTGCGCTGATGTAGCTCACGTCCTCGGGGCGAAGCCCGGCATCCAGGAGAGCGCGTTCCATGGCCCGGGCAGGACCGTCCCCCTCCGGGTGCGCGGCCGTCATGTGATGGGCGTCGCAGGAGAGGCCGTAGCCGGCCACCTCGGCGTAGATCCGCGCTCCCCGCGCGAGCGCGCGGTCGAGCCGTTCCAGCACCAGCACGCCCGCTCCCTCGCCCGGGATCATCCCCTTGCGATTGCGGTCGAACGGCCGGCAGACGTCGGGAGCGATGGCGCCGAGGCGCGAGAAGCCGGTGTAGGTGATGCGCGAGAAGGCATCGGCGCCGCCGGCGAGCATCAGCTCGGCGCGGCCGGCCCGGATGGCGTCGTAGGCCCATGCGACGGCGTAGTTGCCCGCGGCGCAGGCCGTGGGGATCATGGCGTTCAGGCCCGCGAAGCCCAGCTCCCGGGCGACGTGCGTGGCGATGGTGTGGCAAGGGTAGACCGTGGCCAGCTCCGGCCCGATCTGCCCTTCATCGCCGCCGAGGAAGAGATCGTCGAAGCGCTCCACCTCCAGCGGCTCGCCCGAGGTGGTGCCCATGGCGACCCCGGCGCAGTCGGACAGTACTCCGCCGGACAGTGGGCCGTCCGGATCGAGCCCGGCGTCCTCCATGGCCATGCGCGCGGCGGCGACGGCCAGGCGGGAGGCCCGCCCCAGCTTCGCAGGGTCCTGCTTGCGTATGTAAGGATCTGGCTGGAATCCCTTGATCTCGGCCCCGACATGGGCAGGGTGACGGCTCGTGTCGAACGATTCGACGGAGGAAAACCCGCAACGGCCTGCGAGCAGGCCGTCCCACACCCTATCCCGTCCGGCTCCGATCGGGGTGACCAGTCCCAGCCCGGTCACCACGATCCTGCGGTTCATCCCACCGCTACCTGCTGCTGCTGCGGCTGCGGCTGCTGCTGCTGGCTGGCAATCTCGGCCATCCTCGCCTGCACGAGATCCACCATGCCGGGGAGGGAATCGATCTGCTTGTAGCGCTCGTCGGGCAGGCCGAGCTGGAACGCGAGGTCCACGTCCACTCCGATCTCGAGCAGCGAAAGGGAGTCGAGGTTCAGGTCGTTCCGGAGGTGATCGCCGTCCTTGATCCGGCCCGGGTCCATGCCCGCGACATTGCCGATGATCTGCTTGATCTTTCCTCTGATGTCATCCGAATTCATAACAATCCTCCTTGCCTCAACCCCATTGGATGTCAGAGCCCTACGGGCTCGGCTTCAGTCCAGTTCGGCGTGGCCCGCCGTGATTAGTTACAGAGAGGAGAACAGCAGAGAAATAGATGGAACGCTGGATAAAACTTCAATGCTCATCCCACCAGGACATCAGGGTAGCACGACCCGGACGGAAGAGTTCCTTCGTGAAATACTGAGCCGAGCTCGGACACCTCGGCCGGAGACACGAAACTCGATGGACAGATCGAAAGCCCCGGCGATTCCGCCGATTCCCGCCGTGCTGCTCGGGGTGCTCAGCGTGCAGGGCGGCGCGGCCATCGCCAAGGGCCTGTTCCCCGTGCTGGGCGCCACGGGCACGGTGGGCCTGCGCGTGATCCTCTCGGCGCTGATGCTGCTGGCTGCGTTCCGGCCGCGGCTCGCGCGCTTCACGGCCGCGCAGTGGCGGGCGGTGATCCCCTACGGCGTGGTGCTGGGGGTGATGAACATGGTGTTCTACCTGGCCATCGCGCGAATTCCATTGGGCCTGGGCGTCACGCTGGAGTTCATCGGACCGCTGGGCGTGGCCGTGGCTGGCTCGCGGCGCGCGCTGGACGCGGCGTGGGTGGTGCTGGCCGCGGCCGGCATCGCGCTGATCGCACCTTGGAGCGGCGGCGGGGTCGACCCGCTTGGCGTGGCGCTGGCGCTGGCGGCCGGCGCCTGCTGGGCCGCCTACATCCTGCTGGGCGGCCACGTGTCGCGGGTGGTGCCCGGCGGCGCGGCAGTGGCGGTGGGGATGGCGATCGCCGCGGTCACCGTGCTCCCCGTGGCCGTCGCGAGCGGCGACCTGGGCCGGCTCACCCCCCGGTTGCTGGCGGCGGGCATGGGCGTGGCGCTGCTCTCCAGCGCGGTGCCCTACACGCTGGAGATGATCGCGCTCAAGGCCTTGCCGGCCCGCACCTTCGGCATCCTGATGAGTCTGGAGCCGGCGGTGGCGGCGCTGACCGGGCTCATCTTCCTGGCGGAGATCCTGACAGGCGCGCAGTGGCTGGCGGTGGTGCTGGTGATCGCCGCCAGCGCCGGCGCCGCCCTCACCGCGCCTCCGGTCACGCGGACAGCGGAGGTTTGAGGGGGGCGGGGGTTCCCTCCCCCCGGGGAGGGGGAGGTTGGGGACCAGTTCCCCGTCCCTTCGTACCGGGCGTCGGTACACGGGGACGGGACGCTCGTATGTCGGGGAGAGTGGCTGGTACGCACGGACGAGTGGCTGGTACACGCGTACGAGTCGCCGGTACGCACGGACGAGTGGCTGGTACGCATGGACGAGTGGCTCGTACGGCTGGGGGCGAGGCTCGTACGCATGTACGAGTCGCTGGTACGGCCGTACGAGTCGGCGGTACACACGGGGCGGACGCCCGTACACATGGAATGGTCGCCGGTACACGCGGGGGAGTCGCT